>NZ_CP036295.1:1190000-1490000 GCF_004801255.1 Desulfovibrio desulfuricans | reverse complement strand
CTGCGGCGCACGCACAAACAGCCTGGCTCATCATCACCCTGTTCTTGCCTGCATTTTTGCACTGTACAGGGCCGTATCCCACGATGGATAAGGTTGTCAACGGTGTTCCTCGCGGCGCATTACCGCCACGCCGATGCTGACGGCGCAACGCAGGCCGTCGGCAAAATCGTGCCCGCCGAGGCTGCGCCGCAGCTTGTCGGCCAGCTCCAGCGCCTCGGCTGCTGCGGTATCTTGCAGAAGCACAAGAAATTCCTCGCTTCCCCAACGGCCCGCCATGTTGCCGGGGCGAAGCGCCCTCAGGGTAATGGCGCTCAGGGTTGCAGCACGGCATCGCCCGCAAGATGACCAAATGGTGTCGTTAACACACGTTACGTTGTCCACATCAAGAACAGCAAGGGAAAAGGGCGCTCGTACCGATGCGAGTCCGTCATTGCCTCAGACAGGGCGCTGGAAAATTTTTGCCTGTTGGCAAGGCCCGTGAGACGCCGGTATTGGAAAGGTGCAGAACACCGCGCTGAGCCGCCGCAGCTGGCATGTCCAGCATCCCCAAAGCCCGGCAATTAAAAGATCAGCTGCAATGCCGCGATGGGGCGAATCTGACCGGCAGACCTTATGGGATTGCGAGGGTAAGCGGGCATGAACACAATGAATAATTTACGGGCATTGCGCAAGCCAAAGCCCGCAGTGCCGCATTGGACAGCAAAAGGCCCGTCTGAACCGCCAGCGCAACAAGTGCACCGGGGGCCAGACGGGCCATGATTCAATGAGCCAGCTACCTGACGCAGCTCAATTTATCGTCCCTTGCGGACTGGGGCCCTGGCGCCTTTTTTGACATACTGCACGTACTGCGCATCCATGCCCATTATGTGCTGCACCAGCCAGTCTTTGAGGAAGGACAACAGATCCATGCTCAAGGTGACTGTGCCCTGCTTTATGCCGCGCTCCACTTCATCAACCTTTGCTTCAAACTCTCTGTGGATCTGGAGATGATCCTTGACAGACGGGTAATCTGTATGGACAAAGCGTTTTTCTTCATCCCTGAAGTGCGTGCTGGTGTAATCATGCAGCTTGTGCAGTATGCCCAGCAGTTCTTCTGCGCTGCGATGGTTGGACATGGCGCTGTGCAGGTCGTTGATATAGTCGACAAGCATGCGGTGCTGGCGGTCTATCTCGCTGATTCCCAGTTCCATACGCGGCGTCCACTGCACAAATTTGCTTGATGCCGCCCGTTCGTAATCGCCGCTGACCATGGCGTTGACAATCATGTCCAGCTCTTCCATGCCGCCCTGAAAAGTCAAAAGCGCGGCGGTAAAAACCTGCATGTTGCCGGAGGTCTGCTCGGCCACTATACGGATTTCTTCCAGAGCCTTGTTGGCGTCTTCAATATTGTTTGACTGCACGCCTGCGGTAGCGGCCACGGCCTGCAGATGCTGGGCGGTGCCCGAGATGGCTTCAAGAATTTCGCCCAGACGCCCCCCCGCCAGCGAGGCCGACGTAGCCCCCTCAACACCCAGATGGGCCGCCGCCTCTACGGTTTCCGCATTGCGCCGGGTTTCCTGCTGTATGGCGGTTACGGCTTCTTCAACTTCCTTGGTGGCGCCCATGGTTTTTTCCGCCAGTTTGCGCACCTCGTCCGCCACAACGGCAAACCCTCGCCCGGCCTCGCCCGCACGGGCAGCTTCGATGGCCGCGTTCAGGGCAAGCAGGTTGGTCTGGTCGGCAACCTCGTTGATCACCGCCATTACCTTGCCAATATTGCTGGCTTTTTCGCCCAGGCCAGCCATGGCCTCCTTGAGCAGTACAATGGTGTCCTTGAGCTTATCAATGGACGCCACAGCACCGTCTACCTCCTGCTTGCTGGCCGACGCGCTGGCGCTGGCCGTGTGGGCGTTTTCCGAAACCTCGCGCACGCGCATGGAGGACTCCTGCGCACCCTGCGCAACCGCTTCCATGGCGCCGCCGGTTTCGTTCAGGCGGTCACGCTGCACGCCTACCCCCTGATTAACCTCTGAAACAAGCGTCGCAAGATGCTGCGCTTCAGCAGAGAGCTTGGTGCAAACCGTATGGGCTTTGCGCAGCACGGCATCGCCACTGGCAAATTTTTCAAGCAGCGCGGCTTTTTCAGCCTGCGCATCCCGCAGGCTGTTTTGAAGTTCCCCGCCAGCGGTTTCAAGCTCCGCCGCACGCACACGCTCTGCGGCAAGGTTCGATTCCGCTCTGCGCAGGCGCTCAAGACAAAGGGCAAGCAGATCGGCATTGCTTGCGCTTGCGCCCAAACCCGCACGTGCACCGCCGCCCGTACCGGCATCATCGATAGCGGCCTCCATCTGCCTGCGCATCTGCCCGGCGGCAGCCAGTAAACGTACCCGCAAGAGCGCGTCGCCGACCATGCAGGCAGCAACCCCCGCCCAGGCAGCCCATAAAAATCCGCCCAAATTGCCTGCAAAAGCCAAAATCATCAGCAGAATAAAGGCAAAAACGTGTGGAATAAAAACCATAAACTCATCCTTTGGAGAAACAGGCTTCCGGGGGTGCTACGGACAATGGCAAAGACACAAACCAAGCATTTTGATCATATTATCCTTTATCGGACAAAACAAGCGGCGTCAGCAGAGACAAAATAAAAAAAACGCACAGTTTGAAGGCCCCCAAAAACAGCCGTTAGCAAGGCAGCACAGCCATGGACAGGCCACGGACTTATTGACACCACCCTCAATATTTATAATTGTAACGAGGTAGTTTAGCGACAATTCTGCAGCAGGTATTTTACCGCCAGCATTTGTGGTTTCTGCACGCCTACGTGCGGAGGCGCCTTTTCCCCCCAAGGCACCAATCAGCATCGAGCCATGGGACGTTATGCGTCCGTATGGCTTGATAGTATTTTTCTTTGCTGATTGATGCGTTATCGTTTACAGTGGCGTGATTCGGCGTGCGTTAAAAATCGTGATGCGCATCCGGCATGTTTGTCTGCCCATATTGGCGCGTCTGATGTGTGCAGGCTGTGTACTCTGGCAGGAGAACCGGTAAAAACCGTCTGGCAAAACGCCCCCGGGCATTCACCCATGGAGCGGCCCGCAGGCGCGGTGCTTCGGGGCGCTTCTGACACGTTTTTGCTCAACTATTTTCTTGCGCGGCGCTATAATTTGGCAAACGTGGCGTCGCCTTTTGTAAATGCCAATTCAGGAGGAACCCATGGCGCTGAAAAAATCCATTTTGTCCGCTTTGGCGGCTCTGCTTCTTCTGACCTCCGCTCAGGGCGGTCAGGCCCAGGCAGAAGAACTCACCGGAACCTTGCAAAAAATTAAGGATACCGGCGTTATCGTGGTGGGTCACCGCGAATCCTCCGTGCCTTTTTCTTACTACGACCTGCAGCAGAATGTTATCGGCTATGCCCAGGATTACTCCAGCAAGATCGTTGACGCCGTCAAAAAGCAGCTGAACATGCCCAACCTGCAGGTTCGCTACGTGCCCATCACCTCGCAGAACCGCATCCCCCTTCTGCAAAACGGCACCTTTGACTTTGAATGCGGCTCCACCACCAACAACCTGGAACGTCAGCAGCAGGTTGACTTCTCCAACACCTTTTTCATCATCGGCACCCGTCTGCTGGTCAACAAAGACTCGAGCATCAAGGATTTTGCCGACCTTAAGGGCAAAAACGTAGCCGTGACCTCGGGCACCACCTCCGAAAAACTGCTGAACAAGATGAACGACGACAAGGGCCTCGCCATCAACATCATCAGCGTTAAAGACCACGGCGACGCCTTCCGCACTGTTGAATCGGGCCGCGCTGTGGCCTTCTTTATGGACGACGCCCTGCTTGCGGGCGAACGCGCCAAGGCCAAAAAGCCCACCGACTGGATCATCGTTGGCACGCCGCAGAGTTTTGAAGCATACGGCTGCATGGTGCGCAAGGGCGACGCCCAGTTCAAGAAGCTGGTTGACGCCACCATCGCCGCCGAACAGGCGAACGGCGACGCCGAAAAGTCGTACAACCGCTGGTTCATGCAGCCCATTCCGCCCAAGAACATAAACATGAACTTTGAAATGTCCAACGAAATGAAGGCTCTTTTCAAGGCCCCCAACGACAAGGCCCTGAACTGATTTTGGTGTGTGCTGACGCGCTGCTTGCAGCGCGTCAGCACATGCGGTTCAGCCCGCAGCACTTGATATATGTTTTTACACTAGGGATGGAACCAAAGAATGCAGGCTAACTGGAACTGGGGCATATTTTTTGAACAGGCGCCGTTTGGAAACGTCACCTACTTCAGCTGGCTGGTGGATGGCTTTTTGACAACAGTGGCCCTGTCTGTCTGCGCCTGGATTCTGGCTTTTGTTCTGGGCTCGCTATTTGGCATTCTACGCACATTGCCCAACAAGATTCTCAGCAACATCGGCGCAGCCTATGTGACCATTTTTCGTAACATACCTCTTATTGTTCAATTTTTTATCTGGTATCTTGCCGCGCCAGACCTTTTGCCTTACAGGGCGAGCGTGTGGTTCAAGGCAGAACTGAACCCCAATATCCAATTTTTCATCATATCTGTCTGCGCGCTGGGTTTCTTTACGGGCGCGCGCGTATGCGAGCAGGTACGGTCAGGCATTCAGGCGCTTTCGCACGGGCAGCGCTATGCGGCTCTGGCCCTCGGCCTCACGCTGCCCCAGACCTACCGGCATGTGCTGCTGCCCAACGCATACCGCATCATCATACCGCCGCTGACCTCCGAGATGCTCAATATGGTAAAAAACTCGGCTGTTGCCTCAACAGTCGGTCTTATTGAGCTGACCGCCCAGGCCAACAGGCTGTTGGAATTTTCGGGCTACGCCTACGAATCATTTATCGCGGTGACACTTGCCTATGCGCTGCTGAACTTTGTGGTCATGCGTTCCATGAAACTGCTGGAGAACAAGATGCGTTTGCCCTCCACGAGTGCAGGAGGCAAAAATGTTTAGCTTTGACTGGAGCATCATTCAGCAGAGCCTGCCCCTACTCGGTCAGGGAGCGCTGGTTACGCTTAAAATCACGGTCACGGCCATTGCGCTGGGCATGGTTATAGGCACGCTTTTGGCGGTCGCGCGCATTTCAGTGTACGCGCCCCTGCGCTGGCTTTCGGCGAGCTATGTAAACTGCTTCCGCTCCATACCGCTTGTTATGGTGCTGCTGTGGTTCTACCTTATTGTGCCGCATTTTTTGAGTTCGTTTTTCAACCTTTCGCCGCAAACAGACATTCGACTGGTCTCCGCCATTGTGGCATTTACCGCCTTTGAGGCGGCCTACTATGCCGAAATCATCCGCGCAGGCATGCGCAGCGTTTCCAGCGGGCAGTATTCCGCAGCGCTGGCGCTCGGCATGACCAAGTCGCAAACGCTCACCTACGTCATTCTGCCCCAGGCCTTTCGCGTTATGACTCCCCTGCTGCTGACCCAGGGCATGATTCTTTTTCAGGATACAGCCCTGGTCTACATCATCGGCCTGGCGGATTTTTTCCGTACCGCTTCCAACATTGGCAAGACGACCGGCAACGAAATTGATATGGTGCTGTTTGCAGGCGCGGGCTATTTTATTGTTTGCTTCTGTGTATCAGTCACCGTAACCATGGTAAAAAAGAGACTCAAGCTATGATCAACCCTACCGATGAAGCCATGATTATTATGGAAAACGTATCCAAGTGGTACGGTGACTTCAATGTGCTGAGCCATTGCAGCACGCGCATACACAAGGGCGAGGTTGTGGTTGTGTGCGGGCCTTCCGGTTCGGGAAAGTCCACGCTTATCAAGACCGTCAACGGCCTGGAACCTGTGCAGGATGGCAAGATTATTGTTAACGGCACAGAGGTGACCAGCAAAAAAACCAATCTGGCCCGGCTGCGCAGCCATGTGGGCATGGTTTTTCAGCACTTTGAGCTTTTTCCGCATTTGAGCATCATTCACAACCTTGTGCTCGCTCAGGAAAAAGTGCTCAAGCGCAACCGCGAAGAAGCCATGGAGAAAGGCCTTATGCTGCTCAAACGCGTGGGGCTTGAGCCGCAAACGGACAAATACCCCTCGCAGCTCTCCGGCGGGCAGCAGCAGCGCGTGGCCATTGCACGTGCGCTGTGCATGGACCCTGTGGCCATGCTTTTTGACGAGCCAACATCTGCCCTTGACCCCGAAATGATCAATGAAGTGTTGGACGTTATGGTTGAACTCGCCTACGAGGGCATGACCATGATGGTTGTGACCCACGAGATGGGCTTTGCCCGCAAGGTGGCCAACAGGGTTCTGTTTATGGAGACCGGCGCGATCCTTGAGGACTCGCCCAAGGACAAGTTTTTCGACAACCCCGCCACCCAGCGTGCAAAAGACTTTTTGGCCAACATCATTCCGCACTAACAGCTTCCTTCTTATATAGCCAAAGCCCCGGCCATGTCTCTCAGCTTGAAGAGACATGGCCGGGGCTTTTACGTTTTTTTCTGTCTGCTCCTCACCCGCAGACTGGGTTTACCTGTTTGGCATTGCGGCGTTGCAAAGGCAGGGCATCCGCAGATCAATCATGGCGCGCATGCCGCTGAAACAATTTGTCGACTGCAAGTCAGCCGGTGGCCTGATGCGCCGTTCCTTATGCACAAAACCGATGTCGGGCAAGCCTTCGAATGCCCTGATATACTGTCAAAAATTCCCCTTTGCCGGGGGAAAATTTTTCCTGCTTGTTCTGTCATTTTATAATCATTTGCAATAATTATATTTTTTTTATTGGCACATGGATTGCATCTTGGCGTGTACAGCTTAGCAACCACCAGGAGGTGTCCCATGTCTTTGGTCATTAACCATAATATGATGGCCGCCAACACGGCCAGAAATTTAAATGCGCACTACTCAGCATTGGGTAAATCAACACAAAGGCTGTCGTCCGGTCTTCGCGTAAACAGCGCCGCCGACGATGCCGCCGGACTGGCAATCCGCGAACTGCAGCGTGCCGATATAGCCACCCTGCAGCAAGGCGCCCGTAACGCAAACGACGCTATCTCAATGATCCAGACCGCCGACGGCGCTCTTGGGGTCGTTGACGAAAAGCTCACCCGCATGAAGGAACTGGCAGAACAGGCCGCAACCGGCACGTACGACTCCACCCAGCGCCTGATGATCGAATCGGAATATCAGGCCATGGCGTCGGAAATTACCCGTATCGCCAACGCCACCGACTTCAACGGCATCCATCTGCTCAACGGCGCGCTTTCGTCCGAAACGCACGATGGCAGCGGCATGAATTCGAGCGGCAAGCTCAAAGTGCACTTTGGCACGGGCAACGACTCTGCCGAAGACTATTATTACATCACCATCGGCAGCGCCACCGCCTCGTCATTGGGCGTGGGCAATCAGGCCCTTGACGCCAGCGGCAATATGCGCGACGGCGGTACGGTGTCCACGCAGGAGGCTGCGCAGAAGTCCCTTGACGCCATTACGCAGGCCATTGTTTCCAAGGACAAAATCCGCGCCCACCTCGGTTCCGTGCAAAACCGTCTGGAAAACACCATCACCAACCTGAACACTCAGGCTGAAAACCTCCAGGCTGCTGAATCCCGTATTTCGGACGTGGACGTGGCGACGGAAATGACGCAGTTTGTGCGTGAACAAATTTTGACCCAGTCAGCGGTGGCCATGCTCTCGCAGGCCAACTCCTTGCCGCAGATGGCCATGAAGCTTATTGGCGGTTAGGCCATCACAAACTAGGCTGTGGTAGACCAAAGATGGGAGGTCCGGGGGCTGTGCCCCCGGACCGGGACATTCCCGAATATGCCCACGTAACAGGCTGGGTATGTTGGGGAATGTGTCAGCTGTTTTTGGTGCTCTTGGCCGTTTCAAGCATATCCAGCGCCTGCTGGGCGGCATTTTGTTCCGCCTTTTTGCAGCTGCTGCCTGTAGCCACAAATTCTCTGCCGTCCGGCAGTTTAACCCCTATTTCAAAAACCTTAGCATGCTCTGGGCCATTGCTGCCCAGCCGGGTGTACAAGGGCGCCTCGCCAAACTGCTGCTGCGAGGTCTCCTGCAGTCTGGTTTTGTAATCCTTGGGCATGGTCTTGCTCGCCGCTGTGGGCCAGCGGTCGGCAAAAAGCCGCGCCACAGCCTCCCTGGCCGCGTCAAAACCGCCGTCCTCGTACACAGCTGCCAGCATCGCTTCAAACGCGTCGCTCAGCACGCCGTCGCGCGTGCGCCCGCCCTGACTTTCTTCACCCCTGCCAAGCTTGAGCAGGGTATCAAGCCCGATTTTTCTTGCGCGCTCCGCAAGGCTGACCGTGCTTACCAGATGCGCGCGCATCTTGGTAAGCTCGCCCTCGCGCGCGTCAGGAAAACGACGATACAGCTGGGCAGACACGCAAAGCTCAAGCACCGCATCGCCCAAAAACTCAAGCCTTTCGTTATGGTTCTGCCCCATGCCGCACTCGTTGGCCCACGAGCTGTGCGTCAACGCAAGATCAAGCAGCTCCGGTCTTATAAAGGTGTAGCCCAGCACGGGTTCCAGCAATTTTGCCGCTGTCTTGGGCGGCATATTTGATGAAGCGTCAAAATTTTGCATAGCCGTACTCTATTCATTTCATGACCGATGGCAACACAAAATACCTTGACATGCGCTTCACCAATGCCTAGGTAAAACCAACGACTACCGAGGAGTTGAGCATGGCTTACGATATCCGTTTGATGAAGCTGGTGACGGGTGAACTGATCATCGGCAAATACGACGCCGAAAAGGACTGCCTTAACGAGGTGGCCACCATTCAGACCATTCCCACCCAGCAGGGCGTGCAAATGATGATGCTGCCCTACGGCTATCCTTTTGAACCTGATTTTACCGGCAGCATCGAGGGCAAAAATTTCCTCTATCGCTATGCCAACACCCCCAAGGAACTGCAGGACAAATATATTGAAGCCTGCACCAATCTGACCGTGGCCGGCGGCCTTGGCCGGATGCAGTTCAGCTCCGAGCCATTCAATGGCTCTGGCAGCGGCCTTATCAAGTAACTTCTGAAAAGCCTCCGCGTACCCGCCACCTCCGCCCGGCTGCCTGCCGGACGGATTTGCCGGGTAAGTCATTTGACATTTCGGCTTTTCTGCTTCTTCAGGGGGCGGCGCTAAACGCCGCCCTTTTTGCACCCCTCGCCTTTTCTCCAACCCACACAAGGATAGACATGCGCCACCTGCTGCCCCTACTGCCCAAACCAAGCCGTTATGCGGGCATTGAGGACAACGCCTGCCGTAAAAACCTCGAGGATGTGCGCCTGCGCGTGGCTCTGGCCTTTCCTGATACCTATGATGTGGGCATGTCCTACCTTGGGCAAAAAATTCTGTATAATATCGTCAACAGCGTGCCTCACTGGTGGGCCGAACGCGTCATGGCGCCCGAAAAAGAGGCCGCCGAGATACTGCGCGCCCACAACACCCCGCTGGCCACCCTGGAATCTGACACGCCCCTTGCCAGCATGCATTGCCTGAGCTTTTCCATCACGCACGAGCTTTGCTACACAAATGTGCTCTACATGCTCGATCTGGCGGGCATCCCCCTGCGTATGGAAGACAGGCCGCAAAGCCTGACCGAATGCCCGCTGGTCATCGCGGGCGGCGGCGCGCTGCTGAGCGCTGAACCGCTGACGCCCTTCATAGACATCATGGTGCTTGGCGACGGCGAGGAAAGCCTGCCCGACGTGCTGCGCATGCTCGAGACAGCCCTTGACCAGGGCTGGACCCGCAGCGAAATGCTGCTGCAGTCGCGCACTATTCCCGGCGTGTACGTGCCCTCGCTTTTCAAGCAGGAAACAACCGCCTGGGGCGAGCCGGTTTTTCCGCTCAAGCCGCTGCGCGACGACTATCAGCGCCCCTCCCGCCGTATTGTGGCCGACCTCAACAACGCCGCCTACCCTACCCGGCAGGTTGTGCCCGTCGGTGCGGTGCACAACCGGCTTTCGCTCGAGATTGCCCGAGGCTGCACGCGCGGCTGCCGTTTTTGCCATGCGGGCATGGTTTACCGCCCGGCGCGCGAGCGCTCGCTTGAGGATATCAACGAGCTGCTGAGCAAATGCCTCAACGAAACGGGGTTTGACGAAATTTCCTTCCTTTCGCTGAGCACTGGTGATTTTTCGGCGCTCAAAACTCTGAGTTTCGGCGTGCTCGACCGCTGCGCCCGCGAGCAGATCAGCCTTTCGCTGCCCTCGCTGCGCGTAGGCTCCATTGACGACGAAATCATCGAGCGCATGGCCGACCTGCGCCGCACGGGCGTTACACTGGCCCCCGAGGCAGGCAGCCAGCGTCTGCGCGATGTTATCAACAAGGGCGTCACCGAAGAGGGCCTGCTGCTGCACGCCCAAAAACTGCTCGAGCACGGCTGGCGGCTGGTAAAACTCTATTTTATGATAGGGCTGCCCACCGAGACGGACGCAGACCTTATAGCCATTGCCGACATCTGCCGAAAGGTGCGCGACGCCGCCGGACGCGGCGGCCCCCGCCTGCAGGTTACCGCTGCCCTTTCTCCCTTTGTGCCCAAGCCCTTTACACCCTTTCAGTGGGTTGCGCAGATCGGACAGGATGAAATCCAGCGGCGCGTCAACCTTGTGCGCCAGCAGTTCAAAGGGCAAAAGTTCCTCAAGCTGCGCTGGCACGAACCGGCCATGAGCCACCTTGAGGGCATACTGTCCCGCGCTGACCGCCGTATGGCCGACGTGGTGGAAAAGGCCTACCGCAAGGGCGCGGTGTTTACGAGCTGGATGGAGCATTTTTCGCTGCCGCCCTGGCTTGAAGCGCTCGACGAATGCGGCATCAGCGCCGACGCTTGCACCGGCCCTCGCGAACCGGGCGCTGCGCTGCCCTGGAGCCACCTTGAAGCGGGCATCTCGGAAGAATTTTTGCTGCGCGAGCGAGAGCGGGCGCTGGCGGAAAAAATTACCGACGACTGCCGCTACGGCGCATGCCGCCAGTGCGGCGCGTGCGATACCAAGGCCTCGCCCTCGCGCATGCAGCACGCCTCCGCCCCCACGGCAAATGACGGCCCCGACCAGCCCCTGCACCGCAACAGGCTTATCTTGCCGCAACGCGACCAGACGGCTCACGCGCCTACGCTTGATGCTGACGGCCGCCTCGTGTGCCGCCCCCAGACCAGCCGCCCGCCCAAAATTACGGCAGAGCTGACCGTCAAGGCGGCGCAGTACCGCGTATGGCACAGCAAGGCCCAGGGCAGCGCCTATCTGAGCCAGCTTGAATTGCAGGCGGTACTTGACCGCGCGTTGCGCCGCGCCGCCATGCCGTTGGCATTTTCGCAGGGCTTTCACCCCATGCCGCTGCTTTCGTTTGGCCGCGCGCTGCCGGTCGGGGTAGAAAGTCAGGCCGAATGGTTTGCGCTTACCCTGCACAAGGCCTTGCCCCCGCAGGAAGTGGCCGATCGCCTCAGGCCCCTGCTGCCCCCCGGCATGAACGTGATGCGGGTGGAGCCGGTCGAAAAAAGCCGCCGCACCGAGCAGGCCGTTGCCGAGGCCTTTACCCTGCGCATGCCCACAGAGGATGAAACCGCCGCAGCAGCCCGCTGCTTTGCCGATTTTGCAGAACTGCCGGAACGCATGTTCACCCGCGACACCAAAAAGGGACCGCGCACTGCCGACATACGCCTGATGCTGCGCAGCTGGTCGCCACGGCACAGCGAGACGGGAGCTGTTGAAGCCGTGACATTTGTGGCGGACTGGGGTAACGGTTATCTCTCTCCGCTGGTATTTTGCATGGCAGTGCTTGAAACATTGGGAACGCCGGAAACACTGCGCCAACGCATAGGCCTGCTCAAAACAGCGCAGATTTTTGCAGACGGCCAGAGCTATCCAGAGTAAACAATGCCGCATGCCACACCCGCCTGGTTCTTTTTTGGAGATTCGCTGACGCAGGGCGTCAACGACCAGCTCATGCCCGGCGGCTGGGCCAGCAGGCTTGCCGTGCTGGCGAACGAGGCAGGCCTGTGCTCCATACCACGCGCCACGTTTTACAACTTGGGCGCACGGCGGCACAGTACGGCGACCATTGCCGCCCGCTGGCGGTCTGAGCTGGAAAGCAGGCTTATACCCGGCATGGAGCCGCGCCTTGTGTTTTGCACTGGCGTGGTGGACATGGCCGCCCCAGGAGGTGGCGTGGCTGCCGACCCAACGCGGATTGCCGACCAGTTTGACAATCTGCTGGCCCAGGCGGCTAGTGTCGCGCCAACTCTGGCTATCAGCCCGCCGCCAGTGACGGAAACGCGGGCAAACACGCGCATTGCGCTGCTGGTCGACCTGCAGCGGCGCATATGCCAGAGGCGCGGCATACCGTTTGCCCAGGTGTATACCCTGCTGGCAAACAACCCCGACTATACAAATGACCTGAGTGACGGGCTGCACCCTGGTTCGCAGGGATGCGCCCTGATGGCGCAAATACTTTTAGCGCAGCAATGCGTAAGTGCCTTTATGCGGACAGCGTAGGAGAACACAATGGGTTCCTGTATTCCCTTTATAGACGAACAGCCTTTTGCGGAACGTGTCAAAACCATGGCAGACGATGAACTGCTCGAAATCTGGGAAGAAACCCAACAGCTCGAGAGCCTGCTTTGCAGCGCCCTGCATGCAGACCTGACCCTTGCCCCGGATTATGAAAAGGCCATTGTCGAAGAGCTTTTTTTGCGCTCCAGCCGCCGCGTGCGGCAAGCCCCGCTGGACAAATAGACAATGCCTGAAGGCCGCTCGCCGTAAATGTGCTTGCGCGCAGTCGGCACGGCCAGGTGGCCAACAAGCCGCGCCTGTTTTTATATTTTGCAGTACCGCAAATGCCCAGCTGCCGCCGTAATCGTTACCCTGCAGCTGTAGCGCGCCCAAAACCAGCATGACGGGCGGGCGCCCGGTGCTGCCTTCATACCAGCTCTGCGGCAGCGCCGCTTGCCCTGTCCTGACCGACGATACTGCCCGTCAGATCCGCATTGGCACGCGTTTGCCAGCAGATAGCGGCGCACACTGCATTGGTATTCCAGCTCACCGTACCTTGTCCGGGGGCATTCAGGCTTTTTAAGACATGCCATGATTCAAACGCAGACAGGCCGGGCAAAAGCCCGGCCTGTCTGGTAAATACCCTTTGGCATCTTACGGCATCTTCAGCTGTCTGCTTGTCAAGCCGTCTTGCGACGCGCCTGCTGCTCAAGCTGCCGCAACGGCGCTCTGCGCGCGACATCAGAGATACCCGATGCCGGCATTGGCCATTGCGTATCAAGCAGCAGGTCAGACAAAGCCAAGGCAGGCACTGCTGACTAGACGGTCGTCAACAGCTCCATGTCGTCGCCAGAAAGCAGCTTATCAAGGTCAAGCATGATAAGCAGGCGATCCTGCAACTTGCCCACGCCGCTGATGTAGTCCGAGTCCACCCCGGCCACGACTGGCGGCGGCGGTTCGACCGTGCTCGCGGGTATGCGCAGCACCTCGGAAACGGCATCCACAACAAAGCCCACGATAATATTGTTGATTTCAATGACAATAATCCGCGTGTTTTTGTCGTGCCCCTTGGGGGCAAGACCAAAGCGCCGACGCAGATCAATGATCGGGATCACCTTGCCGCGCAGATTGATGACGCCTTCCACAAATTCCGGAGCGCGGGGCACCTTGGTAATTTCCATGGTGCGGATAATTTCCTGAACCTTCAGGATATTCACCCCGAACTCTTCTTCACCGATGCTGAACGTCACCAGTTGCAGAAGTTCGTCTTCCTGTTTTTTCTGACTCAGATCCATGTCTGCTCCCTTGTCGCAAGTAGGCCGCAGTCGTGCGCCAAAAATCAAACGGGGTATCGCCGCAGGGTCAAAACTCTCATTTGCTTCTCAAGCACTGCTGTATGGTCACACATTAGACAATATCGGCAGTGCAGTAAAGAACCATAGGGCATACCGCAAAAAAGAGCATTATTTTTCATACGCTTCGCTCAGGGCCTGCTCCAGTGTGCGGACGCTGTACACATCACGCAACACGAGCGGTTGGTTGGCGTCTTCACCTGCGGAAAAAAGCGCTGTGAGAGGGATGCTTTTGCTGCCCAGGGCATCGAGCAGACGCACTGCGTATGCATTGGCATTGGTAAGGTCAACGCGCACCAGTTCCATACCATAGCGTGCCTGCAGTTTGCGCATGCGCTCATCTGTCAGCACGGTGGCTTCCATAAATTTGCAGTTGGGGCACCAGTTGGCAGTAAATTCAAGCAGCATGGGCTTTTTGCCCAAGTTGGCCTCAAAGGCCTCCGGCGTAAACTGACGCCACTGGGGCAGGGGCGCAACCGGACGCAGCACCCAAAAAACGGATGCCACCAGAAGGCACACGCCCAAAACGCTCATGACCCTGCGCCGCAGCGGGGGCGCGGTTATGCCGCAATACTGGCCCCACAGCCAGGCGCACAGCGAGAGCACCAGCAGCACGGTCAGCACCTGCATGTGCCGCTCGACCGGCAGCACAGAGAGCAGATACAGAGCCGTCCCCATAAGCATAAAGCCCACAATGCGCTCAAAGACGTGCATCCAGGCGCCTGGCTTGGGCAGAATGCGCGCAAGGTCGGGCCAAAGGCAAAACAGTATGTACGGAAGGGCCATGCCCAGCCCCACAGCCCAAAAGACCACAATGACAATGATCAGCGGCTGAGTAAAAGCCCAGCCCAGCACCCCGCCCAGCAGGGGGCCGCTGCAAGGAGTGGCCAGAAAAGTCGATACAAGGCCGGTAAAATAGGCCTGCAGACAGGGATTTTTGCTGCTCGCCCCGGTTTTGAGGTCAATGACCGGCAGGCTGAACACCCCAAGCGTGGACAACCCCATAAGGAAGACCACCAGCAGCATTACCATGAGCACTGCCTGGTTTTGGTATAGCTGCCCCCACATGAGGTCGGCCAGCCCCAGCACAAGGGCAAGAACACTGAAAAGCGTCATCACCCCCGCTGCAAAGCACAAATTGTGCTGTCTGAAGCGCCTGAGCCCGGCGGCGTCGCGCCCGCCCACCAGCAGCAGGCCGCTGACCTTGAAGGTGAGCACCGGCAGCACGCAGGGCATGGCATTGAGCAGCAACCCGGCAATGATGCCAAACAGCAGGGCTTTGCCCAAGCCGGAAATTTCAAGGGAGTCGTCCAAAAAGCGCGGCGTAAGGCGCACGTCAAACCCGTCGGGCGGCGGCAGTTTTTGGGCGCTCTCATCTGCCCATGCCCCTTCGGAGGTCTGCGTTTCTTTAGCCCATGCCTCGGAGGCCGCATCGTCGCTGCCTGGCTCGTCCTGCGGGTCGCCGTTCTGCGCGGCTGCGGCATCAACCGGGGGTTTATGCCGCAGCGCCTGCCACTGGGCCCCCCAGGGCATGTCGCCTACAGTGCCGGCTGGGGCGGGTATCACGCCTGACGCCTCTTCGTTGACCGGCACGCACTTGCGGTTTGAGCACAAAAGCATGCTCAGCTCGGCCGTAAAGGGCTTGCCCGCCGCATTGTCTGGCAGAGGGATAAAAAAGGTCACATCGCCTTCGTACACGTTTACCGTGGCCGAGGGGTCGTAATAATCCCGCTGCACCGCCCCGTCCGGGTAAAACACAGGGAGTACGCGCCTGCCCTCCAAAAGCAGGTCCACAGTGGTAGGCCTGCCTGCCTCGCCTGGTTCATGCCCGTAGGCATGAAACTCGGCGGGAATCGCAATGTGCAGGGCCGCAATCACATTCTGCCCGTCGCGGGCTGTTTCAAGCTGCGGGTGCAGGTTTTCCGCACGCGCTCCGGTGCACATAAACAGGGCGGCAATCAGCGCGACCAGGCTTGCGCGCAGCACACGCCAGCGCAGGTCGGCAAAGACGATTGCCGTTGCAACCAACTTGTCATATTTCAAAGCGATATCTCTTTTTTGCTGATTTTTTTCAAATTGCTTGACAGGCAGGGGCGCTTGAGCGTAAACACCTCTTCACGCAATGCGGGTCATTAGCTCAATTGGTAGAGCAGCTGACTCTTAATCAGTTGGTTCGGGGTTCGAGTCCCTGATGGCCCACCAGAAAATTCAGGTTCGCGGTTCAGCCGCGAACCTTTTTTTATTGTCTTTTTGCGTTTTTCCATGGCCGTTCACCTGTTCCAAGACAATAGCCGCTCGTCTAAAACAAGTCCAGACTACCGTAACTTGTCCACCTTACTTGTGAAATCTGCGCCTTTCATCTTTGCCTGACCAATCGCTGCCTGAGCACGTCCTCTCCCTGCCCCCGCGCCGCAACTGCGGCCTGAAATTTCGTCACGCCCGCGCAGATCGGCTTTACGCGCAGGAGTTCGCTCTGGGCATCGCTGCCCACAACCCGTCACGGGCTGTCAGCCATTTTGTTGCTGATGCCAACAGCGCCGCTTGTGCGTAAAAGAATTATTCCAAACCGTGCTCAACCACGACGCTGACGGTCAAGCCGGGAGATCCGATGGCAAGGGCGTGCCGAGGACAGACAATGCTAGTCTGCATGTCCTGGGGTGACCAAGCCAGGCAGCGCGCAAGTTGCTGGCAGCCTGCGCGTCCCCCAAACAGTCAGGCCCGTTTGCCCGCATGCAGTTAAACATGCGGGCAAACGGGCCTGAACCGGATAAAAGAGCTGAAGCTTGCGGCAAAGCCGCTATGCGCTGGGCGGCAGGTGCTTGGACTGCTTTTTCAGCTTGTAGCCCACCCAGACAAAGGCAATCCAGATAGGCGCCAGCATCACCGACAACCCTTCGCCGATCATCACAAGCACGATCAGCACCATGGCCATGACCAGGAGGCAAAGGTAGTTGGTAAAGGGATACCAAAACGCCTTGAAGTAGATTAGTTCCCCCGCGCGCACCATGGCCGCGCGAAACTTGAGGTGGGTCAGGCTGATCATGGCCCAGTTGATGACCAGCGCGGCCACCACAAGCGACATGAGCAGGCCCAGAGCCTTGCCGGGCATGGCGTAGTTGATGAGCACGCAGATCAGCGTGGCCAGCGACGAAATCAGCAGCGCGTACACCGGTACGCCGCGCGCGCTGACAGTGCCCAGAGCCTTGGGGGCGTTGCCCTGAAGCGCAAGGCCGTAGAGCATGCGGCTGTTGCAGTAAACGCAGCCGTTGTAAACCGAAAGCGCCGCTGTAAGCACCACAAAGTTGAGCACATGCGCGGCGGAGGGGATGCCGATAAGGTCAAAAATCTGCACAAAGGGGCTGGCCACCATGGCCTGGGCCCAGTGGCTCTTGTCCACAGGCGCGCCAAGCTGGCTCCAGGGATGCAGGGTCAGCAGCACGAGCAGCGCGCCGATGTAAAAAATAAGAATACGGTAGATGATCTGGTTTATAGCCTTGGGGATGGTCACGCGCGGGTTGTCGGTCTCCGCTGCGGCGATGCCCACAAGCTCAAGCCCGCCAAACGAAAAGGCCACGACCGCAAGCGCCGTAAACACGCCCTCCCAGCCGTGGGGCAAAAAGCCGCCGTGCGCCCACAGATTGCTGACGGCGGCATCCGGCCCGGCCTGACCGCTGAACAGCAAAAAAGTGCCCAGAAGAATCATGGACACAATGGCCACAATCTTGATGGAGGCAAACCAGAATTCCATCTCGCCAAACAGGCTCACATGACAAAGATTGACGCCCGTAATCAGCAAGAAGAAAAATGCCGTCGTCTGCCAGGGCTGAATAGTGGGAAACCAGTACTGCACATACACCGCCACAGCCGACAGCTCGGACATGCCCACAAGCACGTAGAGTATCCAGTAGTTCCAGCCGGACAGCAAACCGGGAAAATCGCCCCAGTATTTATGGGCAAGGTTGCTGAACGACCCGGCAACAGGCTCCTGAGCCATCATTTCGCCAAGCTGGCGCATGATCATAAAGGCGATAAAACCGCCCAGGGAATAGCTCAGCAAAACAGCCGGGCCAGCCATCTGGATGGTGCCCGCCGAGCCGAGGAAAAGCCCCGTACCAATGGCCCCGCCCAAGGCAATGAGCTGTACATGCCTGTTTTTCAAGGCTCTTTTTAATTCTTGTGTATTGTTTTTCATTCGCAAAAAATTGGCTGCGACTACCCCCGCCAGAGTGGTCCTGTTGCACCATACCCGGTATGCGGCCGGTTACTCCCCATCCTTAGCGCGTCACGGGCGGTGTATCCCTACCAGTCGCTGCCCCAACGCCACAAAACCATCTTCACGCCAGCCGCGTCGCAGCAGGCATGACCATCAACAGACGCAAAACTCCGCCCGCGCCATGGCTGTCGCGGCGGTGATCCGGCTTGCCCCGCCGGTTATCTGGATAATGCACGCAATACGGCTCCCCGATGCAGGGCGCGCACAGGCGCCAGCATCCGGGAGCCGCTTGGTTTACTTGGATTGTTCGGACCCGCCAGCCGCAGACGCAGCCTGTTCGGACACATCCCTGGCATCAATTATCCGTACGCCAAATTCAGCCACACCTTCGGGCGGGGAGTAAAAAAGCACCATAAAGGGCACCTCGCCCCCGCGCGGCACGTTGGTGTTGTTGGAAAGGATCTCTACCTTGTTGTTGAGGAAGGATTCCATCTCCTTTTCACTCAGCACCTGAAGCTGAAAAAGTGAAAGCTGCACGCCGCCCAGCTGTTTTTTAACGGCCAGCGCTTTTTTATCCTTGTCGTAAATGGCGGCTTCGATGGTTATGAGTTCCTTTGGCTGCGGAAATTCGTTGACCACCCTGCCCTCGATAACAAAGACCTTGCCCACTTTTTCGTTATCTACATAGTACTGCCGCACATTGCGCATGGTAAGCAGTTCGACCTGCTTGGCTATGTCCTGCTCGCTCTGCTGCTTGGCAGCGCCCTTTGTGGTGTAGTACCACCAGCCTCCGCCCGCGCACGCCAGCACAAGCACAAAAACCAGCGCCAGCTTAACCAGCGGCAGTTTTTTCTTTATGGGCATGTCGGGCAGGGGGCCCTGCTCCGCCAGAGGGACCTCTGGCTCGTAGGCAAAAACCGTTTTGCAGACCGAGCACCGCAGCTTGACGCCCGGCTTGGCAAGCTGATCCGGCAAATTAAAGCGGCTAGCGCAACTGGGACATTTTATTTCCATGCCAATACTCCAAACCTACCGGCTGCCGGAGCCGGGAAAAGCCTACTCGGGAATCACTTCAAACACGCCGGGCAGCATACGGTAACGCTCGGCGTAGTCCAGGCCATAGCCCACAATGAACCCCTGGTTCAACTTGAAGCCCGCAAAATCGACCGTAACGTCAACTTCACGGCGCTCGTCCTTGTCGACCAGAGCTGCCAGGCGCAGGCTGCGGGCCTTGCGGGCCGCAAACTGGCCCAGCAAAAAGCGCATGCTGTGCCCGCTGTCCACTATATCCTCAATAATCAGCACATGCTTGCCGCAAATGTCAATCTCTACATCCTTGCTGAAAATAACATGCTTGGAGCTTGAGGATCCCTTGCCGTAGCTGGAAAGGCGAACAAAATCCAGCTCCAGTTTCGTGTTATGCAAAGACCGAACCAAATCGCTAAAAAACATAAAGCCGCCCTTGAGCACGCATACCGCCACTACCGGTTCGTCACCGTAGACTGCGTCAATCTCGCGGGCCAGATCCTGGATCCGGGCTGCTATCTGTTCCGGCGTAAACACCGGTTTCAGTTCTTTGACCTTGATCTCTTTAGCCTTGGGCATGTGTTTCTCCTGCTTCCTGTGCAGCGGAATCCAGTTCAAAATAAACAGCTGTTTCATCGCAGTTGGGGTACTTGGCGCAGTGCACGCAGTCAGCCCAGATTTTTTGCGGCAAAACGCTCTTGTCCACAACCTTGAACCCCAGGCGGGCAAAAAAAGCCTCCTGGTATGTAAGCGCAAACACTTTTTTGATGTGCAGATCCCGGCACTCCACCAGACAGGCGTTTACCAGCTCCCTGCCCGCGCCCATGCGGCGCAGGTCGTCGCGTACAACAAGCGAGCATATTTCGGCAAGGTCTTCCCAAACCGGCGCCAGAGCGCAGCAGCCCACAATCTCGCCCGCTGCGTTCTCGGCAACCATAAAATTGCGCACATGCCCGTACAGATGGATCAGGGCACGGGGCAGCAAGAGCCCTTTTTGGGCGCATTGCAGCAAAAGCCCATGCATGGACTTGACGTCGTCCATGTGGGCTTTGCGCACCACAAGGGTACTTTCCATTATTTCTGTTCCAGCAACTTTTTAAAGACCATTTCGACCATTTCAGCATCGGCCATGCCAGGCTCGGAGAGTATGAGCTGCCCGTCCTTGCTGTAAAAGGCATTGTGCGGAATCTGCGAAATTTTGAACGCCTTGGCGATCTCGCGGTCGGCCATAAAGACGGGGTAGGTCATCTTCATCTTTTCCACAAAGGGGGGCACAACCTTGGCGTCTTCGTCAAGCGAAAGGCTCACGATAAGGACGTCCTTCTCCGCATATTTTTTGCGCACGTTCACAAGCTCGGGAATTTCAACGCGGCACGGAGGGCACCATGTGGCGAAAAAATTGAGCATGACGACCTTGCCCTTGTTTTTGGCAAGCATGTCGGTAAGCCCGGCCAAATTGAGGGTAGGAACAGACGAAGCCGCCAGTGCAGAGCACGGCAAAGCCAGGCACAGCAACAAGGCGAGGATGACTTTCTTCATAATTCACCCGAAGTTTTAAGGGTAGAAGCACGGACCACGCAGGGCGCGGCTACACAAACTGCTTGGCGGCCTTTACCGCACCTACGGCGTCAGCGCAATATGCATCCGCGCCGATGGCGTCGGCAAAAGCCTGGGTAACGGCCGCGCCGCCCACCATAACCTTGATGGGCAGTCCGCGCTCCCTGACGATTTTGATGGTGTCTTCCATACGAACCATGGTGGTCGTCATCAACGCCGACAGGCCGACGATACGCGCGTTATGCTTGAGTGCGCAAGCAACAATGGCCTCGGCCGGAACGTCCTTGCCCGCGTCCACCACGTCAAAACCGTGGTTGCCCAGCAAGAGCGAAACAATATTTTTGCCGATGTCGTGAATATCGCCCTCCACCGTGGCCATCACCACCACGGGGCGTACCTCGGCCCCGCGACTGGCTTCAAGCAGTGGTTTAAGGTGGGCAAAGGCCGTCTGCATGGTTTCCGCCGCGCGGATGAGCTGGGGCAAAAAGTATTCGCGCCGCTCATAGCGCGCGCCCACCTCGGTAATGGCGGGGATAAGCGTTTCCTGCACCAGGATAAACGGGTCCGAGCCTTTGGCAAGCTCGGCATCAAGCAGGGGCAGCACGTTTTCCTTGTCGCCGTTGAGCACGGCCTCGGCAAGGGTTTTTGCCGCCGCGCCAGCGCCCTGCCGCACCTGCACCGAGCCCTCGCCGGGCTTCCAGCCAGAGTAGGAGGCGATAAACGACGAGGCGTGCGCGTCGTGGTTGCACAGCACCTTGAGCGCGTCGGCCGCCTCGCGCAGACGCTGCGCGGAAGGGTTGGCAATGCACGAGGTAAGCCCCGCTCCCGCCGCCAGCGACAAAAATGTGGCGTTGAGCAGCTCGCGGGCTGGCAGACCAAAAGAAAGATTTGAAAGCCCAAGCGTTGTGGGCAGGCCGTTGGCGGCGCACCAGCGCGTCATTTCAAGGCACTGCAACGCGCTGTTGGCGCTGGAGGAGACCGCCAGAGCCAGAATATCCACCATCATCAGCCGCCGCGAGATACCCATGGCTTCGGCTTTTTCGATCAGGCTTTCCACCGTGCGGATGCGATCGGCGGCCTTTTCCGGCAGATGCGCCCCCTGCAGGGGCAGCAAAATAAAGGGCGCGCCAAAATCGCGGCACAAAGGGCCGAGCATCTCCATGCGCCCAGCCTCGCCGCTGATGGAATTGACCAAAAAAGAACCCGGGCAGTACGGCAGGGCGTTGGCAATGGCCTCCGCATTGGACGAATCAATGGAAAACGGCATGGGCAGCCGCGCCACAAGACGTTGCAGCAGTTCTGGCAGCAGCTGGGTTTCATCCACCAGCGGCGCGCCCACGTTCACGTCCAGCACAGTGGCGCCTGCGTCCACCTGCGCGTCGGCCAGCTGCATGGCCACATCAAACAGCCCGGCCTGCAGCTCCTGGGTAAGGGCCTTTTTGCCGGTGGGGTTGATGCGCTCGCCAATAATGGTCAGCGGCTGCCCTGCGGCAATGCGCACCATCTGCGAGCGGTTGGTCAGGCAGATGCCCGCGCGCGTCACCTTGGGCGGGTCGACGCTTTCCATACCGCGCAGGGCTTGCGCCAGCGCGGCCAGATGCGCGGGGGTCGTGCCGCAGCAGCCGCCCAGCACGCGCGCCCCCATGTGGGCAAACGGCGCGGTCTTTTGCGCAAAGTCTTCCGGCCCGAGAGGAAACACCGTTACATTGTCGCGCAGCTCGGGCAGGCCCGCGTTGGGCTCGGCCATCACGGGGCACTCACAGGCGGTCAGCAGCTCCTGCACCACGGGCTGCATCTGGTCCGGCCCAAGGCTGCAGTTGGTGCCCACCACATCCACGCCCATGTTCTGCATGGTTTCGGCAAAAATTGCGGGGCTCGACCCGGTAAGGCTCACGCCCTGTTCAAAAGTCATGGAGACCATGACCGGCAGGTCGCACTCCTGCCTTGCAGCGGCGACGGCGGCTCTGGCCTCGGCCAGGTCAAACTGCGTTTCAATAAAGATGAGGTCTGCCCCGCCGGCCACAAGACCACGAATCTGCGTGGCAAAGGCGGCGATAAGGTCGCGCGGCTCCACCGGCCCCAAAGGCTTGGCAAAATGGCCGGTTGGGCCCACATTGCCCGCCACAAAGACAGGCCGCCCCACCTGCGACGCGGCTTGCCGGGCAATTTCGACCATACGGCGGTTAAACGAAAAAACATCCAGACTCTTGGGCAGCTTGTAGATGTTGCCGCCAAAGGTGCACGAGGTCAGCAGGTCGACGCCCGCGTCCAGATATGCCTTATGGATACCGCGCAGGGTGTCGGGGTTTTCCATGCAGAATTCTTCGGGCGTCGCGCCAGCGGGCATGCCCGAGGCCTGAAGCATGGTTCCCATGGCGCCGTCGAGCAAAAGAGGCCTGCCAAGGCCGAGGGCTTGTCGGAATGTCATCGTCGTCTCGCAGTGTTCCCAGCACACCTGCCGCAAGCGAAAGAGCACCTTTGCCTTCCGCCTGCATTACCTGTATGGTGGGGCTTCAGTTGTTTGCAGCCGCTGGCTGCGCAGATATTTGCAGGCCAGCACGCGCAAGCCGAAACCGGGGCAGCACGCAGCCGGGGTCAAAAAATTCAGCCGCGCCGTGGAAACCGGCAGGCCTTTTACTACTGAAAAACGTTGAAAAGAACAAATCAAAACTATAGCATCAAACATTGCAGCCAGTTACAGGCTGCGATGACCTGACATAAATATCATGAAAAAAGACAGTCCGATAGTTCCCCCACGCACGAGACGTGCCAAATCCCCGGCGAAGTCTGAAATTTCCGCGCCAGAGGTGGAAATTCTGGATGCTCCCAAGGCGGACAAACGTACCGCCGTGGGCACGGGAAGCTCTCGCGTCGCGGCTGCAGCTCCCCGACCCCGGTCTGGTGAAAAAAAATCTGCGTCCCGCAATATTCTTGATGTCGAAGCCTCCGACGTAACGGAAACAACCGTCGATTCGCCGGTGGAAGATCAGGACGACGAGGCGCTGGCCGATTCCGCCACGGATGTCGATCTTGACCTTGACCCCGTCGACCATGAGTTTGACCCGCTCGCGATTGAAGAGGACAGCCAGAACGACCTGCCTGCGCCCTCCACTCCCCGCCTGCCCGCCGTTGGCCCGCGCGACAGCCTGCACCTCTACCTGCGCGAAGTGAGCCGCTTTCCCCTGCTCAAACCCGACGAGGAGCATGAGCTTGCCCTGCGCGTGCGCGACCACAACGACCCCGACGCCGCCTTCAGGCTGGTGTCGTCGCATCTGCGCCTTGTGGTGCGCATCGCCATGGACTTTCAGCGCCGCTGGATGCAGAACGTGCTCGACCTTGTGCAGGAGGGCAACGTGGGGCTCATGCGCGCGGTAAACAAGTTTGATCCCGACAAGGGCATCAAGTTTTCGTATTACGCCTCGTTCTGGATCAAGGCCTATATTCTCAAGTTCATCATGGACAACTGGCGCATGGTCAAGATCGGCACCACCCAGGTGCAGCGCAAGCTGTTCTACAACCTCAACCGCGAACGTCAAAAGCTCATGGTACAGGGTTTTGACCCTGATGCGGCCATGCTTTCCGAGCGGCTGGGCGTTACCGAAGACCAGATCAACGAGATGGACCAGCGCCTCGCCTCCACCGACATGTCGCTCAACGTGCCCGTGGGCGAGGATGCGGGCGGGGCCACCCGCATGGATTTTTTGCCCGCTCTCGGCCCCGGCATAGAAGACACGCTTGCCAGCAACGAGATCGCCGGTCTTGTGCGCAGCCGCCTCAAGACCATACTGCCCAAACTGAACGAAAAAGAGCTGTATATTCTGCAAAACCGCCTGCTCACGGACGAGCCGGTAACCTTGCGCGAGATAGGCGAACGGTATAACGTCACGCGGGAACGCGTCCGCCAGCTTGAGGCAAGACTGCTGGAAAAAATCCGGCAGCATCTTGCTGTGGACATCAAGGACTTTTCAGACACATGGATACAATCCTGATATGAAACGTAACCACGTTGCGCTGTTGTGCGCTCTGGCCCTTGCCGCCGCCACGTCTTTTTCTCTGTTGGGGTGCGGCGGCTGCTCGGGCGCACGCCACCAGGCGTCCCAAAACACGGATGCTCCTGCGGCAGAATCAACCGCGCCTCCCGCCACAGCCAAGGCGCAGCAACACGACCTCAAGGGCGTTTCGTTGCGCCCGGTTGAAGCCGAGCTGTCGCCCAATGCGCTCAACACCTACGCATTTCTGGTCTTTGCCGAGGCCATGAACAATGAGGACGACAACGCGCTTGCAGCGGCGTCTCCGCTGCTGGCCAAGGCGCACATGCCCGTCAACATCTGGCTCGAGGGCGGCGTGTGGCTGCTGAGCCGCAAGTCGCCCCACGCGGCGACGGTCATGGAGCAGGCGCTCAGCGTCTGGCCCGACGACATATCGCTCAACCTGCTGTACGCCGAAGCCCTTATGGAAAAGGGCTCCCCCGAACTGGGCGTCAAGCTCATGCGCGAATACCTTAAAAAGCATCCCGATTCTGTGGATGCCCGCATGGAGCTGGCTCTGCTGCTGGTCAAAAGCAAGCAATATCCCGAGGCGGAGGGGCTGCTCAACAGCGTTACCGGCAAACAGCGCACCCCGCTGGTGGATTACTACCACGCACGGGCGCTCATCGGCATGGACAGGCCCAACGAGGCCGTGAGCTATCTGCAGCGCGCCATCAAGGACATGCCCGATTTTGTGGAAGCCATGGCAGAGCTGGCCTTTGTGTACGAGCAAAAGCCCGACCTCAAGGCTGCGCGCGCCATCTACGAAAAACTGCTCAAGCTCCACTTTTCTTCACAGGACGTGCTGCTGCGGCTGATCAACATTTCGTTGCGCATGGGCCAGCCTGAAAAGGCGCTCAAATACATGCAGCAGGGGCCGGACAGCACGCCCTTCAGGCTCACTGTCGCCAGCATGTTTATGGATTCGCGCCACTTTCTGCAGGCGGAGAGCCTGCTCAAACAGATTGTGGCCCAGGGCGACGCGCCTTTGGACGTTTATCTGCTGCTGGCCGAGCTGGCCTACGACCAGCGCCGCGACCTTGACCTGGCTTTTTCGTGGCTGGACAAAATACCTCCGTCCAGCAAGGCGGCTGTACGCGGCGAGCTGCTGCGCACGCAGCTGCTGGCCGAGGCCGGGCGCGACGCCGAGGCGCTCGCCGCTGTACGCAAGGCCATAAGCACCAACCCGGACTCCTCCGAGCTGGTGGAAGTTGAAGTGCGGCTGCTGGCGCGGCAAAAGCAGATGACGCAGGCCCTGCAGGTTGCCCTGGACGCAGCAAAACGCTGGCCCGACAATGCCGATGTATCTTTTTTGCTTGGCTCCCTGCAGGATGAGACCGGCGACAAAAAAGCCGCCCTCAAGACCATGGAGCAGCTCATAACCAAACACCCCGACAACTATCAGGCCCTCAACTACGTGGGCTACACCCTTGCCGAGGAAAACCGCGATCTTGACCGCGCCCTGACGCTGCTTGTCCGGGCGGACGAAATTGCGCCCAACCAGTCCTACATTGTGGATTCTCTGGCCTGGGCCTATTTCAAGGCCGGAAAAATTGACGACGCTCTGAAGGAAATCCGCCGCGCCGTTACGCTGGACGAGCATACGGATGCCTCCATATGGGAGCATTATGGCGATATCGCCGCGCGTGCCGGTCTTAAGGACGAAGCCCGCGCCGCCTATCAAAAGGCCATGGAACTCAAACCCGACAATGCGGAAGCATTGCGGCAGCGGCTTTCACACCTATGAAAAAACTCGTTATTTTCTGCTGCCTGGCGCTGCTTTGCGCATGCGCCCGTCAGCCTGTGCTGGAAACCACGCCTGAAAACCGCGTGGCGCTCGAACAACGCTGGCAAAAATTCGCCGCCATAGGCGCTGTTGAAAAAGCCGATCCCTACCGCCTGCAGATGAGCCTGCGCTTTGGCACTGAGGGCGACACGCGCCGCGTCACTGCGCTGTTCTGGGGCAACAGCCAGCGCCAGCTGCGCCTTGACGTCATGGCCGGCGTGGGCACCACGGTTGCCAAAATTCTTGAGGACGGCCAGCATTTTCTTGTTTACAGCCCCAGCGAAAACAAGGCCTACTTTTATCAGGGAGCAACCAAGCCCCTGCTGCAGGTTGGCGTGCCGGTTCCCTTCAACCTCGTGCACCTGGCCGACCTGCTCAACGGCAGGTACGCGGCGGTATTTGGCAAACAGTTTGGTAAAACCGCCTTTTCTACCGACGGCAAGGCCGTGTACGACCTCGAGGGACAGCCGGGAGGCCGCCTGACCCTCAACGAGCAGGGTCTGCCCGTCGAGTGGCAGGAACAACCCAACGGCAAGGGCTGGAGCATGGAAATCCAGTACTCCGACGATGCCGTACCGCTGCCCCGCCGTCTGAACCTCGCCCACAGCAACGGCAAACGCGCAATTGTACTTATCAAGGAAAGAGAAAAGCCCTCCCAGCCCTTTACAAAAGAGCAGATGGCCTTACCCCTTCCGGAAGACGCACCCCTGCTGCCTCTTGCCAAGTTCAAGCAGCAGCAATAGCCGCTCCCTGCTGGCGCAGCGCTGATTTTTTGGCGCTTGCAGCATACGGGCGGTCTGTATCTACAGCCATTACGCGGTGCGTCCGGCCAGTCCGGGCGCACCGCCCGCAACTTTGCAGGAGCAGACATGCAAACCATCCACATCGCCTCAGACCACGCAGGCTACGCGCTAAAAGATCACCTCGTGCAGTTTCTCGCCCAAAAGGGCGTCAACGTGGTGGACGACGGCACCCACTCCACCGAAAGCTGCGACTACCCCGTGCTGGCGCACAAGCTGTGCGCCGAGGTTGAAAAGGAACAGGGCACGGGTATTCTTATCTGCGGCACGGGCATAGGCATTTCCATTACCGCCAACCGCCACCCCGGCATCCGCGCGGCCCTGTGCAGCACCGAGCTGCAGGCGCGACTCTCGCGCCAGCACAACAACGCCAATGTGCTTTGCCTTGGCGCGCGCATCATCGGCGTCGAACTGGCCCAGGCCATTGTCGAGGCTTTTCTGGAAGGAACGTTTGAGGGCGGCAGGCATCAGCGCCGCATTGATCTGATCAATCTTCCCGGCTAGGCCGGGTAAGGGATATACATGCTGATCTACAATACCCTGGGCCGCAAAAAGGAAGAATTCGTCCCCGTGCACGCGGGCAAGGCAAACATGTATGTTTGCGGCATCACGGCCTATGATCTTTGTCATATCGGGCATGCCCGTTCCGCCCTTGTCTTTGACGTGCTGGTGCGGCAGCTGCGGCACATGGGCCTTGAGGTGCGCTTTGTCCGCAACTTTACCGATGTGGACGACAAAATCATCAACCGGGCCAACAAGGAAGGCCGCGACTGGCGCGAGGTCGCCCAGACCTACATAACCGCCTTTCACGAAGATATGGACCGCCTCGGCGTGCTGCGGGCCGACGACGAGCCACGCGCCACCGAATATATCCCGCAGATTCAGGCCCTGTGCGCCCGCCTTGTGGAAGAGGGCAAGGCCTACCCCACGCCTTCGGGCGACGTGTATTTCAGGGTGCGGGCATACGAGCCTTACGGCAAGCTCTCGGGCCGCAGCCTTGACGATCTGCTGTCGGGAGCGCGCGTTGCACCCGGCGAGGAAAAGGAAGACCCCCTCGACTTTGCCCTCTGGAAGGCGGCCAAACCCGGCGAACCTTTTTGGGAAAGCCCCTGGGGCAAGGGCCGACCCGGCTGGCATATCGAATGCTCGGCCATGAGCCAGCCCTATCTGCCCCTGGATATCCATGGCGGCGGGCAGGATCTTATCTTTCCGCATCATGAGAACGAAATTGCCCAGTCAGAGGCGGCCTGCGCCTGTTCGCTGGCCCGCTACTGGGTGCACAACGGATTTGTGCAGGTAAACGCCGAAAAGATGTCCAAGTCGTTGGGCAACTTTAAGACCATACGCGATATTCTCGAAAACTATCTGCCCGAAACCCTGCGCTTTTTCCTGCTGGGCAAGCACTACCGCAGCCCCATCGACTTTACCGCCGACAGCATGGACGAGGCGGAAAAAGCCCAGCACCGCGTCTATACGGCCCTGCTTGAGGCGGGCAAGGCCCTTGCCCGCGACAAGTGGAAAAAGACCCCCCTGCCCCCCGAAATGGCCGATGAGTGGGCATCTCTGCCCAAGGCTTTTGACGCCGCCCTTGAGGACGACGTCAACACCGCCCAGGCCCTGGGGCAGGTATTTGCTCAGGTGCGCCTGGTCAACCGCCTGCTTGAAGACAAGGGACTGCGCGCTGGCGAAGCCGGACGCGACCTGTTGCAGCAGTTTCTTGCGCGCGCGCGGGGATGGAATGAGCGCCTTGGCCTGTTTGGCCAGGACCCGCAGGTTTTTCTGGCCGACCTGCGCGGCCAGCGCGCCCGCCGCAAAAGCATTGACGTAGCCCGCGTGGAACAGCTTATGCTTGCACGGCACGAAGCCCGAGCCAGCAAGGATTTTGCCCGCTCGGACTCGCTGCGGCAGGAAATTACCGACCTTGGCGTCAGCGTACGCGACACCCCCGAAGGTCAGGTCTGGGATCTGGAATAAGCCGCTGCCCGCGTCGGTTTTCGGCGCGGGCGTTTTTTTCGCGGCCCAGCGAGGAATACATGTTGCAACGTGTTGCCGTGCGCCGCGTTATGGCGCTGTTGATCATCCTGTCGTTTCTGTCGGCCCAGCTTGTGGCGGCGCCAGCCCAGGCCTTCTTTTTCGGCGGCGTCACCATCAAGGACGAAAAGGAGATGGGGCACAAGTTTGACGTAATGATCCGCTCCAACATGGGTATTGTTGAAGACCCTGAAGTGAGCCAGTACGTCAACCAGATCGTGCAACGGCTGGTCAAGACCATCCCGCCGCAGCCGTTTACCTTCAAGGCGGCGGTGGTTCTGCACAATTCGCTCAACGCCTTTGCCGTGCCCGGCGGCTATGTGTATGTTTTTACCGGCCTGATCATGAATCTGGACAAGGAAGAAGATCTTGCCGGTGTTCTGGCGCACGAACTGGCGCACGTGACCCAGCACCATGTGGCCACTCGACTTGAACGGGCGCAGTTTGTAACTGTCGGCTCGCTGCTGCTGGCCATTGCTGGCGTTGCCGTGGGCGGCTCGGGCGGCGGCGCGCTGGCCGTGGGCGCTCTGGGAGCCGGTCAGTCGGCCATGCTCAACTACAGCCGTATGGACGAAACCGAAGCCGACCAGATAGGCCTGCAATATCTTGTGGCTGCGGGCTATCCCCCGCAGGGCATGGTGGACGGCTTTAAGGTTCTGCGCCAGAAAAGCTGGATGAGCGGCTCCAGCGTGCCCACATATCTTTCTACCCACCCTGCCATCGGCGACCGCATCAACGGCCTGCAGGCCCGCATACAGGGCATGGGCAAGGCCGTACAGGGCCGCACGCAGGACAACAAGCGCTTTGTCCGCGTCAAGACCCTGCTGTGGGCCCGCTATGGCGACGAGCAGGCGGCCCAGCAGCGTTTTTCGGGCAAGGACGGCCTCTCGTGCATGGGGCGGGGCATTGTGCTGGCCCGCATCAACCGGGTCAGCGAGGCCAACAAGGCCTTTGACGAGGCCCTTGCCGCTTCGCCCAACGACCCCCTTGTGCTGCGCGAGGCAGGGGCCTTCCATTATCGCAAGGGAGACATGAACCGGGCCGACGGACTGCTGCGTCAGGCCATGCGCCTTGACTCGCGCGACTACATGGCCTCGTTTTTCTACGCCCGCATGCTGGACGAAACCGGCAGGCAGGCCCAGGCAGCGCAATACTACCAGGAAGTGCTGCGCTATGTGCCTGAAGACGCCGAAGTGCACGAGGCCTATGCCCGCTCGCTCGGCAAAACCGGCGACACCGCCGGAGCTTACATCCACATGGCATACAGCGCCCTGTATTCCAACAACAAAAAACAGGCCGAGCGCTACTTTAACCAGGCCAAGTCGCTTGCGGGCAGATCAGCCGACCAGCGGCCTTTTCAGCGGCTCGAAGCCGCCTACAAAGAGCGCAAGGAAATATGGGAAAAGAACTGATATGATGGACACACATGCCACAACCATACTGGCCGTGCGCAAAGACGGCCGCGTGGCCATTGCGGGCGACGGACAGGTGACCCTTGGCCAGAACATGATCATGAAGCACGGCGCGCAAAAGGTGCGGCGGCTGTATGACGGCAAGATTCTGGCAGGTTTTGCCGGGGCCACAGCCGACGCATTTACGCTTTTTGAGCTGTTTGAAGCCAAGCTCAAGGAGCTGCGCGGCAACATGGTCCGCGCCGCTGTCGAAATGACCAAGGAGTGGCGCAAGGACAAGTATCTGCGCAAGCTCGAGGCCATGCTGCTGCTTGCCGACAGCGAGCACATACTTGTTCTGTCGGGCACGGGCGACGTCATCGAGCCAGACGACGATGTGGCGGCCATTGGCAGCGGCGGCCCCTACGCCCTTGCGGCGGCCCGCGCCCTCACGCGGCACAGCGACATGGACGCGGAGACCATCGCCCGCGAGGCCATGCGCATTGCTTCCGAAATCTGCGTGTACACCAACGGCAACCTGACTGTTGAAACCCTGTAACGTTGCTTCGACAGGACAAACCACATGAGCGTAGTTGTTGCAGGGTGCAAGGTTAACCTCGGCTTGCGCATCACGGGCGTGCGCGCAAACGGCTATCATGAGCTTGATTCGCTCTTCTGGCCCCTGCCCCGGCCCTGCGACAGGCTGCATATCAGGGAGACAGGCGGCCCCGCGGGGCTTGTGGTGCACTGCGACACGCCGGGCATAGACCTTGCGCGCAACACCCTGACCAGATCATACAAAGCGCTGGCCGATCGCGTACCGGGGCTGCCCGGTCTTGAGGTCAGGCTCAACAAGGGCATACCCACAGGGGCCGGTCTTGGCGGCGGCAGCAGCGATGCGGCGGCCCTGCTGCGCTGGCTCAACGGCAGGCTGCCGCACCCCCTTGATGAGGCCGCGCTGGCCAAGGTCGCCCTCAGCGTGGGCGCGGACACGCCGTTTTTTCTTAAAAACGCGCCCTGTCGCGTACGTGGAATTGGTGAAATTATTGAACCGTATGCGCAGGATGAGCTTGCAGGCATGCACCTTGTTCTGGTATGTCCTGACATTCACGCTTCAACCCCGCAGGCATATGCTGATTATGACGCCGCCATGCAGGCTTCAAACACTATTCCCGGGCAAAATTGCTTGACAAAGCCGCAAAGCAAGGCTAATGGAACTTTTCTCTCCGGGGTGCGGACAGCTTTGGACATGCACAATGACCTTGAGGCCGTTGTGTTTTCACGCCATCCGCAACTTGCAGAAATCAAGGCGAACTTGCTGCGCCTTGGGGCTGGGGCCGTGGCCATGAGTGGCAGCGGCTCAGGCATTGTGGCGCTTTTCGCGCGCGAATTTCATGTGGAATCGCAGGCGGCGGCTGCCATGCTGCAGGGAGAGAACAGGCGCGTATACGCGCATGTGCTGTAATACTGGGATGTAGCCAAGTGGTAAGGCAACGGGTTTTGGCTCCGTCATTCGAAGGTTCGAACCCTTCCATCCCAGCCATGCACTGCTGCTCAGCGCTTTGGGCGCTATCACGCGTCTTCCGTCGGCTTTCGGCGGCCTGGCAATAATGCGCCGCCTTTCTTCCGGCGACGGCAGCAAGGATATATAACCGTAAGTGCACGTTGGCGCGCAAGGCAGGACGGTTCATGTACAGCGATCTCAAGATCGTCACCGGGTCTTCCAATCCGGATCTGGCCAAGGCCATCTGCAACCATCTGGGCTGTCAGCTCACGCCCACGCTGGCTACCACGTTCAGCGACGGCGAGTTGCGGATTGAAATAGGCGACAATGTTCGCGGTGATGACGTCTTTGTGGTGCAGCCTACCTGCCCGCCGACGATCAACCGCAACCTGGTGCAGCTCTGCCTTATGCTCGACGCCCTCAAAAGGGCCAGCGCAGACAGGATAACAGCCGTTATTCCGTACTACGGCTATGCGCGCCAGGACCGCAAGGTCAGCCCCCGTGCGCCCATCAGCGCCAAGATGGTGGCAGACTTTATCAGCGTTGCCGGTGCGGAGCGCGTGGTCACCATTGACCTGCACGCCGGACAGATTCAGGGTTACTTTGACTGCCCTGTGGACAACCTGTTTGCCGTGCCTGTCATGCTTGAATCACTGCGGCGGCTGCACGACGACAACATCGTCATTGTTTCGCCCGACGCCGGCGGCGTTGAACGCGCCCGCGCCTACGCCAAAAGGCTCAACGCGCCCCTGGCCATTGTGGACAAGCGCCGCGACAAGCCCAATCAGGCTCAGGCCATGCACGTTATCGGCGATGTAAAAGGCCGACTGGCCATTGTGGTTGACGACATGATCGACACTGCGGGCACTTTGTGCGCCGGCGCCGATGTGCTGCTGAAAAACGGCGCCACCAAAATCGTCGCCTGCGCCACCCACGCTGTGCTGTCCGGTCCGGCCATTGAGCGCATCAACAGCACTGAGGCGCTCTCGCAGGTATTTGTCACAGACACCATCCCCATGGGCGACAAGCTCGAACGCTGTCCCAAGCTTGAAGTTGTCTCTGTGGCTGCCCTTCTGGGCAAGACCATTCACAACATTCATACCGGTTCTTCGGTAAGCGTGTTGTTTGTGTAGCCCGCTGAGGGCGGCAAGCGTGTAGACCCAAATCTGCCCGCAAGGGCCGGTTCCATAATAACAGAACTTTTTCCGCACGTTTCGGCGGCGGTAAGCCAAGGAGCAGGACATGAATATTGAAAAAACGTTGAGCGTGCAGAAGCGCGAGGGTAGCGGCAAAGGCGCGAGCGGCCGTCTGCGTACCGAAAATCTGATCCCCGGCGTGTTCTACACTGCCAAGGGCGAAAACATCTCTGTGCAGGCCCCTGCCCTGCCGCTGGAAAAGCTGTATGCCGAAGCCGGCCGCACCTCCGTGTTCAACCTGGAGATCGACGACAACGGCCAGAAGACCGTTCATCCCGTGATCATCTGGGACGTGCAGTACCATCCCTACAAGAAGGTCTTCTGCCACATCGACTACTACGGCGTTGACCTCGACAAGCCCGTCACCGTTGACGTGCCCGTGGAGTTTGTGGGCGTGTCGCGCGGCGTGAAGCTTGGCGGTCAGCTGGAAACCTACCGCGAAGTCGTGCGCCTGAGCAGCAAGCCCCTGGATGTGCCCAAAAAGATTGTTGTTGACGTGACCCCCATGGACATCAACGCCACCATCTACGTGGCCGACCTGCAGCTGCCCGAAAACGTCAAGGCCGTTTACGACCGAAACTTTGCCATCGTCAGCGTTCTGGCCAAGGCCAAGGATGCCGCTGAAGAGGCCGCAGAGTAATACTGCTTGTTGCAAAGCCGGTTGTTTCCGGCCTTTGCGCGACTGTACTGGCCGGTTCCTCGCGGAGCCGGCCTCATTTTTATGCGCGCGGTTTTATGCACAAATTCGCCACTGTCATTCGCAAACTGCCTTCCCGCCACCGGGAGCTGCAGCTGGAAATCTGGCCCAACCAGGGGGCCGGGGTCATGCTGTTTTATCCCGGCACCATGCTGTCGCCCTTTCAGTATCGGCCCCTGCTTGCGGCTCTGCGTCAATCGGGCTTTGCCGTGGCGGCCCTGCACCTGACAGGACACGGCCTCAACCGGCACAGCACCGGCTTTACCTTTGGCGACCTGTTGCAAAACGGTCTGGATGCGGAAGGCTGGCTGCGGGCCGAGGGACACAGCGACATTGCCGTGTGCGGGCACAGCCAGGGCGGCATACTTGCGCTGGCGCACGCCGCCGCCTCGTCCAGGCTCACGGCGGCCTTTCCCATCACCGGCATACTGCCGCAGATGCGCGAGGCCATTTATCTTACGCGCTTTGCGTCCTTGGCCGACCGCAGGCAAAAAATAGCCGCTTTTTTTGCCACGCTGGCCCGCTGGTTGCCGAGACTGCCCCTGCCGCTGCACGCATATCTTGAACCGGGCAAGATCCTCGCCGGGGCGAGGCGCACAGTAACCGACCGCCGCAAGGCCCGGTTTACCTATCCGCTCGAATTTCTGGCCAGCCTGTTCAACGCCCGGTTGTCCCACAAGTTGGGCTGCCCTGTGTGCCTTTTCAGTGCGCGCAACGACGCCCTGTTTACCCCCGCAGTCATTCAGGCGACCTTTGACGCTCTTGAAGCCCCGTCAAAACGTCTGGTGTGGCTTGCCGGAGGAGGACATCTGGCGGCCATGAATCCCCCGCTCTGCCGTTTTATGGCCTGCACCGCCGCTGCCGTTTGCGCGGGGCTCAAGCTGCCGCTGCGGCTTGAACGCAGCTCTATCGCGTCTGGAGGCGCATTTGATGGACTATAAAGGCGTAATCGTCGGACTGGGCAACCCCGGCGCTAAATATGACCACACCCGCCATAATTGCGGCTTTGAATTTGTTTCGTACCTTGTGGATCTTGCCAGCCGCGAGGGGGAGGCCAGCCAGCAAAACGGGGGCAAGTTTTCGTGCGAGCTGTGGCGTCTGCGCCTGCCAGAGCTCGGGGGCTGCTGGCTTGCGGCCAAGCCTCAGACCTTTATGAACCTGAGCGGCCAGTGCGTGCAGCCCCTGCTTGCCTGGCACAAACTCAAGCCGCAAGACATGGTGGTGGTGCACGACGAGCTGGATATCCCCGCCGGCGAGCTTCGGTTCAAACTTGGGGGCGGCAATGCCGGCCACAACGGGCTCAAATCCATCACCGAACTTTTGGGCACGCCCGATTTTTACCGCCTGCGTATGGGCATTGGCCGCCCACCGCACAAGGGCGATGTGACCAACTGGGTGCTGGGCCGCCCCGAGGGCGAAGATGCGCAAAATATCCAAAAGTCCATGGCGCAGGCAGCGGAGACGCTGTTTGCCTTTGCGGATAAAGGACTGGAAAGCGCGGTCAGGGCCTCACGAAAAACAGCCTGACATTTACCGGGGCCGTCGCAGCGCATGCAAATTACTACTGTACCGAGTGTGATTGCGGCAACAATGCGCCCCAACGCGCTGCAACCCTGACAAAACTGCAGTGCGCACGAGTTCGTTTTTTACTACGCGGCGGCACTCTGCATGAATATGAGCAAAATGCTTTTTCAACTGGACTCTTGCCCATTCTTGGACTAAGGTCTTTGAAGAGTTGGTTTCAGACTCTTCCTATTTTTCAGTTAATTCGCGACTTCCAGCTAAATCGCTCCAGGTCTCGTTTAGTTGCGCCCCTTATGGGGCGTGTTGGTGGCATCATGTTCACTTCGGACGATCTCGTTGTTTACCCTGCCCAAGGTGTGGGCAAAATAGAACGCATAGACAGCAAAACCGTTGGGGGTCTTGTCTGCGAGCTCTATATTGTGCGCATACGGGCAAACAACGTTACGTTGATGGTTCCGGTGAACAATGCAGCCCATGTGGGCCTGCGCATGCTTACCCCAAAGGACGAGGCGGAAGCCATACTCGAATCGTTGCGCAACGACTCGGGCAAGGCCGTCTACACCGGCCAGAACTGGAACCGCCGTTTTCGCGAATATTCCGAGCGACTCAAAAGCCCCAGCCTTGCCACGGTAGCCGAAGTGCTGCGCGAGCTGCTGCTGATAGGCCGCAGCAAGGAGCTTTCGTTCGGCGAGCGACGCCTTCAGGAGCAGGCCATGGGCCTTGTTACCGGCGAATTGTCTGAAGTTCTGGACGTCGAAGAAGGCAAAGTACGCGACGAGCTGCTTGAAATTTATGCCCCGCCGCCAGCCCCGCAGGAACCTGTCAGCTAGCGCTCTGGAACCATGACCAACTTTTTTGTGGGCTGTAACGCATTTTTTCCTTGCCATTACTGAAAAGATGGGCTAATCGCAATTTCACACATCTTTTTTGTTCCCAATATCATCCGCCTACCACACTACAGTATACAAATACTGTAAGTGTTACCCTGTGTATTATCAAAATATCGGACTGTTATGCGTAAAAAGAAAGCTACTTCCACACTGTTGACCGACAGCGCCTTAAGCCTCACGGATCTGAAGACGCGTAGCATGCAAGAACTCATGGAGCTGGCTGAGCAGTATGAAATTGAAAATGCCAGTTCCATGCGCAAGCAGGAGCTCATTTTTGCACTGCTTTCTACCTGCGCCTCGCAAAATGGCTCCATCTACGGCGATGGTGTGCTCGAAATCCTGCCCGATGGTTTTGGCTTTTTGCGGTCGCCGCTGTGCAGCTACATGCCCGGCCCGGACGATATCTATGTATCGCCATCGCAGATTAGACGTTTCTCTTTGCGCAAGGGTGATATTGTTTCGGGGCAGATACGCCCGCCCAAGGAGGGCGAACGCTACTTTGCCCTGCTCAAGGTTACCGAGATCGGCTTTGAACCGCCGGAGCACGCCAAAAACCTCGTTCTTTTCGATAACCTCACCCCTATCTACCCCGATCGCCAGCTCGTCATGGAAAATGGCGAAAAAAACCTTTCCAACCGGGTTATCGACATCATGGCCCCCATTGGCTGCGGTCAGCGCGGCCTTATCGTGGCGCCGCCCCGCACCGGTAAAACCATGTTGCTGCAGGCGCTGGCCAATGCCATCAACGCCAACAACCCCGATGTTTACCTTATTGTGCTGCTAATCGACGAGCGCCCCGAAGAAGTCACCGACATGGAGCGCACGGTCAAAAAGGCCGAAGTTATCAGCTCCACCTTTGACGAGCCTCCGCAGCGCCATGTGCAGGTGTGCGAAATGGTGCTCGAAAAGGCCAAGCGCCTTGTGGAACGCAAGCGCGACGTGGTCATCCTGCTCGACTCCATCACTCGTCTGGGGCGCGCCTACAACGCGGTTACCCCTTCGTCAGGCCGCGTGCTTTCCGGCGGTCTTGACGCCAACGCCCTGCAGCGGCCCAAGCGCTTTTTTGGCGCGGCCCGCAATATTGAAGAAGGCGGCAGCCTTACCATCATTGCAACGGCCCTTATCGACACGGGCTCCCGCATGGACGAAGTTATCTTTGAAGAGTTCAAGGGTACCGGCAATATGGAAATATACCTCGACCGTCATCTGTCGGAAAAGCGTGTTTTCCCCGCCATCGACATCAACCGCACCGGTACGCGCAAGGAAGACCTGCTGCTGGCCGACGACGTGCTCAACCGCGTGTGGATTCTGCGCAAGATTCTTGCCCCCATGTCGTCCATCGACAGCATGGAATTTTTGCTCGACAAAATGCGCGCTACCAAGTCCAACAAAGACTTTATGAACGCCATGGGCAAATAGGCCGCCCAGGCACAGCCGTGCCTGCCCGCGGCGGAGGCCATGAGCCACTGGCTGGCTTCAGGATTAACCTTGACCTCGTGTTCCGCAGGGCTTATCTTTAAGGTGTAATTTGCATTATTTGCCCAACTCTCAACGGAGGCTCCCCGCATGTTCGGCGTAAGCATGCCTGAATTGTTGCTTTTACTGGTTGTTGTTTTGCTTCTTTTCGGGTCTAACAAGTTGCCGGAAATCGGTGGTGGGCTTGGCAGGGCAATCCGCAACTTTCGCCGCGCGTCGTCCGAACCGGATGAAATCGACATTACTCCCAAGGACAAAAAACAGCCCACGTCCTCTGACGATCCCAATCACAAGGCCTAAACCCGCCTGACGAACTCAAAGGATTTGTCATGAAAACGGAACAGCTCTCTGTATTTCTGGAAAACCGGGCCGGACGTCTGGCCGAGGTTACGCACACCCTGGCCGAGGCAGGCATCAATATACGCGCTCTGTCGCTGGCCGACACCTCTGACTTTGGCATCCTGCGCATGATTGTGTGCGATCATGAAAAAGCCAAGGTCGTGCTGAAAGATAAAGGCTTCACCCTTGGCCGCACAACGGTGGTGGCTGTGGAGGTTCCCGACACTCCCGGCGGTCTTGATTCTGTGCTGCAAACCGTTTCAAAAAACGGCATCAACGTGGAATACATGTACGCCTTTGTGCAGCGCGAAGCCGAAAGCGCCGTTATGATCTTTCGCTTCGACAAGATCGATCAGGCCATTGAAGTGCTCAAAGCCAACAACTTTGTCATCATTCCGGCCGAGCGCCTTTGCGCCCGCTAAGTCTGGCACGCGCAGACGGTTTTTTGACTTACCAATCCGTAACATTTCTGCGTAACCAAAAACCGGTCAGTTTTTCTGCACATTGCAGACAAAACTGACCGGTTTTGACATTTTTTGCCCGCCTGCCCATATATCTGCCGGTGGGGCCTGTTTATTGCGTCGCAATAGCCATACGACGGCAATTGCCGGGACGTCCTCTCTATTGTTCACCCTGATAGCTTTGTAGCCCCTTAATGCTGGTTTGGCGGTTGCCAGCCAAACCTATCCGGCTTGTGGCACTGCCATTTTTTACTGTGCAAAAAAGCAGTGCGTTATTCGCAAAAAAAGTGCGCCCGCCCCTTACCAGGGCAGACGCACAGACAGCCCGCCGCGCTGCGATCATCAAGGCTCGCTGGCGCGCGTCATATGCCGGGCTAAAATGACCAGGCAACCCCAAGTGAAACCAGCGACTGGTCAAACCTGTAGATCGCGCTTTCAGAGGCGTTGTGCGTGTACTGGTACGACGTTTCCACAGACCAGGCCTCGGTAACGCGCCATGTGAGCGCAGCGCCTGTGCGCCACTTCTGGTCAAGGCGGTTTGAGGTTTCCAGCGCGGTGGCCGGGCCGTTATACCAGTCTTTTTCAAAAGAAACGAAGGGCGACAACTCAAAATCCTTGGGCAGCTTAAAGACCACCCGAGCGCTGGTTTCAATGCCGGTATAGCAATAGTCGGCCTTCTCAGGCGTATTGCCGCCAAGGTAGCTCACACCCAGCATTATCTCGTGGTTGCTCTCGCCAAAATAGCGGCGCACGTACTGCCCCAGCGTCCAGTACGCACCGTTACGGTCGCCGTCTCTTGAATAGGCGCGCGAATCAAGGGTTCCGCGCGTAATCAGGTGCCACGCGGGGGTTACAGCCCACAGCCAGGTAGCTTCCGTGCCGGAGGCAGAGACGTTTTGGTACCACTGGTAGTCAAAAACCTCGCTTTTAAACCGCACGTCCAGCATGGTTGTGGGCGTAAGATGGCGAAAGCCCGCTGCGGCCCTGCCCCACTCCGAAGTGCGGCTGTGCACGTTGTCTAGCGAGGCATTGCCGTTGCCGCGCGCAAGCCCCTGCACATCGCCCACGACCCACCAGGGGGTGTCGCGCTCGGCCTTCCAGGCGACATCAAGATTACTGCCAAGATACGCGCCAAATGTGCTTTTAGCCCCGGAATCCGGCACGTCAATGCGCCATGAACCAAGATCCATGCTCGTACTTGCAGGGCCAAAGGTGGCGTTTGAATCGTACAGCAGACCGCTGCGCACCTTGCCGTGTATCTGCCAGTGCTCGTAGCGCTTTTCGAGCGAGTCGAGCAACCTGTCGCTGTCGGCCTTGTTGATATTGGGGTTAAGGGCGAGCGCTGTAGCCATGGCGCTTTCCGCGCTCCGGCGGTCTTCAAGCGCCATGTAGGCCTGGGCCAGCTCGCCAAAGAGCACAGGTTCGCTGGGATATTTTTCCGTAAGCCGCTCATAGGCCATCACAGCCTGGTTGTAACGCCCTGTATGCATGGAGGTGCGGGCAAGGTTAAGGTTGACTTCGTCATCATCCGGGGTTTCGCGCAGCAGGCGCATATACATTTCGTAGGCCGACGCGTACTTGCCCTGTTGCATGAGCGCTGCAGCGTCGGCCTTGGCAGAGCCAACAGCCGTACGCAGAGCGGGCGAATCCTCCGCCGCCATGGCTGATGAGCAGCCCAACAGCAAGAGAAGGGGCAGCAAAGCAAAAAACTGCACAGCGGGGTTGATTGAGACGCAAAATTTCATGCCTCAGTTCCCCTAATTGTGCTGGCTTCCGTAAAATTGAGCAGATCTGACTTCTGACAGATCAGAGCGATCTAAAATTGTATAATTGCCGTTCACGGATAATATACCGCTGCTGGTTGCCGCAGTACCAGTCATGCTGCCGCTATAGTTGTGGTTCGTAAAATTGGTCACGCTCAGGGAAGATCCGGAAATTGATCCATTGCCTCCAGTAAGCGTGCCCAGACCATCCGGCTTCATCATTCCGTTGCTGACGATACCACTTGCAAGATTGACGTGAAAGTTGAACGTACCTGCATCCAGGTGATCACTGTTCTGCAGCACTCCTGAAACAACGGCATTATTGAGATGCCGGAACGTATCTATTCCAAATCCCTGCTGGTTGGTCTGCGCCTGCGCCACAAGCGGCGCCTGCGCCAACGATGTGGGCGCAGTTACGCCGACCGACGCGGTGGAGGGCGGCGCAAGGGGCGCCGGGCTGCCAGGGGCAGAACTGCGAGTTGCCACGCTGCCCATAATGGTATTGGTATCAGCTGGCGTCATGGGGCTTACCGCCCCCTGCGGCAGGGACATCTTGAAGCCGGAAGGAACCAGCACCCCGTTGACAAAGACCTGTTTGGTTGTGTTGGTCACATAAACTATTGTGGTTCCGTCGCTCACTTTGACAGAAAAAATAGTGCCGCGAATACCCACGGTTGCGTCTGGCGTTACCACAGAAAAACCATCAGGGTTCTTTTCAACAATCTTGCCCGTTATAAAACGGGCCACGCCTTCACCCAGTTTGGCCTTGAAGGCGGGGTTGGGGCCTTCGGCCACAACGGTCTCAAGACTGAGCGACGTGTTGGAGCCAAGAGCAACCGTGGTATCGTCGTCAAAGAGAATTTGCGCCCGGCCTGTGGCATCGGTGGACAGCACATCCCTGTCGCCCACAGGGCTTTTCATGCCCAGCGCAACAGGTTGCCCTTCCCGCTGGGCGGTAACACCCGCCTTGTAGGAAATGACCTGTCCCACATCCTTGGCCGCGCACATGGTGCCAGTCAACAAGATAAGGCACAGGGCCAGCGCGCCATGCCCAAACGTGTATCGAATCATGATTTCCCCCCAACTCTACAGTATAAAAGACCTACTTATCTTCCATGGTCCAGATGCCGTCCCATGCCGGGGGCGGCGATTGCGCGAGCATGCGTGATCGCTCGCAGTACAGCTCAAACAGCCGCACACCGGAGTACCGCGCCGCCAGAGCGGCAAACTCCGCCGCTGCCTCGGCAAACGCGCCCCTCTCGTAGCATGTGCGGGCGGCTGTCCACTGCGGCATGGCCTGCTGAAAAATTTCATCCATACCCGGCCGCATGGGCCAGTAGATGCTTACAGGCCGAGTTTTACCCTTGACCCTCAGCAAATCAAGATGAACAAAGGCAAAAGTCTCCCCACAGCCCTTCATTGTATCCTCGCTGACAACCACAGGTACGCCGTAGCGCTTGCACAGGCCCTCAAGACGCGAAGCAAGATTAACGCTGTCGCCGATAAGCGTGTAATTGATCAGATCGTCCGAGCCCATGTTGCCTACATAGGCCTGCCCCGTATGGATACCCGCCCCCATGGCCAGCCGTATGCCAAAACTCTCCTCAATTTCCGCATTCAGGGCCTCGAGCTGCTCCTGCATGCTCAGGGCCGCATCCACCGCCAGCGCGGCGTGCCCGGGCACATCAAGAGGCGCGTTCCAAAAGGCCATGAGCGCATCGCCGATGAATTTGTCCAACGTGCCGCAACGGTTGCGCACAATGGCCGTCATGGGCGTAAAGTACCGGTTCAGCAGCTGCACCACATTCTGGGGCGAAAGCGACTCCGACAGGCTGGTGAATCCCCGGATGTCCGTAAACAGGATGGAAAGCTCACGGTTTTCGCCCGCCAGCAAATCCCCCTGCCTCTTGCTGATCTGCCTGACCACCTCGGGCGACACATAGCGCGAAAAAGCCCGCCGCAGCACAAGTTTCTGCTTTTCTTCGTGCCAAAAGCGCACGCTCAGCAGCAGGCCGCCGCACAGCAGCGAGGTTAGCAGGCCATACAGGGGTGAAAGAAACAGCCCCGTCATAAACAGCTGCCGCGACGCAAGCACTGTCGCCCCCATAAGGGCGACGGCGGCGGGCACATACACCCTCGGCCCGGCAAAGCCAAAAGCCAGTGTTGCGGCACAGGTCGCAATGGCTATCATGAGCATCTGCGCGCCGGGGGCCCACGCGGGCGTCTGCACAAAGTTGCCGTTGACCATGGCGTCAATGGCGGCAGCGTGCACCTCCACGCCCGGCATTACCCTGTCAAACGGCGTGGCCCGTATATCGGCCAGACCGGGGGCCGACGTGCCCACAAAGGCTATGCAGCCCCCAAGGTCGGTCTTGTCGGCTGTGCCCTCCAGCACCCTGGCGGCACTGATGTACCTGTACGTATGCCGCGCCCCCTGAAAGGGAACCTGCATATACCCCTCGCGCGATACAGGAATCTTGAAACTGCCGGCCGCAAGGCTGAACAGCCCGTCCGGCCCGGTGTACAGCCTGAGGGAGTCCGTACCCAGCGCCCGCATGAGCGCCTGCAGGGCCAGCGAAGGGTAAACGGCATCGCCAAATCTGATCAGCAGCGGAATCTGCCGCACCAGCCCGTCGACATCGGGTGAAACATTTACAAATCCCACCGGGGCTTGTTCAAAAAACTGCGGCAGCGGTAAAACCGCGCCTGAAGCGAGGGGCAAAAACTGGTCATACGGGGGGGCATCCTTGCCGCCGCGCGCGATCATGGCCGGAGGGCGGGGTTGAGGGCCGCCGCCGGGCTCGCCGGTGTAGCGTGCAAATGCGCCCAGCACCACTGGCGCGGCGCGCAGCGATGCGGCAAAAAGCGCGTCAAAGTCTGCCAGCGACGCAGGCAGGCCAGCAATTTCAAGCGATATGCCCCTGTTGCGGTAAATATCCTGCTGCATGCGCGCGGGCGATGTTCTGTCCGGCTCGGCGAACATGATATCCAGCCCGATGGAGGCAACGCCGCTTTGTCTCAGCCTGTCCACAAGATCGGCCACCAGGTAACGCGGCCAGGGCCACTGGCCGTAGCGGGCCAATGATTGCTCGTCGATGTCGATAATAACAGGTACAGCCGATGGCTGGCTCAGCTTGCGCAGGGGCAGCAATGCGTCATAAATTTTCAGGTCAAGGCGCTGCAACGCCACAGGCTGCGCCACATACAGCGCCAGCATGACCACGCCCCCGCACAGTCCCGCCATGGCGGTAAAAAGCCATGGCTGCCGCAGCAGCCGCTTCAGGGCGGACCCTATGCTCATGAGGCGGCATCGCGGCTGACCTGCACCGGATCAGCATCGGGAAAGCGCTCATAAATTTTGGCCACGACATCCATTACTTCTTCAAGGCAGGCCACCAGGTTGGGGTCAAAATGCTTGCCCGCCTCCTCGCGCATCAGCGCCAGAGCTTTTGAGTGGGGCCAGGCGGCCTTGTACGAGCGGGGCGAAACCAGCGCATCAAAAACATCTGCAATGGCCGTGATGCGGGCCGCAATGGGGATATCCTCGCCAGACAGCCTGCCCACGTCGCTGGGACCGGCATAGCCCTGGCCGTTCCATTTCTGGTGATGGTGGCGGGCAATGTCGCGGGCAAAAGCCATAAAACCACCACCCTGGGCTTCTGCCGCAAGTATGCCAGCCCCGATCATGGTATGCGCCCGCATGGCGGACATTTCTTCGTCGGTGAGCTTGCCCGGCTTTTTCAGCAGCAGGTCGCTCACGCCCACCTTGCCAATGTCGTGCAGCATGGCGGCAAGGCGTATCTGGCTTTTTACGTGCAGGGTTACGTCCGGGTCGAGATTCAGCTGATTGGCCCTGACCTGATACATTTCTGCGGCGATGGCCCCTACGCGTTCGGCATGGGGGCCGGTTTCCAGCGGGTCGTGCACCGAAGCAAGACGGATAAGCCTGTTGATGCTCGCCCGCACAAGGTGGCTGCGCTCGAGGACGTTTGCGATCTCGCGCGCGAGCACCCGTATATGCCCTTCCATATCGTGCGTAAACCTGCGCGGCCTGCACGTGCGCGGGTCAAGACTGTTGATGAGCTGCATGACGCCCGAGACGCGGCCAGCGTGATCATGAAACGGAACCACCAGCATTGATTCGGTGCGGTAGCCCGTAGCCTTGTCAAAATCATCGCGGAACGAAAACGGCAGACCAGACGGCAGCGCCCGTACATCGGCAAGGTTGAGCAGCTCGCCTGTGCAGGCGGCATAGCCGGCAATGGACTGGGTGTTGATCGGCAGCCGTGCCGATGAATAGGCGAACTTTGAAGCGGTGTTGACAGAAAACAGGCTGTCGTTGTGAGTGTAGGCAAAGAGCAGGTCTTCGCCGTCCACAAGAAAAATAGTACCGGCGTCGGCGTTGGTGATTTCGCGCGATTTGGCAAGTATGCGGTCCAGCAGCGTATTTTCATCCTGGTATTGCGACAGGGCGTCAACAAATTTGTCAAGCCAGTCGCTGAACTGCACAAGAGAGCATTCGTTGCAGGTGCGGTCTTTGCCCATGGGCAGGTCAAAGCGCATGCCTTCGCGCGCAAAACACAGGCGCAGGCCGTTTAGACGGCAACTCTGCAGAGCCTCGCGCTGCAGCACGTCTATCTGCCTGTCGGTCATTTGGGGCGAATGGTGCGAAAGGACAACGCAGCCAGCCCCCGCCTCAAGGCCAAGATCGCGCCAGTCCTCCCAGCGGGAGTGCCCCCATCCCTCGATATAGCTGGACGTGCTGTACATGCTGTCCACAACGGCCAGATCAACATTTTCAAGCATTGCGCGCGTGGCCTGCCGCACCTTGTCGTCGCGGGTAATCTCGTAGTCGCCGCTATACAAAAAAACTGCGCCTTCGCCGCATGCCTTGTACGCCAGCGCGCCGCCGGGATGATTTGCCTCTATGGCCGTGATGGTGGTGGCTGCGTCAATGGTTACCGCATCCCCTGGTTCAAGGCAGTGCCGCACCACTGTTCCGGCAAAGTCGCTGAAGGCGATGGGGAACATGCCGTGGGCAAAGTGGTTGTCCAGCACGTTTTCGAGCCAGGCGGGGATATAGATGTGGGTGGTCCAGCGGGACGAATGCAAGGGACGAAAAAAGCCCAGCCCCTGGATATGGTCGGTATGCCCGTGCGAAATAAAAAGATGGCAGGTTCCGCTTGGCGGCAGGTTTTCGCCTGCCTCGCGCAAGCCTGTACCCGCATCAAAAAAAACAAGCGCCCCGCTGTCGGTGTGCAGTTCAACACATGAGGTGTTGCCACCGTAAAAAGACATGGCTGGAGCTGGCGTGGCTATGCTGCCGCGCACGCCTCTGAGCACAACTTCCATGGGGCCTCCCAATGGCTCTATACAGCGGAATTATTTTATTAATAGTATTGAATTTGTGGCTTTTTTCAAGAGATGAATTCAGGTTATCTGAAACCAAGTATTACAATCCCCTATAAATAATGTATATTACTCAAAAATCCTTTTTTTAAAAAAATTTTACTTATGGAAATCTATACCCGCGTTATCCGGTAAAGCAGGCCGGATAACGCGGGTATAGATCGCATGCGGTCAGAATCACTGGAGGTTAGAACAGGCCGGTGACCCGCCCGGTTGTCACATCCACATCGATATTGCGGAACGAGGGCTTGGAACCCGTACCCGGCATAAGGCTGATATCGCCCGCCACCGGGGCCACAAGCCCAGCGCCGCCAAACAGCAGCACATCGCGCACGTGCAGCCGCCACGACGACGGCACGCCCCTGCGCTTGGCGTCGTCCGAAAGCGAGTACTGGGTTTTGACCATGCATACGCCAAGCTCGTCCGCGTCTGGCCGCTCCTGCAGGCTCTTGAGCCGCTGGGCAGCCATGGGTTCAAAATCGACCCCGTCCGCGCCGTAGACCTCGCGGGCAATGCAGACAATGCGTTCCGCAAGGGGCAGCTTCCAGTCATAGAGCGGGCGAAAGCCGCGCCTGGACGAATTGCAGGCGTCCATAACGGCGTCCGCCAGCTCCAGCGCGCCTTCGCCGCCTTTTTCCCAATGTTCCGACACAGCCACGCTGGCCCCGGCTTTTTCGCAGATACGGCGGATAGCGGCAATCTCTGCGGGTTTGTCGGTATAAAACTTGTTGATGCACACAACCGAGGGCACTCCGGAGCGGCGCACAATGCCGATATGGTGCAGCAGGTTGACGCACCCGGCCTCCACCAGGCCCACGTCTTCACGCAGGTATTCCTCGGGCAGGGGCTGGCCGGGGCGCGGTTGCGGCGCGCCGCCGTGGTGCTTGAGGGCGCGCACGGTGGCCACAATCACCGCCGCATCGGGCGCAAGCCCGCTGTAACGGCACTTGAGGTTCCAGAATTTTTCGTAGCCCATTTCGGCGGCAAAGCCGGATTCCGTCACATGGATGTCGCCCAGCTTGAGGCCCACCCTGTCGGCGATAACCGAGCTCTGGCCCAGGGCGATGTTGCCGAAGGGGCCTGTATGCACCAACACGGGCTGGCCCTCGATGGTCTGGATAAGGTTGGGCTTGATGGCCTCGACAAGCCAGGCGGTCATGGCCCCGTCCACCTCAAGGTCAGCAGTGGTCACGGGCCTGCCGTTGCGGTCAAGGGCCAGAACCATGCGGCCCATGCGCTGACGCAGGTCGGCCAGATCACGCGCGACCGAAAGAATGGACATGACCTCGGAAGCCACGGTGATGTCAAAATGCGAGCGCATCATAAAACCGTCGTTGCGCCTGCCGTCGCCTTCCATGCCGATGACGACGTTGCGCAGCGCCTGGGTGCAAAAATCCATCACCCAGCCGGTGCTCACGCGCGTGGGGTCGATATCCAGCCGGCGCATGCCCGAGAGCCGCTCAAGCGTGGCGTCGTCGTAGTTGCGCTCGTGCTGCATACGGGCCGTCAGGGCCGTCATGGCGAGGTTGTGCGCTGCGCCGACTGCATGTATGTCGCCCGTAAAATTGAGGGAATACGGCGTCAGCGGGATGCACTGCGAAAGACCGCCGCCAGCGGCGGAGCCCTTCATGCCCATGGTGGGGCCGCCCGAGGGTTGCCGTATGGCCGCCGAAGACCGCAGGCCGCGCCGGGCAAGGCCCTGCACCAGACCAATGGTGGTGGTTGACTTGCCCTCGCCAAGCGGCGTGGGCGTAATGGCCGTAACGTCAACATATTTACCGTTGGGGCGGTTTTCGAGCCGGTTCAGCACTTCCTGCTGCTCAATCTTGCCCATATATCGCCCGTAGGGCAGAACTTCTGAAGGCTTCAGGCCCATCTCCGCTGTGAGGGCCTCAAAGGTTTTCATATTCTTTTCCGCATCCAGGGCAATCTGCCAGTCCGGGTGCTTGGTAGGATCAAGGGTCATGCGTTCTCCATACAACATAGAATTGTCAAAATGTTACGGACCGCCAGCAGGGGCGTCAAGCCTGAAACAGCGGGCCAGCCCGAGCCTTGCGGCGGCTGGCAGCATTGGATATATCACAACAATTCCGCCCTGCGTATGGGCGGCCTTGCCTGCCCGTAGCGACAGGCAACAAGGGGGAGCCCCGTAGTTGCCTCTGTTTTTACAGACAGCCCGGAGGCAAACATCACTCACTACCCGCCAGCACGGCAGGACCTGCATGCGATTTACCGCCCGGCGAGGCCGGTTAACCATACATCTGCGCGTATTTCGCCAGGGGCGCGACCTCCAGGTGCTCTGCGGAGGCGGCGCAACCCATATCGGCGCGGTAGCCCTTGCCGCGCCTGTGGCTGATCACCCCCCAATGCCGGGGCAGGCGCAGGGGCAGGCGCAGCACGATGCGCAAATTCAGGTTCAGCTTCTGGGTCTACCCGGCCACAAGGAGGCCGACCTGGCGCAGTACATGGCCGAGAGCATGGCCCAGGCGCTCAACTGCGCCGTATGCGTCAGCGCGGGCATTCATTACGACAACATCACCCGTGAAGAAATCACGCAGGTCGAACAAATGACCCGCGATCTCACGCAACGCTGCATTATTGCACTGCAAAAGGACTGTTAATGCTTACGGCAAACGATCTTACAGAACTCGAAAATTACATCCGTAGCGGCGAACTTGAAGCGGACTTTAAGGACGGTTGCGAAAATGACCGCCACTACCTGCTCGAACTGCTCGAAAAGCTCATGGACCTGGGGGACCTTGCCGATGCCGCCGCCACAAGGATCATCTTCAAGGGGCTGCCTGTCCCCCCGCCGCCGACCGACAAATAACTGCCTGCGCCCGTCCGCGCCGACATACCCAGCGCGCCGCGTCATACGGGCAAGGCTGCCGTGCGTGCGCCTTATTGCACATGCACTCCCGCGCTCAAGGCCCCTGCCGTTACCGAGCACAGCCGCTCCACATCCTCCGCCGGGCTTATGTACGGCGGCATCAGGTAAACAAGGCGGTTGAACGGCCTGATCCAGACGCCGTGCTCCACAAAATACCGCTGCAAGGCCTGCGCATTGACCGGCTCGCGCGTTTCCACAACGCCAATGCCGCCCAGAACCCGCACATCGGCCACGCCCGTCAGCCCCGCGCACCGGGCAAGACCCTTGCTCAGGCCCTCCTCAAGCAGAGCCACACGCTGCCGCCAGCCTTCTTCTTCAAGCAGTTCAAGGCTTGCGCAGGCCACGGCGCAGGCAAGGGCGTTGGCCATAAAGGTCGGGCCGTGCATAAACACGTTGCCGCCGCCGCAGATGCCCTGCGCCACTTCGCCGCTGCAGGCCGTGGCTGCAAGCGTGAGCACCCCGCCCGTAAGCGCCTTGCCGCAGCACAAAATATCCGGCGAAAGGCCAGCCCATTCCGCCGCAAACATCTTGCCGGTGCGGCCAAAGCCTGTGGCTATCTCGTCAAATATCAGCAGCGCGCCCGCATCGCGGCACAGCTGGGCAAGACCGCGCAGATACTGCGGATGGTAAAACCACATGCCGCCAGCGCCCTGCACAACCGGCTCCAGAATAACGGCGGCAATCTCCGCCCCGTGTTCGGCAAAATTGCGGCGGGCATCATCAAGGCTGGCGGGGTCAAAGGGCTGATCAAAACGGCAGCCGGGCCGCTCCATAAATATCTGCCGGGGCAGCATGGCGGTAAAAAGGCTGTGCATGCCCGTGACCGGGTCGCATACCGACATGGCCCCAAAGGTGTCGCCGTGGTATCCGCCGCGCGGCGTCAAAAACCTGGTGCGCCGGGTTTCTCCCCTGCCCTGCTGGTACTGCAGGGCCATCTTCAGGGCCACCTCAACCGCCACAGAGCCGGAATCAGCAAAAAAGACGCGCTCAAGCCCGTCAGGCATGAGTTGCAGCAGCTTTTCGGCCAGCGCAACTGCCGGCTCGTGCGTCAGGCCGCCAAACATCACGTGGGGCATGCGCCCGGCCTGGGCGTGCAGGGCCTCCATCAACCGGGGATGGTTGTACCCATGCACTGCGGCCCACCAGGACGACATTCCGTCCACAAGCTCCCTGCCGTCCGCCAGCACAATGCGGTTGCCCCGCGTGCGCGCAACAGCGCTGAGCAGCGGCGGCTGCATGGCCGAAGCGTAGGGATGCCATATGACCTGATGGTCGCGGCGCACTATCTCCGCTTCGCAATCCCCGCATTTGGGCAACACATGCCCGACCAGCGGCGTGAGGCGCTCGGCCAGCGTCTGCCAGCCTGCGGCGTCAAGCCGCGCCAGACGGGGCAGCTCCACCAGCGGAGCCGTAATACCCTGCTGCTGCATGCGCTCGCGCAGCATGGCGGCGTTATCGGCAAGCATGGCCTGCACATCCACGCCGGGGCAACCGGCAGCCGGATCGACCGGGGGCGCAAGCACAATCCCGGCCACCTGCAGACCGTTGTGGCGCAAGGCGTCGAGCGAAAGCAAAATATGATTGAGACCGCCCAGATAGTTGCCGCCCACCAGCAGCACGGGCAAACCCACCGCCGCCATGAGGTCAAGCATGTCCTCGCGTTTGTTGAGGGGCACGCGCAGGCCGCCTGCCCCCTCGAGCAGCAGCATGTCCGCAGCGCCCGACTGCCAGCGGGCCTCAATATCGTTGCGCAGCCCGGCGCAGGTCAGGTGCGCGCCTTCACGCGCCGCAGCCAGATGCGGCGAGGCGGGCAGGGTAAAACAACGCAGGGCTGTAGGCGGTTGCATGGATGCCGCCTGAGGCAGACCTGCCACGGCTTCGGCGTAAACCCGCGCGTCAGCCAGTGGGGCCGTGCGCGCCTCTGCTGGCGCGACGCCCGTCTGCACCGGCTTGATGGCCTGAACTCTTACGTTGGCCAGCAGCAGGGCCCGCAGCAGCGCCGCCGTGGCCACGGTTTTGCCCACATCCGTACCAGACCCGGTTACAAACAGACCCCGGAGAGGGCGCAGGGGCAGCATGGTATTTTCAGCAGGAGACATCGCACGTAACCTCAAGCCCAAGGGCGGCTATCATTTCAAGGTCATGCTTTATGGTTTGCCCGTGGGTCGTCAGGTAATCGCCAGTCATCATGGCATTGGCGCCAGCGGCAAAAACTTCATTCTGCCTGTCGCCAAGCACCAGAGGCCTGCCCCCGCAGATACGCAGGGTGGCCTCAGGCAGGATGTGCCGGAACAAGGCAATGATGGTCAGAGCTTCATCAGCAAAAAGGGGCTGTTGCCCCGCAAGCGGCGTCCTGGGATGCGGATGCAAAAAATTCATGGGCACATGTTCCACGCCCATCTCTCTAAGGCTGAAGGCAAAATCCACCCGGTCTTGCCAACTTTCGCCCAGGCCAAAAAGGCCTCCTGAGCAAACGCTCAGGCCTGATTCGCCAGCCCTGCGCACCGTATCGCGCCGCTGCTCCCAGGTTTGCGTGGTGCAGACGCTCGCATAGTAATCGCGTGAGGTTTCCATATTGTGATGAAACCGGGTCAGCCCGGCCCGGGACAAACTGCTGAAATCATCAGCCGCAAGTTTGCCCAGCGAAGCGCAGACGCGCTGGCGCACAGGCTCGGGCAGGGAGGCAACCACGTTGCACAGCCGCTGCAGCTCGCCGCCGCTCAGGGCCGAGCCGCTGGTGACAACGCCGATGCGAGCCACCGGCAGCGTCGCCAGCTGCAAAATACGCTCGCGCAGCTCGCTGTCGGGCAGCAGAGGAAAAACCTCAATGGGCGTGTGATTATGCCTGCTTTGGGAACAAAAACGGCAGTCCATGCTGCAGTTTCCGCTTTTGGCATTGATGATGGCGCACAAAACTATGTTGCGCCCAAATGACGCCTCACGCAGCGCAGTGGCCCTGGCAAAGAGCTCTCCCTGTGGTAAGGAAAGCAGCGCCAAGGCCTGGGCGGGCGTTGCAACCGCCAGAGATTCAGTCATGTCGCAATCCTGAAAAAACGATGATGCAGAGCAAAATATTGATTACCGGCTAAAACCGCTCTGACAGGCAGCCAATGCTGCTGTTCAGGTTCGCAACATGCCACTTTTCGGGCCAAAAAAAAAGCCCAACCTAAGGGTGGGCCTTCAGACCGACGACGGGCCGCGTTTAGCGGATTTGCGCACGTTGACTCCGCCAGCACGCAGAATGCCCGCCTTAAGGGCGGGCATTCTGCGAAGACTACTGAACTTTGCGGCGTTTTTCCCACAACTTCATATCTTTCATCTTTTTGCGGCGCTCGCGCTGCAGGGCTTTGCACACGAGAGGTGCGTCTTTTTTAAAGCCCCACTTTTCGCGGTATTCGGCAGAGGTTATACCATGGCTTGCCAGGTGACGCTTGGTAAGAATCTTGAAACTCTTGCCACACTCAAGGCAGGTAACGGACTTTTCTTTGACGGACTTGCGGGCTTCAACAGCCATTTCACCGCTGTCGAGTTCAACGGGCGTTTCGCCCTCTGCAACAGCCCTGATCCCTTGAGCCACTTTCTGTATAAAGGCGGCTATTTCTTCTTCACTCATTACTCGAACGCCAGCTTGCGCTCTGGTAATTTCCAGCGCTTCTTTCAGATAATCGTCCATAATTACCCCTTTTATGTCTTCAACATACTCAATCTGACGCGCTGCGAACCCGCCTGATTGGTTCACTGACAGAACAGTCGGTCACCCCCCTGCCCTGGTGGGGAGAACATACACAGCAGCTATTGTTTCGTCAATGTACTATACCCTATAATATAAAATTCAACTGCAAATTTTACATAACCACTAATCCGGAATGTAATAACTTGTTACAGTCTTCAGGAGTTGATGCGCACGCAACAAATACAAAATTGAAAAAGGCCGTTTGAAAAGAACCTCTCAAACGGCCGTCTTTGCGGCATGCCTGCTCTATGACAGATTGCCAATATCAGGCGCTACTTTGCGTCAAATACCTCATACTTTGACACCGTTCCCCAAAAGCGTTGATCAAGGTACTGCCAACGGACATCCCTGGCGTATACCGGCTTTATGCCAGCAAGGCTCGGCAACGACGCCACTGCAAATGCGGCGCTGGCGCGCTTTTCAAAGGCCTTGAGCTGGTCGGTCATGCTCTCGGTAAGGGTCTCCTGCCCTGCCAGATTTTCGGGCAGGGGTTCCCTGTACTCCATGACAACCTTGGTGTCATTAAAATTGTATCTGGCGGCAAAATTGCGCACCAGCCAGCGCATGGGCCTGGCCTCGTCGTTCAGCCCGGCAAGAGTGGCAAACGCGTCTCTTTTGCTGTCTGCAATGTAGGTGCAGGCTGCGTAGCCGTCGTTATTAAAGACCTCGACGCCCCTGTCGACGCTGAAGGGACGCTGACCGTCGCTGTCCCAGTACCAGCCGCGCGGCACTTCAGCCATGGCGACAATGGCCATGGGGCTTTGGGGGTCGCCCTTGCCGTACACCGCTACCCATGAGTTGAGAAACAGGCCGCCAAGCATGCCAGCGCCGTCAAGCTTGGCTTTGCCCTCTCCGCCGGTGAGCAGGGGCATGTCGACCGCCTGCAAGCTGATGGCGGGGCGGGCAGTGGAAACGTAGGCATTGCCCTGCATTCCCCTTTGCAGCGCACCGGTGCATCCGGCCATCAAGGCAACCAGGCTTACTGCAAAGCAAAAAAGTACTCTGTTCATATGCACCTCCAGGGCTGACGGCGCAATCCGCCAGCGCAGGCAGCTATATCGCCCTGTCATGTTGGATCAATCTTTGTACATCTGGGCCAGGATAACCGCAGGCCCACTCGTATTGTTTTATTATATTCCAAGCACAAACCGCATGCAATGCGCATCTCGCAGCCTTGCCGCAAAGCGCAAAAACCCGCCCGGCACACAGATGGCAAGCGGAACAAAGTATGGCAACGCACCACAAGACATGTCGCGAGAGCATGGCTCGACGCAACCGCAGAGCACGCCCGGCGCGCGTCAGGAGACAGCCAGCGCCCGCACGCGCCGAATGTAAACGGATAAAATCAGGGGTTGCCCGCAGGCTTGCCAGCAGGGGCGGCCTGACTGCCTGCCCCGCCGGGCAGGTAGTTTTGCAGGTCGCGCGACACTTCAAAGGTATGCAGTTCCGCAGTGGAGGCCTTGGCAAAAGGAGAATCGGCATAGTTGCGCACAATATCCTCAAGCAGGGCCTGGGCCCGCGTGGAGTCGCCCAGCTTGCGGTACAACCGCGCCTCGCGGAAACGCAGCCCGGGATACTCCGGCGAATTCTGCGGCACAAAGGCATTATACCTCGCAAGCCATTCCAGCGCTTCAGGCACGCGGTTGGCCACCTCGCAGATATCCATAAGCGAGAGCATGGCGTCCTTGATGCGTTGCGGATCAGCCTTGTCCGAGCGCTCGTCCTGCAGCTGGGTAAACAGCTCGATAACCTTGCGGTTCAGCGTGTAGGAATTACGGATGTCCTTGCGCTGCTCCGCATCGCGGGCCAGAAAATACGTGGCGTAAGCCCGCTGGTACACGGGAATATCCTGCCGGTCTGCAAGGTTGCGCCACATGGCAAGCGCGGGGCCGGTCAGGTTGAGATTCTGGGCCGAAAGCGCCATGGCGTAATCAAGCTGGCTGCGAAGCTGGGGTTTGAGCGGCCAGGTGGACACAATTTTGCCGAGATCAAGTATTTTGGTCCAGTCCCCGGCTTTGAGGTAACGGTTGAAAAATTCCGTAAAGGCCGCCTCGCCGTACTGCGGATCCATGGGTGACTTTAAAAATTCGGCCATCATGTCGAGGGCTGGTTTTTCCTCTCCGCGCTCAAGCATGCCCTGGGCAAGGGCGTAACGCATGCGGGGGTCAATGGCTCCATACCGCTCGCGCACCAGCGGAAAACCGTTCCAGAGAATAAGAATGCGGCCGTAGTTTTTTTCGGCCATGGAGTTGGCCAGCTCTTTTTGAAAGGCCAGCCAGATGATGTCGCGGGCCTGCGCCACGTTGACGTTTTCGGGGTAGCTGTCAATAAAATCAGCGGCCTTGCCCATGGCCTCGGTGTAACGTTTGCTCCAGTAAAGCCACATGGCCTCCTTGATGCGCGCGGTGACCGACTCGGGCGCGGTGCGCGAGGCTGCGGCAAGGTCTGTATATACCTTTTGCAGGTTGCCGCTGGCAGCTCTGGCAAAAACCTGACTCATGGCTTCGTAATTGATGGGCGCGTCATATATGCCGCCCTCGGCAAGCCGCAGGTTGGCCATCCGCGCAACGGGGCTGTCGGCAAAAAGCCGCGTCAGATACGTGTAAAGAAAATCGGCGGCGGCCTTGTTGCCAAGGCGGGCGTACATGTCGCCCATCTTGAAAAGCAGCTCGTCATTGCCCTTTTGCGCAGGCACGAGGTTATAGTACAGCCAGTACAGGGTGAGGGCGTCGGCGGGCCGGTTCAAGGCCTCGTCATTGCCAGCCTGCAAAAAGAGAAACAACGGGTCTTCAATATAATAGCGGGGCCAACGCTTGCTGATAAAGTCCAGTATAACCTGCGCATTCTGATACTTGCGCTGGTTGCTCAAGGCCTGGGCCAGCCCCACGGAGGCCTCCTGCAAAAAGGAAGATTCCGGGTACTTGTCGAGCACCATGGCAAACGACACTTCCGCCTGCGCGTCCATGTGGCGCTTGAGCTGCGCCTTGCCCAGCGCTGTAAAGCCTTGCGCCACGCCGGGATAATCGGGATACCGCCGGTACATGGCCACTATGTAGCCGCTGGCGTCCACCAGATTGCCCACATTGACGTTTACAAGCCCCAGCCGCAACAGGGCCTCGGGCACGCGTATGGAACGCAGGTTAAAGTTCATGGCCTCGCTGGTGGCGGAAACAATGGGTTCAAACCCCGCCAGAGGATTGTCTGAATACCTGGCCCAGGTGCAGTCGCTGATGTAGTACAGCGTTTTTTCACGCAATTCTGCGCTTAGCGAGGGCATTTCCTTGAGCTTTTCCAGCTGGGGCAATGCCTCGACAAATTTGCGTTCCTTGATGAGGCGTTCCACATCGTCCATCATCTTGAGCGGATCAGCGGGCTTTTCCACAGGGTTGCCCTGCTCGTCCACATAGACCACGGGGCGAGCGGGTTCTTCCTTGGCCCCCTGCGCGCCGCCTCCGCCGCCATGCCCGCCCTTGTCGGCCTGGCTGGGCAGCCCCACCATGTCACCGCTGACCTTGCCAGATACATTGCCAATGATCTCGGCAGGTTTTGCCGGAGAAGCAGCAGGGGCGGCCTGCATTTGTACAGGAGGTTGGGCCGGGGCCTGCGCGGGAGCAGGAGCTGGCTTTTGCGCGGGCAGGGCTGCGGCAGCCGGGGCATTTGCGGGCCGGGTTGGGGACGCAGGCAACGCGGGCTGTGGCGCCGCCTGAGTCGCGGGCTGCGCGGGCTGGATGGAGCCTGCCGAGACAGCGCCCTGAGCTGCTGCCGCTGGCGTTGCCGATGCAGCCGGTGCGGCATTGACGGGAATAGAGGTGGAGAGCCCCTTTTCGTCAGGCCAGTTTTCCGGCCCGCCAGGGTTCACCCTACTCATCAGGCTCGGCCCCTGCAGTGTCGAACCGCCTGTGCCGGCCGCTGTCCGCTGTGCGGGAACCTCCGCCGCAATGGCGGCATCAGTAGCGGAAAAGTTGAAAAACGACTGGCCAAAGCCCTCCATACGGGCCCTGGCAGCCGACATCATGTCAGAGGCCGACATGGCCCGGACGCCCCGCTGGACATCATCCAGCATTGCGACGGCGCTACGCAAAAAGCCTTTGGCGGCTTCAGCCGGCAAATTAACCGCAAACGAAGGTTCCTGTCCGTCAGAGCTGGCAACGTCATCGCCAGAGGTCTGGGTAAGCCCCCCCTGACGGGCGGCAGCATCCTCGTGCTGTGCCCCGGCGGCAAAAATTTCTATATCCAGAACCGAGGGCGAAGACCGCCGCATCACATGGTTCACGGCCTTGGGCGAAAGTGTAATGCGCACCTGCCCGTTGGAAACGCCAACGCTCTCGAGCATCGCCCCAGGCACGGGCGCCGCCCCATGACGCACAAGCTCGGGTGCGGGGCCTTCAAGAAAAAGCAGCAGGGTATTGGTGCCGCTGCGCACAAGTCTGCGCACCTGACCGGGGTTGTCAAGGTTCAGGCTCAGACGTTCGCTGGCGGGGCGAGCGGCTGACGGGGCCCCGCCGTTTTCGGCAAGGGGGGCCCAGCTCCAGCTCATGCTGTGGGCGGGCTGGGCAAGCAGCAAAAAACTCAGCAAAAACAGCAAAGGCCCCAGGCAAAAGCGGGGTTTGGCGGGCGCACCCTTGCGGGTGGTGATATGAGGCCGTGGCGCGTCGGCAAAAAGTTGTGTTTTCACTTGCACTTCGCAGGAAAAGTCGTGGCATGTGAGCCGCAAGAATTCATGCAAATTTTATGCCGCTAAGAACCACGCTTTTTGAGCTTTTCAATGAGCGTTGTCCGCTTGATGCCCAAAAGCTCTGCGGCCTGGTTTTTAACGCCTTCCGCCTTGGCCAGCGCCTCATCAATAAGGCGGTTCTCAATGGTGTCCAAAAAATCCTTGAGGTTCAGCCCGTGTTCGGTCAAAACGCCGAGATTGGGCCACACAAACACCCCGCCTGCTGCCGCTGGCGCAGCCGCATCGGGCGGTGACGCGGCAGCCGTGGCCGCCCCTGCAACTGCAGCGCTGGCGTCCGCCCCCGCGACGGCGGCAGCTTCTCCATGGGCAGCCGGGGGCTGTTCCGCAGCCACTGCTGGGGGGTCTTCATCCACAGGGGGCAGCAGCGAGACGTCGCCCACGTGGTCCAGTATCTTGGGCGGCAGATCCTCCATGCAAACCGTGTCGCCGTCCACAAGGATGCTCAGGCGTTCCATGAAGTTTTCAAGCTCGCGAACGTTGCCCGGCCAGGCGTAGGCAGCCAGGATGCGCCGGGTGGTTTCGTCCAGCACAAGGGGCACGCGATTTTTTTTGACGCAAAAATGGTTGAGAAAGTACCGGGCGAGCAGCAGCACGTCGTTGCCGCGCTGCCGCAGCGGCGGCAGATGCAGCGGAATGACGTTCAGGCGATAATAGAGATCCTCGCGAAAGCGCCCGGCGGCAACTTCTACCTCCAGATCGCGGTTGGTGGCGGCCACAATGCGCACATCCACCTTTTTGCTGCCCGTGCCGCCCACGCGCTCTATTTCTTTTTCCTGCAGCACGCGCAAGATTTTGACCTGCAGGCTCAGCTCCATCTCGCCAATTTCATCAAGAAAGATGGTTCCGCCGTCGGCCATTTCAAACCGGCCAGGCCTGGAGCGGATGGCGTGCGTAAAGGCGCCCTTTTCGTGTCCGAAAAGTTCGCTTTCAAGCAGTTCTTTAGGTATGGCCCCGCAGTTGATGGGCACAAAGGGCTTGTCAGCCCTGCGGCTGTTGGCGTGAAGGGCGCGCACAAGCAATTCCTTGCCAGTTCCCGATTCACCGGTTACAAGCACAGTGCTGTCCGTCGGCGCAACCTTGCCGAGAACCTTGAAGACTTCAGCCAGAGTCGTGCTCTGGCCGATAATGCCGCTGGTGTTCAACTCCATGTGTGCATTCTCCGCGTGCATGTCCTTTCCTGTGTCAATACACTGACACGCATTGGATTACCAGTAAAAATGCGTCTATTACTCTGTATTTACCCTCAGCCCTGCGGCCTTTTGCCATGACCGACCGCCCAGCGCACTCCACCGCCCCACTTGACGATTTGTCCCTGCCCCCCTGCCCGCTCGACGTCTCGCGCCCAAAAATTCTTGATACGCTGGCGCAAGGCCGCAATCTGGTGCTCAGCGCCCTGCCCGGCGCGGGCAAGAGCAGCCGCGTGCCCCTGTGGCTCGTCAACCAGCCATGGCTTGAGGGCCGCCGCATTCTGCTGCTTGAACCACGGCGGGTGGCGGCGCGGGCGCTGGCCCGCTATATGGCGGCTCTGACGGGTGGGCAGCCCGGCGGGCTTGTTGGCTACCGCATGCGGGACGAAAGCCGCGTGGGGCCAGACACCCGCGTGGAGGTCGTCACCGAAGGCGTGCTTACCCGCATGCTGCAGCAGGCCCCCGACCTGCCGGACGTCGCCTGCGTTATTTTTGACGAATTTCACGAGCGCTCGCTCATTGCCGACACGGGCCTTGCCCTTTGCCTTGAAAGCCAGTCGGCGCTGCGCCCCGACCTGCGGCTGCTCGTCATGTCTGCCACGCTGGATGTGGCTGCTGTAGCCGCGCTGCTTGGCGACTGCCCCGCCGTCGCCTGCGAGGGCAAGACCTATCCTGTAGAACTGCGCCACCTGCCGCCCAAAATCCGGGCCGGACAGGTGGTGGGCGGCGGCCCGGCATCCACGGCAGGGGCGGGTCCCCTGTTGTGGCGGCATATGGCCGACGTGATTGCCCACCTGTTGCAGACCGAACAGGGCAGCCTGCTGGCCTTTTTGCCCGGAGCGGGAGAAATACGCCACCTTGCGGCCCTGCTCGAAGGCACGCTGCCAGCGGATGCGACGCTGTGCCCGCTCTACGGCAACCTTTCCGCACGGGAGCAGGACGCCGCCATTGCGCCTGCGGTCAAGGGCCTGCGCAAAGTGGTGCTGGCCACCTCCATTGCCGAAACCTCGCTGACCATTGAAGGCGTGCGGCTGGTGGTGGACTGCGGCCTGACCCGTCTGGCGCGGTTTGACCCGGCCAGCGGCCTGACGCGTCTGGTGACGGAGCGTGTTTCGCTGGCGGGCGCCGCCCAGCGGACAGGGCGCGCGGGGCGCATTGAACCAGGCATCTGCTGCCGCCTATGGGCAAAAGAGCAGGAGCACGGCATGCGCCCGCACATCCGGCCTGAAATTCTCGACGCCGACCTCAGCGGCCTTGCGCTGCAGCTGGCCGTGTGGGGCGTTACGGATCCCGCATGCCTGCCCTGGCTGGATACGCCGCCAGCCGCCCGCATGACGGTGGCGCAATCGAGCCTGCAGGCACTTGGGGCCATTGACCCCCAGTTGCGGCCAACAGCCCTTGGGCGGCAGATGGCCGCCCTGCCCCTTGCCCCGCGTACAGCCCGGCTGCTGCTGTGGGGCCGCGACAACGGTCTTGCCCCTCTGGCAGCCTGCACGGCGGCCCTGCTCGAAGAGCGCGACCCCCTTGCGCGCGCAACCGGCAAGCAAGGCACCGGCATGTCCGCAGCCGGAGCCGGTTGCGACGTGCTGCGCCGCCTTGACTGGCTCTGCCGCGATACCGGTACGATCAAAAACGCAGACGCCGCCCGTGAACGTCTGCGCAGTCTGGCCCAGCGGCTTGCGCGCCAGCCGGGGCGGACGGACAAACCATGCTCGCAGGCTGGCTCGAAGACCGGCCCGTCATGCGGCCAGCAAAGCCAGCTGAAACACGGGGACAATCTCTTTTCCCGGGCGCTGGGGCAGGCGGCCAATCTTGGTCGGCTTATTGCCGTTGCCTGGCCGGAGCAGGTCGCCATGCGCCAGGGCGACGGGCAGCAAACCAGCGGCGGTCTTGCCGCCAGCACGCCCTTTTTGCTGCGCAGCGGCCGGGCAGCACAGCTTGCGAGCGACGACCCGCTTGCACGACAGGATTTTCTGGCTGTGGCGGAGGTGGACGGAGCCGCCCCGCACGGACGTATACGCCTTGCGGCTTCGCTGGCGGAACAGGATCTGACGGAACTTTTCAGCGCGGACATCCGTAGCGAAGACAGGCTTTCGGTTTCCGACGCAGGGCTGGTCAGCGCAAGACGCCAACGCAGCCTTGGCGCGCTGGTGCTGGAAGACGCCCCCCTGCCCCGCCCCCTGCCCGATCAGTGCGCTGCGGCCCTGTGCGAACATGTGCGGAATAAGGGGCTGGAATGTCTGCCATGGGACGAATCGGCACGCCAGTGGCGCGCACGGGTAAGCCTGATGCGCGAACTTGAGGGAGACGCATGGCCGGATATTTCGGACGCGGCCCTGCTGGCTGGGCTTGAGGACTGGCTTGCGCCCGCGCTGGCGCAGGCCCTTGGGCAGAGCGAAAAACAGTCGCGCGCCAACGCGCTGGCAACGCTCGCCCCGGCACGGCTGTACGATGCCCTGCGCGGGCTGCTGCCGGGCAATCTGCACCGTATGCTTGACCGGCAGGCCCCCCCGGAGTGGCAGGTTCCGTCAGGGGCCATGCGCCCCATTGTGTATGGTGAAGACGGCGGCCCATGGCTGGCCGCCAAACTGCAGGAACTTTTCGGCTGCGTGGATACGCCGCGCATTGCCAACAACCGCGTGGCCCTGGTGCTGCGCCTCAATTCCCCCGCTGGCCGCCCGCTGCAGGTTACGCGCGATCTGGCCAGTTTTTGGCGCAACGGCTATCCGGCTGTACGTGCCGAAATGCGGGGTCGTTATCCCAAACATCCCTGGCCGGAAGACCCGTTGAGCGCCCCAGCCACGGTTTTGACCAAAAAACGTATGGCCGAGCGGCAAAAAGGCTGACCTTCGCGAACTGGGAACGCCCCCGCCCGCTTGCGGCCCTGCCCGCACAGGCATCAGCATGCAGTGCAAGCCGCGTGCTAGTAAACGCCGCGATCCACAAGCCCCTGCACAAACTCGCGCGCGCGCCGCTCACTATAATATTCCTGACCGGGGCGCACAAAGCCCACGTGCCCGCCGTGCGGCGCAACCTCAAGGTACAGATGCTCGCTGCGCTCGGCCACCTGCCACGGATAGCACGAGGGCGCGCAAAACGGGTCATCCGCCGACATGAGCAGCAGCGTCGGCACGGCAATGCGCGGCAGGTCGGGCAGAACCGTATTTTTTTGCCAGTAGTCCCGGGCGGAGGCAAAACCAAAGGCAGGCGCGGTAAAACGCTCGTCAAACTCTGCAAACGTGTGGATTTTGTCCACGCCCTCCACCGACGGATAGGACGGAAAGCGCCCGGCCTTTTCGCGCACCTTGTTGCGCAGGGTACGCAAAAAATACTCCATGTAGATGCGGCAGGCGGGGCCGTCCATCACAGGCGCGGCAGCGGCCAGATCGCAGGGAACGGACACCGCCACAGCCGCCCGCACAAGCGGGGAAACCGGCCCCCGGCCCAGATAGCGGCAAATCTGGTTGCCGCCCATACTGAACCCAGCCAGCAGCACAGGACGGTCAAACCTTTCGGCGTAGCGCACCACTGTTCCCAGGTCGTCTATTTCACCCATATGGTACAGGCGGGCCGTGCGGTTGCTCTCGCCGGAGCACGAACGCATGTTCCAGGCCAGCACGTCAAAACCGGCGGCCCGCAAGGTGTTGGTCATGCCCAGCACATACTTGCGGCGGCTGTTGCCCTCAAGCCCGTGCGAGACCACAGCCACGCCGCGTCCCTGCCCGAAAGGGCGCTCCGCCCCGCACGCCGTACCGCTTTTTTCGCAGGCCGGGTGCTGGTCCAGATCAATAAAATCCCCGTCGGGCGTGTCGATGCGCACGCGCCGCATGGAGGGCGAAATTGCTGGCCGCTTGCGAAAAAGAACCGGCCACATGGTATTTGCATGGCCGTTGCGCGCGTACCAGGGCGCAACGTAGGATGAAGCTAGAACAGGCATGGCAATTCCGGTAGAATGGGCCTGCGGCCGGGCGCAGGTCGTGTCGGACAAAGGCGGGGAAATGAGGGCTTGGCAGCCGCCAAAGCCTCGTATATTTTCGCCGCATGCATAACAAAGCTCCCCAAAATAGCGCCGCGCGTAAAATTCTGTCAAATCCCGCCCGGCAGGCCTTTGCACAGGCGCAACCCAACCGGGACACGCCCCAGGCCGACTGCGGCAAGGACAAACCCGCTGGCCGCAAAACCGCCAATCGCGGCAATCCAGCGCCCCTCTACGGCAGCCCTGACGGACGTTCAGTTCAAGTGGGCAAGGCCTCTGCCTCCCCTGAAACCGTTGACGTGCTGATTTTGGGCGCGGGCGCGGCCGGTCTTATGTGCGCCAGAGAGGCTGCGGCAAACGGTATGCGCGTTGTGCTGCTTGAGCGCGGGCCTGCGCCGGGCCGCAAGCTGGCCGTGAGCGGCGGCGGCAAGGCAAACTTTACCAACCGCTCGGTGGCCCCGCGTGATTACCGCTGCGACGGCAGCAGGGGCAACGCGTTTTGCGCCCCGGCCCTCAAGGCCTTTACGCCAGAGCATATGCTGCGCATGGTACAGGCGTGGAACCTGCCTTTTGAAGAGCGTTCGCACGGGCAGCTTTTTCTTACTGTCGCCGCCCAGCGGCTTGTGCGGGCGCTGGTGGACGACTGCCGCAGCCACGGCTGCCACATTGTCTGCGGCAATGCCGTTACCGGGGTGCAGACGATGCCCGACGGCTTTGTTGTGCAGACCGAAGGCGGCCAGTGGCGCGGCAAGGCGCTGGTACTGGCCCTGGGCAGCCCCGCCTGGCCGCAGGCTGGCGGCAGCGGCGCGGGCTACCGGCTGGCGGCGGATCTTGGGCACAGCGTTATACCGCCCCGCCCGGTGCTGACTCCTTTGCGGCTCAACGCCGACTCCCCCCTGCTGGACCTTACAGGCATAAGCCTGCCGGTACGCTTAGAACTGGGCGAGCGGCAATGGCAGGACGACCTGCTTTTTACCCATGACGGGCTTAGCGGCCCGGCTGCGCTCAAGGCCTCGCTTTACTGGGATCAGGGCGCGACCCTGAAGCTGAACTTTTTGCCCTCTATCGATGTGGCCGCCCTGCTGGATGCGCCCCAGACAGGCAAACAGACGCCGCGCGCTCTAATGGCCCGACATTTGCCGCAACGCCTGGTGGATGCCCTGCTGCCGCAGGAGTGGGCACGCCGCAAAACGGCGGAATTATCTCGCGCCGCGCGGCTGGCCATTGTGGAGGCTGTGCAGCGGCATAGCGTAACCCCTGCTGCTACTGCAGGGCTCAAAAAGGCAGAGGCCTGCTCCGGCGGCGTGAATACCGACGAAGTAGACCCCAAAACCATGCGCAGCCGTGTGCGGCAAAATCTGTTTGTGGTTGGCGAACTGCTTGATGTTGCTGGGCTGCTGGGCGGGTACAACCTGCACTGGGCCTGGGCCAGCGGCATGGCCGCAGCCAGAGAGCTGGTAAAATGCCGCCACGTGGGTCGCCCGACCCCGCAGGCGGGTCAGCAGGCGGACACGTACCCAGACTGACGCGCGCCGGGCAAATGGCTGTCAGATGCGGTTGCAGTAGACGTTTTCCAAAAAATGCTCCATGGCTTCATCCGCTTGACGGATGTAATCCTGAAGCTGAAACTGGGCCTTGCAGGCCGGGCAGTGCATGTACACCTCATGGCAGGTACGGGCGATATGCAGGGACGCGCCGCAGGTAGGACATGCAAGGGTAGTTTTGGCATCACGAGGGGCAAAAAAAGCCATGACGACTCTGTGTGTAAAAGATGAATAAGCCGAACGCGGCGCACTGCGGGCGAGTTGCGCAAACGGCGCGTTTGATCCGCATGCCGCTGGCTGCCGCGCGCCTGAGCCAAAATTGAGCGACGGATGGGCAGAGACCCACTACGCAGTTTGTTGTTAAAGCATTCAAGCTGCATTTTTGTCAACATTGGGCCAGCAAGGCTAAAACCAGCAGCGCATAGACCGCAACCTGCAAAAAAATGCCCGCAAACCAGCGGTTACGTAGGGCCAAATTTGTTATTGCGTCCTGCGTCAGCTCATGCCATAGACGTACAGCCATATCGTTGTGAATGTGGCATAACCAGAAGAAACGGATAATAACATGAAAAAGCTCATTTTGGCCGCCATGGCTCTTTCGCTGATCACCGCCCCCTGCTGGATCAGCAGCGAAGCCAACGCTGCAAGCAATGCTAATGCTCCTGTTGTAAGTGGAACCAAAGCGCCCAAAGCCAGCAAGGCCAAGGCTCCCGCCAAAGCAAAAAAGGTTTCTGCCAAGTCTTCTGCCAAGGCGAAGAAATCTCCTGCCAAGAAAAAGACGCAGGCCATCTAGATCTTGCTGTCAAAAAGGCCGGTTTTACCGGCCTTTTGCAGTACAGGCAATGCTTCTTTGCGCATTGCTCCCTACTCGCTGCAATAATGTAAATCATATCATCTTTACTAAAAAAATTTCAATACTAGCAATTCAGTCTATTTTGCCGTCTTGCCGATCATTTCATTTACCGTTGCAGATAATTCTTGACGACATTACCGCTTGACAGTAGTGTTCGCCATTATTCATAGGGTGCAGTACTTCTTTTTGCCAGAGACTTTGCGTGGGTAAGGCTTCAAGCGGAAAGTTTACCCACCTCAACAACGGAGTCGTTATGGCCGTTTCCATTTATGTCGGCAATCTGCCCTTTTCCGCCACTCAGGAAGGCATTGAAGCCCTTTTCGCCCCTTATGGTGAACCCCTTTCCGTCAAGCTCATCATGGACCGCGAAACAGGCCGCCCCCGTGGGTTTGGCTTTGTTGAAATGGACGAAGCCGACGCTCACAAGGCCATCGAAGCCCTGAACGGCGTTGATTTCGGCGGACGTACCCTGCGCATCAATCAGGCGGAAGAACGCCGCCCTGCGCCCCGCCGCTGGTAGACAGCAAATTTCCCACAAAAAAGCCGCTGTGCAAACAGCGGCTTTTTTTGTGCCCTGTGGACGGACTAAAACTATTTTTGCCCTGTCTTTGCCTGCTCTGCCGGGAGGGATGCCGCCTGCCCGGCAGGTGCTGCGGGCGGTTCGGTCGGGGCGTCGAAGGTTTTGGCTGGCGGAGCGGCAGCTGCGGATGAGGGGGAGCGGTCGGACGGCATCGACGATGCAAGCGACGGTGCCAGATGTGATGCCGCAGGCGGCGAAAATGGCGTAACAGACGCGGGAGCTTCGGACGGCGCAACCGCTGGGGCGGCCTTGTCTTCTGCAGCCACGGGCTGTTTTTCATTAAACTGGCATGCGCCGATGCAACGTATTCCGCCGCAATGCGGACAGGCGTTGCGGGGCTGCGGCAAGAACAGATCACGTAAAATGCCCAAAATTCGTTTCAGTTCCATGTAATCCTCATCCGCAAAAGGCAGCCTGCGGGCGAATGCGGCGCGGGTCGGCATGCGGCGCGATTTTTATTATGCCGCCCCATCAAGTAACGGCGCTCACCCGATTGTTGACTCATATGTCAGAATGCATTGGCTTTCAACGGAATGATGGTGGAGGGGAATAATCCCCACGCGTGTGGGGAACACGTCTACTCGGAGCTGCGCATATGGAAAATGTAAGAATAATCCCCACGCGTGTGGGGAACACATGAGCGCCACCGGCTTACTTGTCAGATGTACCGGTTCATCCCCACGCGTGTGGGGAACACTCTGGGATCAGGGCGTTGAGGCCGACACGGTGCGGTTCATCCCCACGCATGTGGGGAACACATTGGATAGCGTCAAGAACGATGCATTCCAGACGGTTCATCCCCACGAGTGTGGGGAACACGCCCGGTACGGCAAGCGCAAGGCCCGCATAAACGGTTCATCCCCACGCGTGTGGGGAACACGGCGACAAAATTACGCCGCAGGAGTTTTGCGACGGTTCATCCCCACGCGTGTGGGGAACGCGCCATGTTAGCTTGCTCTCGCAGCTCGGCTACCGGTTCATCCCCACGCGTGTGGGGAACACATTGCCGCTTGCTGGGACGGTGAGGATGGTGTCGGTTCATCCCCACGCGTGTGGGGAACACCGCGGCCAGTGGACGCCCGATCATCTGGTGAGCGGTTCATCCCCACGCGTGTGGGGAACACCGTTCGGCCTCCATTTTATGGAATGGCGCGGTCGGTTCATCCCCACGCGTGTGGGGAACACTTAGCCCTTGCGAAACGCAGAGTGAAATTCTTCGGTTCATCCCCACGCGTGTGGGGAACACAGTGGGAGGCGTAGCCACGGCCCGGCGGGCGGCGGTTCATCCCCACGCGTGTGGGGAACACCTGCACCTTGTCCATCTCGGATTTGTGCGCGACGGTTCATCCCCACGCGTGTGGGGAACACATTGAGCGTGGAAAAGAACCTGGTATTGTGCTCGGTTCATCCCCACGCGTGTGGGGAACACCACAATAGATGTGCCAGACAAAGATTTTACCGCGGTTCATCCCCACGCGTGTGGGGAACACGACGACGGCACAGCCACCGGCGGATCAACCGCCGGTTCATCCCCACGCGTGTGGGGAACACGCCCAGGGCGTCGAGCAACTCCGCCTCCTGCCCGGTTCATCCCCACGCGTGTGGGGAACACTCAATGTTACTGCGCTTTGAATCTTTTGAATCCGGTTCATCCCCACGCGTGTGGGGAACACATGGTTTTGCAGTGCCATGGCGGCGCTGCGTACGGTTCATCCCCACGCGTGTGGGGAACACGCACCCTCCATGGCCAGCGGCGCGGGCGACTCCGGTTCATCCCCACGCGTGTGGGGAACACTCAGGATTGCCGCTTTTGATAAACCCCAACCACGGTTCATCCCCACGCGTGTGGGGAACACGATACCCTCAGGCCAGAACGATGAATCGTCGTCGGTTCATCCCCACGCGTGTGGGGAACACGGGGAATTATTGAGCTGTCGGTACAGTCCACGCGGTTCATCCCCACGCGTGTGGGGAACACATGGATGCTAAGGCGTTTACTGAAAAATACGGCGGTTCATCCCCACGCGTGTGGGGAACACAGCGGCGAGTAAAGCACCCATCAGCACAGCTCCGGTTCATCCCCACGCGTGTGGGGAACACGCGCGCTGGGCATCTGCTACACTGGCATTGAACGGTTCATCCCCACGCGTGTGGGGAACACTTCCCGCTCTCGTTGATGTATTTATGCGCCAGCGGTTCATCCCCACGCGTGTGGGGAACACGATGATGGCGATCATCAGCCACCCCCACGTGTCGGTTCATCCCCACGCGTGTGGGGAACACTAGTCGGGGACAAATCATACGTAACCGACAATCGGTTCATCCCCACGCGTGTGGGGAACACTGTGACCAAATCCCCGAACAAGCTGTGAGGTGCGGTTCATCCCCACGCGTGTGGGGAACACTTGAACGTTTTTGAACGTTTGCCAAAAAACGGCGGTTCATCCCCACGCGTGTGGGGAACACATAAACCGCAACACCGGCAAGGCAGACACCGCCGGTTCATCCCCACGCGTGTGGGGAACACTTCCGCCGAGGCCAGCTCAAGGCTGGTTCCGTCGGTTCATCCCCACGCGTGTGGGGAACACCAGTCGCACGGTGTCGCGCAGACCGTAGAAGTCGGTTCATCCCCACGCGTGTGGGGAACACATGCTCACAGCCTCGTGGTATGGGCGCAAATCCGGTTCATCCCCACGCGTGTGGGGAACACACATAGTACTCTCTAGCCAAACAACAATTGAGCGGTTCATCCCCACGCGTGTGGGGAACACGCGCCGGTCTCTATGGAGACCAAACTGTAATTCGGTTCATCCCCACGCGTGTGGGGAACACCGTCACAGGCCCTGCGCCGTGACCCGCGCGACCTGGACAATACGGTTCATCCCCACGCGTGTGGGGAACACTCTGGTGGTGCAATAATGGCACGCGCAAAAGACGGTTCATCCCCACGCGTGTGGGGAACACCCAAGCAGCAGCTCTCAGACCATCAACGTCAGCGGTTCATCCCCACGCGTGTGGGGAACACTATATGACAACATTGTGGTCAGGCAGCGCAGTCGGTTCATCCCCACGCGTGTGGGGAACACGACCCGGCCGCCTTGCAAAAATACCAAACCATCGGTTCATCCCCACGCGTGTGGGGAACACATCAACGCCGCTCAACACCTCATCTTGAACGGCGGTTCATCCCCACGCGTGTGGGGAACACGATACTGCCCTGAAAGCAGCAGAGACAAACGACGGTTCATCCCCACGCGTGTGGGGAACACACGAAGACGCCCTGTTCGATCAGGGGTTTTCGCGGTTCATCCCCACGCGTGTGGGGAACACGGACGCCGCCCCCCGGTGTTTGGGAAGAGTTCCGGTTCATCCCCACGCGTGTGGGGAACACGAAGTTGTCGTTGGTTTCGATGAAGGGGGATTCGGTTCATCCCCACGCGTGTGGGGAACACTCTACCATCACTCGGAAGACGATGCCGTCTACCGGTTCATCCCCACGCGTGTGGGGAACACTGCAGCATCGTTTGCGGCGTCATAAAAGGCGTCGGTTCATCCCCACGCGTGTGGGGAACACACGCCCAGCTGATCTGGTAGAGACAGCCCGCGCGGTTCATCCCCACGCGTGTGGGGAACACTGGATCAAGGTCAGGATTATTGTCGAGAACCTCGGTTCATCCCCACGCGTGTGGGGAACACAGGGAACATGTGTGCGCCAAGGCCGGGACATTCGGTTCATCCCCACGCGTGTGGGGAACACTCTGCCCAGATGATGATGAACCGCAGTTTGAGCGGTTCATCCCCACGCGTGTGGGGAACACGGAAAACAGCGCGGGTTTGAAGACAAGCGCCACGGTTCATCCCCACGCGTGTGGGGAACACGCAGTTCGTTCACACGCTGTTGCAGCCGCGCCACGGTTCATCCCCACGCGTGTGGGGAACACCGCATCGCAGTTAGCCCACTTCTGATACAGCCCGGTTCATCCCCACGCGTGTGGGGAACACTCACACTGGCTGAGCTCGCTATGGCACTCAGGCGGTTCATCCCCACGCGTGTGGGGAACACGGTGTCCCCGCTGTTTTGCACATAGACGTTGACGGTTCATCCCCACGCGTGTGGGGAACACACGGGCTGCTCGCCGGTAAACTGAAAAAGCCCCGGTTCATCCCCACGCGTGTGGGGAACACCTGGGGCCATTCCCGGTTATGCCGCATACAAGCGGTTCATCCCCACGCGTGTGGGGAACACTTTGCTAATGGCAAACCTATATTTTCCGTAACCGGTTCATCCCCACGCGTGTGGGGAACACAACCGGCAATATATCAGCTGTTTTTTGCGCGTCGGTTCATCCCCACGCGTGTGGGGAACACCGGTGGTTGCCGCCTCACGTTGTATCGGGAGTCGGTTCATCCCCACGCGTGTGGGGAACACTCAGATATCTGGCCGTGTTTGTACTCGCTGCCCGGTTCATCCCCACGCGTGTGGGGAACACCGTAGAAAAATACATTGATTTTGACGCCGGTGCGGTTCATCCCCACGCGTGTGGGGAACACGGCGCGCGTATTGCCCTCTGCCTGCGCCAGCTCGGTTCATCCCCACGCGTGTGGGGAACACGCCGCGAATGGCCAGCGGTGCCTGATCGTTGGCGGTTCATCCCCACGCGTGTGGGGAACACCCGATAGCCTCAACGCTGCCGCGATACCCAAACGGTTCATCCCCACGCGTGTGGGGAACACCTACATGCCCCACATGTCGTAATCGGTCCTGGCGGTTCATCCCCACGCGTGTGGGGAACACAAACCATGCCCGCACAGCGGGCATGCAACGACCGGTTCATCCCCACGCGTGTGGGGAACACGTCCAGTTGTAGACGATACTTACTGGCGCACGCGGTTCATCCCCACGCGTGTGGGGAACACCGTCCAGTTTTTGCGGCAATGGTACACGCTATCGGTTCATCCCCACGCGTGTGGGGAACACAGTATTGTGGACAGGCTCATCATATTTGGCTCCGGTTCATCCCCACGCGTGTGGGGAACACGGCCGAATATGGCCCCCAACTTGTGTTTGTCTCGGTTCATCCCCACGCGTGTGGGGAACACACCTGTTGCCGGTACGTGCCATGAAAGGCCCTCGGTTCATCCCCACGCGTGTGGGGAACACTAACCCATAAGGTACAGCCATGATTACAAACGCGGTTCATCCCCACGCGTGTGGGGAACACTTGCGAAGGGTCAACGTTGCGGGCGTCAAAAGCGGTTCATCCCCACGCGTGTGGGGAACACACGCACAAGACCTGCAATCTTAGCGAAGAAAGCGGTTCATCCCCACGCGTGTGGGGAACACCAAGTAGTACAGGCTAGACAAATAGCCTAACACGGTTCATCCCCACGCGTGTGGGGAACACGGATAATTCAACGCTTAACTATAACAAGTTGTCGGTTCATCCCCACGCGTGTGGGGAACACCGCCGGGGGCTTTTTATTGCTTTTCCGCTAAACGGTTCATCCCCACGCGTGTGGGGAACACGGGCCATACGCCAGCATTTTGACGCCATATTGCGGTTCATCCCCACGCGTGTGGGGAACACATGTTTAATTCGTTGCCGGGGAAGTACGGGCGCGGTTCATCCCCACGCGTGTGGGGAACACAAGGGGAAATAAAATGCAAACTTTGAATGTAGCGGTTCATCCCCACGCGTGTGGGGAACACCAAGAAATCGGCCAGCACGCCCGGGCAGGGAGCGGTTCATCCCCACGCGTGTGGGGAACACTAGCGCCAGCTACCGTATAGGCGCACAATGTCCGGTTCATCCCCACGCGTGTGGGGAACACTTTGACTGCCGCAACTTTTCTGGCGGCGAGCTCGGTTCATCCCCACGCGTGTGGGGAACACATTCTGGGAGAATCCGCACATATTGCCGTGCGCGGTTCATCCCCACGCGTGTGGGGAACACCAGGGACAGGCCATAGACCGACTCGAAAAAGACGGTTCATCCCCACGCGTGTGGGGAACACGGTTGCTGGCCGTTGCTCCGGGCGAGCTAAAGCGGTTCATCCCCACGCGTGTGGGGAACACGATTGGCCCCATGCTTTTTAATATGACGCCCGCGGTTCATCCCCACGCGTGTGGGGAACACTATTTGGTCAGAGTGGTTCCATGTCCTTGCCACGGTTCATCCCCACGCGTGTGGGGAACACTGCATTGAGGAGTGCGGCGAGCTGATCGCGGCCGGTTCATCCCCACGCGTGTGGGGAACACTCGCGTTGACTAACCCATACCTGTTTACCCAGCGGTTCATCCCCACGCGTGTGGGGAACACGTGATTGCCCGGAGTGGTGGTTCGCTCCGGGCCGGTTCATCCCCACGCGTGTGGGGAACACGCAAATTGACGAAAACATAGCAATTGCAGCGGCGGTTCATCCCCACGCGTGTGGGGAACACCCAGAACTGGCAATCAATGCGGGCCTTGAGGTCGGTTCATCCCCACGCGTGTGGGGAACACAGAATTGCTGTTGTCACTCATTGCCCGGTCATCGGTTCATCCCCACGCGTGTGGGGAACACTATCCGATGCATCGGCTAGCATAACTGATATTCGGTTCATCCCCACGCGTGTGGGGAACACTGGATTAACATATTTTTTCATAGAATTATAAGCGGTTCATCCCCACGCGTGTGGGGAACACTCTTCGCTAATACAGTTATTATAACAGCATGTTACAGCCGCATCACAAATCTACCGATGCATCCCCCTCATCAACCCTAGGGGTGTATGCGACGAGCGGCAGCCCATCCCAATCAACCTGCGTGCGACAATTAGTACCGACAGTTAAAAACTCAAACCCTGATTCATGGCTCGATGTCCAGGCCAGCACCGCGTTGCCGTCGCCTATCTGCTTGCACACAACCTCCCACAATTTTTGGCGCACACGCACAGAGAAGTTACCAACGTACACGCCCGCCCTGACCTCAAGCAGCCAACGGGACAGATACCCCCGCAACCGTTGAGGTACCGCCTCAGTTACGATGACCAGCATCACCAAGCCCCTTTTTGTTGGGTATGGCTATGGGCATTGCCTCGGGGGGGCTTTCTGGTTTGGCGATTCCCCCTGCAGAAAGCACCTCTTCGATAGCTGGGATAATTTTTTGCAGCAGCCGTGTTTCCCTGAACAGATCACGGCAGCGCAAACGCACCTCACTTTCTATCTTGCCCGAATTTTTTGCCACAACCGACAAGGCCGCAGGAACGGCGGTTTCAAACTTGAACAGGTCGGCCACATCGTACACAAACGAAAGGGGTTTGCCCGAGTGGATAAACCCGATGGCAGGCGCATACCCTGCCGCAAGCACCGCCGCCTCGCAGATTCCGTACAAGCAGTGACAGGCGACGCTTACGGCCTTGTTTACTATATCAGCGGCATCCCACTCCTTGGGATCGTAAGACCGCTTTCCCCAGGTCAGCCTGTGCTGCGCGGCAAGAAACTTGTACAGCGCACGCACTCTAGCGCCTTCTATGCCACGCAGCTGTTCTATGCTGCGTTTCTGCGGGGGTTCTTCATTAAAACGCATACGGTACATGGCCCGAACCACCTTAAGGCGCAGTTCGTCGTCCAGGGCAAGGCGGGCCTGATACAGCAGCCGGTCGGCCCGCGCTCCACCGGGTTGCCCGGCTGAGTACAACCGCACACCGCCCTCGCCTACCCAGACCATCAAGGTGCCGCAATCGGCAGCCAGAGCCAGAGCGGCGTGGGTCACCGTGGTGCCCGGCTCAAGAAACAGGCAGGCCACGCCGCCTACGGGAATCTGCATGCGAACGCCCGATGCGTCTATGAGCACAAAGGCCCCGTCCTCCACGTCAATGCGCCCGTATTTAAGAAAGAGCATGGAGTTTCTTTCTTTAATGGGCACGGTTTCGGACATAAGGCGCATCAGCCGTCACCACCGGTTGTCTGCTCGGTGTGCTGCCCGCCGTGCGCTTTGGCGCGTATACGCATGACACGCCGTGGAGCAAACCTGCGCGCGGCAGAGTTAAAGCTTTCCGCCTGATCAGGCAGGGAGTCGTTGCCGTCTTCAAACTTATCCACCTCCCGCTCGTGGGTGTAGCGCTCCAGCGGGCCGTCAAGCATATCTTGCAACGCCGCAGCCTCGGAATCAAAAATCCCGCCAAACACCGGTGCGCTGGGTATGCAGCATTTGCGGCCTATCCAGAGACCCCACACGGGATTTTTCACGGCCATGGCCGCCTCTTCCAGCACGTTGCGCGGGCCGGTAAGAAACACGCCAAAGGCGCTGTCGTGCAGATAGTGCCGCAAGGTGATATGGCAGTCCTTTATTCCTCCTGCAGCTTTGCGGGTCCCCTGTACGGTATGATAATCCACTGTACGCCCGGCGGGCACAACCCAGCCCTTGCCGCCTGCAGCGAGCCTGCGCGGCACAGCCACGGCCAGCATGGGCATGGACGCAAGCATCTGCAAAAAAGTCTGCTCTTCGTGACTGCCCCTGTGCAACCCCTTGGCCGCGCACAGCAGACCAGCCACCACGCTTTTTGACGGCAACGAGGCGGTCAGCCGCCGGTTAAACCGGCTTTCGTTGCCAAACGAAAGCATTGGGGCCTGCAAGCGCAGGGCAAGGCAGCAAAGGTCAGCGCACATGCCGCCGCACCCCCTGCAGCAGGTCAGCAAGGCCCTTTTCCGGCATGCGTATGGTCTCCGCCGCCGTAAGGCCCCAGGTATTTTCCAGCCGCTGGTATTCCTCATCCATGCGTTTGGCCGAGGCATCCACATAGCCCCTGCCGTCGGGCGAATACACGGCTTTTTCAAAGGCGTTGATCAGCTGTACAGGGTGCCCGCTATCGCGCAGCACGCACAGCACATACGCGGGCATGGTGGTGGCGTTCATGGAATTTTTTCTGGCTCCGGGCATGGCCTTGAGTGTCGCCTCCACAAAGGCGGCAACAATATCCTGCCGCTCCTCCGGGCTGAGCGCGCCAAGGTGGGCGGCATCCGCCAGCATGTCCAGATTGAGGGCGCAAAAACGGTAATAGGTGGCGGCGTTGAATTCCAGCGTGCCGGTCATGCCCGCCCCGGTGTCCTCCGCGGGCTGCATGTCGTCCAGGGCAGAAAAGAAATCTATTTCATTGTCTGCCTTATGCGTGGAGAGCGCGTGAGAAAACATGGCCGAGCCTTCCAGCGTAAGAGTTGGCTCACTGGCCACCATGCGCCCAAACAGGGCTATATCCGCCGCGTCCGTGCACAGGGACTGGGCAAAGTTTTTGGCGTGTTTTTTAACATTTTCATTGGCGACAAGGCCAGCGGCCAAGGCCTCCAGCTCTGACTTGCTGGTAAAGAAAAGCGTTTTGGTTTGCAGTTTGCCCTTTTGGGCGGCGCCTGCGTCAAACTTTGCCACTGCTTCCGCCAGAGTCTTGGCATTGCCAAGGGCGGTTGCCTCATCCATGCCATGCTTTTGTATAAAGATGTCGCGCAGCGGCTCAACTATCAAACGGGTACGCTCTCCACCAAAACGTTGGGGCAGCAGCTCGTTGCAGTATTCACGTATTGCCCGCTTCCAGCACTGGCTTGAGACCCTTGCACGCTGCACGCCGCCAAAAATTGCAGTCTTTGGCGAACCAAGGTCATCACGGTTGAGGCAGGCAACAGGAACAGATTGCAGTATATGCAGTTCAAGATGGCGCATGATTACTCTCCTGAATTAGTATAATGATTATCGCACGGGGCAGAGAAGCAACATTCCAAAACCGAAACCGCGCGCACTGCCAAGGCCGTTAGTAAATGCCTGACAAAAGGCGTCCCGCCGGGTGACGCGCAACACGCCGCTGAACCGCACGCCTATGTGGGTTCCCGACTGTTGGCCTTTTCTGAAAGAATAACTGGTTGACGGGTCTGCGCGCATGCCGGGCAGCACTTCAAAACCGTTGGCCTCCGCCTTGCGGTCGAGCCACTCGCGCTGTTCATCCGGCTTGATGATGGCCTCGCGGCGGCTGTTCTTTTTGCGTTGCCCGTCGCCGGTAAAAGCCTTGACCTTGCGGCCAGGGTTGCAGACCACGTCAAACCGGTAGTTGTCGTGCTCCAGAAAACTGGGCGGCACAGCCTTGACCTGCCAGTGCTCCGCCGCGCAAAAATCCGGCCGCTGCGGTTCAAGCGGGCTGAGCACATGCGCCAGAACCCCTGTGGGAATTTCATCCAGCCGGAACAGAAAATCGCGGTCAGCGTCGGGCCGATGCGGAAAGCACTGCCAGATGGCCTGATGCCAGGCATAGCAGTCGCTCAGCCGGTGGCGGTACATGGCGGGCATATCCACCATAAAACGGGTCATCCAGGTCATGGCATTGTCTCCGGGGTATCCTGCGGGGTTTCCGCCTGTTGGCCGGGTACATCGTCAGACGCAGCAGATGCCGCGGTCGGGGCCCAGAACTGCTGCGCCCACCGCTCCTGCACATATTTGCGTTTTTGCGGAAACGCCCATTGCAGCAGGTCTTCCTGCAACTGCTCGTAATTTACGGGTATGCCCCGCACCTTGGCCCGCAAAACCAGGCGCACCACACGGGGGCACACCTCTGCCGTCTCGGCTGCGAGCAGGTGCTGAAAGCGCACGCCAATGGGGCCGGGCTTTTCATCGTCGGGTTTTTCGTCGCCCGAGCACAGTTTTCGGCACATGCTCCCCATGCTGCCGGAAGGGGATTCATCAGGGTGTGCGGCATACAGGGCGGCGATAGTGCGCACTACCTCGCCCTTGTGCCCTTCAATGCCGTCAAAACGCGCTAGCAGGGGCCATGCCCTTTGCTGTTTGCCGGGCACAATGCCGCACCGCAATTGGGCCAAAACCCCACGGCGCTCCTTTTGTGTCCGCAGCCATTGCACCAGTGCTGTCATTCGTCGTCCTCCTCATGGGATGTGTCGGAAGAAGTATCTGAAGCCGCCGTTGAAGAATTTGCACCATCAACGGGTTTGCTGAGTTTGGCGAGGCCAAGGGCGTAAGCCCGGTGCTGACGGGGAGTTTGCGGTGCGCAGGCGGCGGCGTAGGCCTGCCGGGCGGCGGCAAACAGGGATTTTGCCCATGTTTTTTGCGCATCTGGGAGGTTATCGGTACCGAGGCTCTCCACGCAGGCAAAAAGCAGGGGCAGATTCTGCTCCGCAGCTGTCCAGTATTGGATGAAGGCCTTTTGCCTGAGTTTGCTCAGCAGACCGACCTTGCCTGCGCCAGCCCCCTTGAGCCTGCCAGACCAACCGCCGTCAATAGTTGCGCGGTAGGTCTCCACCGCCCACCCAAGCCTGCGGGACATAGACTCGGCATGTTGCACGCCTTTTTCATAAATCTCCTGCCCCGGCGTATTTTGCATGGCTTGCGGGATGTGGTAGACAGATTCGAGCGTATCTACCACCTTGGCCTTATCTCTGGCCATGCCTGCCACAATGATATCCCGATCTGCAGGGCCTTCTGACGACGATAATCCTACCGCCCAAAAACCGCCTACATTATCCTTGTTGCGGTGGGCTACAATGGCATGCAGCTCACGCCACAGGGCCTTGCCGGGTGTTACAGCCAAAAGCGCCTGAGTCGGCTTGTCGTTTCTAATTCTTGAGACAACGGTAGAAGTAGGTTCTTCTACAAAGGGGGCCTTTTCATTATTAAAATTGGGGAAAGCCGGCCCTGTGCCAAGTATGATGGATGCCCCCTCGCGCTGAAACAGTACAAGACGCGGAAGCGGGGTCAGCCGACCAAGATAGGTCTGGGTTGCGTTATCCCATGCGGCTTTGTCGTCCAGACTCTTGGGCATCTGTTCCCACACGGGTTTTCCCCAGCCCGCGCCGATGCACTTCAAATGCGCTTCAATGGCTGCACGGTCGCACATATTGAGCTGCAGCGTCTGGAGCAGATGCCCGCCGCGCCAAAAGGTGTGCGTCATGGACCCCACGGCGCAGGGAGCGTCGCTTGAGGTACGGGCTGTGGCCTGACCGCTCCAGGTGACGGACCCAATCAGGCCGCCGGGGCTGAAGCACAGATAGGTCAGCAGATTCAACGCGAGCGCCGCCAGCTCTACCAACCGCTGGGGCAAGCTGCCCTCATGATCAAAATGCGTGCTCTGATCGCCTGTGGCGAGGGCAAAATCCAGCTTGCTGGCGTTGACCAGCGGGCCGTCTGCATCATCGCCATCCTTGGCCTTTTTTGTCGCCGCCTTCAGCCCTGCTATCTGCAAAAAGGGTTTTTTGGCATCGAACAGGTCAAAGCTGCCCTCCCATTTTTTCAGATACTCTTCAGCCTTTTTCGGCAGCAGTTTGGGCACGAGCGGCCACTCGCCGGGGGATGGCCCCTCAAGCGCTGCGTGGGCAATGCACAGCAGCAGCCGCATAAGGGCCACCCGCTCGTGCGGGCGCACGGCCAGATCTCGCCATTGCTCCCCCTGACAGAAGGCATCGCGCAGGCTTATAAGCTGGCGGCGGCCACCCGTGTTCAGCACAGGAATCCACTTTTCTGACACAAGGTTCATGGTTGCTTCCTTTGTTTGGGCCAAACGATGCCCAGTTCCTGATCCCAATACGGATGCTCGCCATCCTTGAGACCCAAGACGTTCATCTTTCCGTCATCAAAAATCTGTATCCAGTGCCGCAGATTGTAGTTTGCCAAAAAGCGGGATTGCGGAGGGTTTGCCGCAAGTCGGTAATCTGGAAGCTTGAGGGCGTTGCGGTGCAGCTTGCGGGCTGTATCTTTTACAAAGTCTGTACTGCGGGAATTGATGATGCTGCCGTCAAGCAGCGTTATCTGGCCATTTTTCTTTGTGCGATACATGACAAAGCCGTATTCCTGATGGTCTGACAGCCTTGTTGGAGCGTACTCCTCCACATCTGACCCCGCAAGACGCCACACATCTGTGTTCATATCTGCCTGCATTTTCATGGCAATATTTTTGCCAAACTGTTTGTCATACAGCTCCTGCAAAGCATCCGACAGATATTCTGGTTCTGCATATGTTGTATGGATAAGACTACGGATGTCGTCTGGCAGGGTTACCGACGAGACTTTGCCCCACACCTCGAGCGTGCGCAGCAATATGAAGGGATCGTACACGTTGGCCTTGCTGCCCAGTGCCTGCTTGATAGCCGCTGCATTCATGGATGGCAGGTCGTCAAGCGCAAGGTCTTCGGCAATTATATGCAGGCAGGGTTGGTCAACTGGCCGGTCACGCCGATTGTGCCGCCACAGCCTGCCCATGCGTTGCAGCAGCATGTCTGTGGGAGCCAGCTGGGTAAACAGCGCATCGGCATCCAGATCAACGCTCTGTTCCACAATCTGCGTGGAAACCAGGATGCAGCCGCGCTGGCGCTGACCCTCCTTGCCCAGACGCCGCATCCATTCTGTTTCGCGCTCCTCGCGCATAAAAAAGGGCAGCCGCGCGTGCAGAATACCCATATCAATATGCGGGGCAGCGGTTGCAACGTGGTCTTTCAGGCGGCTGAACGTCTCCTGCGCGTCGGCGACGGTATTGCACACCCACAGCACCTGACCGCCGGAGGCCGCAATATCCGCAGCCTGATCGATCGCCAGTTGCTGCGGCAAAAAATCCACCAGCACCGAGCGGGACGGCGGGGCCTCGCACGGGCAAAGCTGCACGGTATCCTGCCCATAAACACGGCCGCTGATGCAGGGGTACGGCAGGCTGTCGCCCTCCGCATCCATGCTGGGCACTGGGCCGCCGGGCTGCAGCAGCGCCGTGCGGGCGGAGGCCGTGAGCGTGGCGGAAAGCACAATGACCGTAGCCCCAAGGTCGGCGAGCACACGGCACAACTCGCGGATAACGGCGCGCGTGTAGTGATCGTAACTGTGCACCTCGTCCAGAATGACCACCTTGCCCACCAGGGCAACGCGGCGAAGGGCAAAGTGTTTTACCGCAAGCGCCGCCAGCATGGCCTGATCGGCAGTGCCCACGCCCACAGGGGCCAACAGGGCGCGGCGTGATGAGCAGAACCAGCGCGAGGGGTCAGCCGCCGCCTCGGCAGCGGCAAAATCCGCAGGCGAGTGTTGCTGCTGGTAGGGTGCGGCAAGCAGATCGTCCAGCAACCACGAATTGCCGTGGATGAGCTGCACCCGCTGGGCTGTGGGCGATATGCAGCATACAAAGTCCCGCACGCGCTCATAAATGCGGTTGCTCGTGGCCTGCGTGGGCAAACCAAAATACAGACCCCGCGCCTTGCCCTGCTCCATAAGCTTGTAAGCGGCCATAAGCGCCGCCTCTGTTTTGCCCATGCCCATGGGAGCCTCAATAACATAAACGCCCGGCTCCGTTATGGTTTGCCAGGCGGCCTCCTGCATGGGGTACGGCGCGTTGCCAAATATTTCTTCAAAGCTCAGGCCAGGACGGACAGTCAATGCGCCAAGGCCGAGGGCGTCAACCACATCGCGCGCCTGATGGTCGATCTGAGCATCATCAACAGGAGCGTATGCGGGATCAGCGGGAAAATGACGTTCGTCCGAGGCTATCCAGTCAGCGAGGGTTATGAGCCCCGAGGCGGCATACAGGTAACCGTCGGCATCGGTAACGGGGGGCAGCTCAACGCTGCCCTGCCGCTCCCACTGGCGGGCCACAAAATCCAGCTCTTCCCGCAACCAGTCTATGGAAGGCGATGGGGCCAGACAGGGGGGCGAAACCGGCCCGTACCCGTAGGGCCTTGCCTTTGCCCACTTGCCATGGTGCGCGCCGACAATGGCGCTCCATAATGCGTGCGACTCGGACAGCGCGCCTTTTTGCTGCCAGAAATAATCAAGAACATCCTGCGAGACGCGGGCGTGAGGATCGCCGATAGTGGCCCATGCGTTATTGGCGGCTTCTTTGGCAAGCCCCGACTGCTCGACCCATGCCTCGCATTTGATCTGAAACTGCGGGCTGATTTTGCCAACGTCGTGCACGGCTAACAGAAAGGCAATGGCAGATTGCAGATTTTGCCATGCTTGTGGAAACATGGCCTGCACAAGCTGCTGCCCCACAGCGCTGGTAAAGCGCCCGTGCTGATCAACAGAAATCCCCGGTTGCGACGCGCCATGTGTTTTTGCCCAGAAAGGTAATTTTTTCATGGCTTATCATAACACGGGCGCAACCAATAAACAACAAACAAGTATCGCTAAATGTTATAAATTCAGCTGAAATATATGTAAAAAAATAACTGCAGCCACCCCAATTGCCTGATTGTTTGCCGCACCCCCCCCAAGCGTTTTTAGGTAGCCAATCTATGGAACAAACCGCGCACCATAAAACATATCTGTGTATAATGTATAAATAAGTGAGACGGTAAAGTAGAACGAACGAATAGAAACGCAGCCCTTTCTTTCAGCTGCCCCGGCTGCCGCAAATTGTCGCCAGCCTTTCGCTGCGGCTGCCTTGCCAGGCGCTGGCCGGGCGGTGCGCACAGACAATAAATATCCCCCGGCATAGAGGTATGACCCCCATCAGGTAGACAAAGCCAAAAAGCCCCACCAGGCTTAACCTTTGAAAACATGATGGGGGTTATACTCGCGGGGGGGCTACATACAAAAACCGCCCGGAACAGAAGCTCCGGGCGGTTAACGTCATGTCATCCGTCGGCCCGTTGCCGGGCAGAGGGCGAGGCTAGGCCTCAGTGCGACGGCCAATGCAAAAGTATGCAAAGCCGCGCTGGGCCATAAAACTGGGAGAGTACAGGTTGCGCCCGTCAAACAGCAGAGGGGCAGTCAGCAGGCTCTTGATCCTGTCAAAATCGGGATTACGGAACTGGTTCCATTCCGTAACCACCAGCAGGGCCTGAGCGCCCTCACAAGCGGTGTACTGACCTTCAACGATCTCAACCAGCGGGTTGTCCTTGAAAATGTGGCGCGCGTTGTCGGCGGCAACAGGGTCAAAGGCGCGGACCTTCATGCCCGCAGCAGTGAGATCGTTGATGATGCTGATGGCCGCGGCCTCGCGCATGTCGTCGGTGTTGGCCTTGAAGGCCAGCCCCCACAGGGCGAGGGTTTTGCCCTTTACGCCGCCCTGAGGCGCAAAATATTCCATGATCCGCCCGGCCATGTGCTTTTTCTGCCTGGCGTTGACGTCTTCAACCGCGTTGAGCAGCTTGGGTTCCACGCCAGCCTTTTCGGCAGTGTGGATAAGCGCCTTGACGTCCTTGGGAAAGCACGAGCCGCCGTAACCCACGCCGGGGTAGATAAACTGGTAGCCAATGCGCGTATCGGAACCGATGCCCGTACGCACGTCGCGCACGTCTGCGCCCACTTTTTCGCAGATGGTGGCGATTTCGTTGATAAACGAAATTTTGGTCGCCAGCATGCAGTTGGCGGCATACTTGGTCATTTCCGCGCTGCGCACGCCCATGACAATGATTTTGTCGCGGGTGCGGGCAAAGGGCGAATACAACTCGCGCATAACGGAGGCGGCGCGTTCCGAATCCGTGCCCAGCACAACGCGGTCGGGCTTCATAAAGTCGGAGATGGCGTCGCCTTCTTTAAGGAACTCGGGGTTGGAAACGACATCCACAGTAAAGGATACGCCACGGGCGGCAAGCTCCTTGCCGATAAGGGCGCGAACCTCGTCGGCCGTGCCCACCGGCACGGTGGACTTGTCGACAACCACAAGGTCCTTCTGCATATGGCGGCCAATTTCGCCCGCGACCTGGCGCACATAGCTCAGGTCGCACGAGCCGTCGGGCTGGGGCGGCGTACCCACGCAGATAAAGGCGCAATCGGCGTCGGCAATGCCATCCTCAAGCTTGGTGGTAAACTTCAGCCGTCCGTCGGTGCGGCTGTGACGAACCATGGGTTCAAGGCCAGGCTCGAAAATATGCACGGAACCGGCGTTGAGCTTTTCCACCACAGCCGGATTAACGTCCACGCAGGTCACGGTATTGCCCATTTCAGCAAAACACGCGGCGCTGACCAGACCAACATAGCCTGTCCCGATAATGCACAACTTCATAACAAAATTTCTCCGTTCGCTCCCACGGCCAACGCTCTTGACGTTACGGCGGGGAACGGGTCAGAATAGTTTAGGTTGAAAGCAAATCAATACGCTATTTCCCATAAATGGGCAACAGCCCAACCTGCAGTACATTCTGACCGTACTGCGCCTGGTGGACCACTGTATGATTATCGGTCTTGGAACGGACATCACTGAACTGGCGCGCATCAAGGCCAGTTACGACAGGTTTGGCCGACGTTTTTTACAAAAAATCCTCACTGAAGAGGAGCAGAAACATCTGCCGGAGAGTCCCCTTGCCTACATTGCAGGTCGGTTTGCCGCCAAGGAGGCAACCGTCAAGGCGCTGGGCACGGGCTTTCGCGACGGGCTTGGCCCGCTGCATGTAGAAGTGCTGCGCGGCCCGGCCGGCCAACCACTATTGCATTTGCACGGCCCGGCCTGTCGGCGCGCCGAGGCCCTGGGCATGCGCAACGCCCACATTTCCATAAGCCATGACCGCAATGCCGCTGTGGCGGTTGTGGTGCTGGAGGCATAACCATGCCAAGCCGTTTTTACGATCTTTTTCCCCCGCTTCCGCTGCCGGACGAAATGCGCCAATGGGATGCGCAGGCCATGGCCCTTGGGCTGCCCGAAGAACTGCTGATGGAAAACGCCGCCCGCGCGGCGCTGGACGTTTTGCGCGTCTACCGGCCACACCTTGCCGGGTTGCGGGTGTGGCTTTTGATGGGCGGCGGCAACAACGGCGGCGACGCTGCCTGCCTTGCGCGGCATCTGCTGGATGCGGGCGCGCATCCGCTGGTGCTGCACACGCGACCCCTTTCGTCCTACAAGGGGGCCTGCGGCAAGCATGTGCGCATTGCCAGGGCAGCCGGGGTAATATTTACGCGGTACACGGCCCTGGCTCCGCAAGGGGGCACCCTGCCGGACATCGTTGTCGACGGCCTGCTGGGAACAGGATTTTGCGGCACGCTGCGGCCCGAAACGCTGGAAATCATCCGCCGTGTCAACGCCCTGCCAGGACAGCCCTTTGTGCTGGCCATCGACATACCCTCCGGTCTTGACGGCCGCACAGGCCTAGCCATGCCCGAAGCCATACGCGCAACCGCAACAGTAAGTTTTGCCGCCGCCAAGCCTGGCCTTGCGCTGCCCCATGCCCGCCCCTGGACTGGCGAGTTGCACGTGCGAGGCATCGGCATTCCGCTGGCGGCCCAACGCCGCGCGCCCTGCTCCTTTTATGCGGTGGATGGACGCAGCCTCGCCCCGCTGGCCCGGATACAGCCCGACGGTTTTAAAAATTCGTACGGCCATGTACTGGTCGTCGGGGGCGCACCCGGTCTTGGCGGCGCCGCGCACCTTGCCGCCCGCGCCGCCCTGCGCGCTGGTGCGGGCCTTGTGACGGCAGCCGCACCGGGAGCAGGCATTGCCGACATCAAAAACGGCTGGCCTGAAATCATGACGCTACCGCTCGGCGAAACCCAAGGCCGCTGGCCTGCCAGCCTGCCAGAGCACTTTGTAGAACTTGTCGGGCGCTGCGCCGCGCTTGTGGTCGGGCCCGGCATGGGCCGCGGGGCCGACGCGGCGGACTTTATCGCTGCGCTGCTGGCCCTGCCGCACAGACCGCCCACGGTCTTTGACGCCGACGCCCTGATGCTGATGGCGGGACGGCTTGATTTGCAGGCCCGTCTGCGCGCGCACGATGTATTAACCCCGCACCCAGGCGAAGCAGCCGCGCTGCTGGGCAGCTCCGCCGCAGATGTGCAGGCTGACAGGCAAAGCGCCCTGAAGCGTCTGTGCGGCCTGAGCCGGGCGGTTGTTGTGCTCAAGGGCGCGGCAAGCCTAGTAGGGCAAGGCGAAGCGCCAACCCTGCTGTGCCCCTATGATGTGCCGCAGCTGGCCGTCGGCGGTTCTGGCGATGTACTGGCGGGCTGCATGGGAGGCCTGCTTGCCCGCATGTTGCCCCAGCCGCACGCGCCGCAATACGCCGCCGCGGAGACCGACAATACCGCAGCAACCGTTTTGCAGCCAGCGCACATGCTGGCCGGTCAGGCCGTGGCCCTGCACGCGCTGGCGGGCAAAAGCCTTGCCGGGCAATGGCCCCTGCGGGGCAACACCCCCTCGGCCGTGGCCGACGCCCTGCCAGCGGCCCTTGCCGCGTACACCGCTACCCCTGCGCCGGAGGACGATTTTTTGCCATGGCCCAGATAACCCTGCATAATCTCTCAGAAACAGAGCGTCTCGGGGCCATGCTGGCCGAAGCCGTAGGCAGTTGCGGCATTGCGGCATTGTTGTTGCGCGGGCCGCTCGGCAGCGGCAAAACAACGCTTACACGCGCACTGGTAGAGGCTCTGCCTGGCGGCGACCAGGCAGAGGTCGCCAGCCCCTCGTTTACGCTCTGCAACTACTACCCAACCACGCCGCCGGTGATGCACTGCGACCTTTACCGCAGCCCCGGCAGCCTGCCCGACGAGATTGCCGAGGGTCTCGACAGACCTGAAATTTTTTCTGTGCTGGAGTGGTCCGAATACCTGCCCGAGGCGGAAATGCCGCAAGATTATCTGGACATATCCCTGCAACCGTGCGAAGTAAGTCGCCAACTGACGCTGCAAGCTCACGGTCCTATTGCCGCGAAGCTTTTGCGCCACCTGCGCCAAAATTGGCCTGTGGACAGCTCTGCCCACGGCTAGGTATTGGGGCGGGCTGACCTGTTGTACCCATCAAGGATTGAGGACAATGGATACAGGCATGAAAATATTGGTCCAGAAATTTGGCGGCACTTCCGTTGCCAAGCTGGAGTGCATGAAGCAGGTGCGTGAGAAAGTACTGGCAGGCCTTGCCCAGGGGTATAAGGTCATTGCGGTGCTTTCGGCGCGGGCTGGCGACACCAACAAGCTGCTTGCCCTTGCCGATGAATGGTCTTCCACGCCTGACCGCGCGGAAGTTGATTCTCTCGTCTCTACGGGCGAGCAGGTTTCCATCAGCCTGTTTACCATGCTGCTGAAAGACGCGGGCATCCGCGCCCGCTCACTGCTCGGCTGGCAGATTCCCATCACCACGGACGACGACTTTGGCCGTGCGCGCATCCGCTCCATCGACAGCAATTCCCTGCGTAAATTCCTGCAGAACTATGACGTGCTTGTGGTAGCCGGATTTCAGGGTTGCACCGAAGACGGCCGCATTACCACACTTGGCCGAGGCGGCTCGGACACCTCGGCTGTGGCGCTGGCTGCGTCGCTTGGCTCTGTGGAGTGCGACATCTACACAGACGTTGACGGCGTCTACACCACCGACCCCAATATCTGCTCCACGGCCCGCAAAATGGACCGCGTGGCCTATGAGGAAATGCTTGAAATGGCAAGCATGGGGGCCAAGGTACTGCACATCCGCTCTGTAGAATTTGCCAAAAAATACAAGGTTCCCGTGCGCGTGCGCTCCACATTCAGCAATGATCCAGGCACGCTTGTCACTCAGGAGGACTCCACCATGGAAGCCGTACTCGTTTCCGGCATTGCATATGACAAAGATCAGGCCCGCGTGACCCTGCGCGACCTCCCCGATGTGCCTGGCACGGCGGCGGCAGTGTTTGGCCCGCTTTCCGAAAAAGGCATTCTGGTCGACATGATCGTGCAGAATACCAGCCAGGACGGCCACACCGACATGACCTTTACCGTCTCGCGCAAGGAGCTCAAGCAGACCTTGGAGATGATGGAAGAAGTCGCCCAAAAGACCGGCGCGCGCGAAGTGCTGCACGACGTGAGCGTGGCCAAGGTCTCGGCCATCGGCGTGGGCATGCGCAACCATTCCGGCGTCGCGGCGCGGGCGTTTGCCGCCCTGACTCAGGAAGGCATCAATATTCTTATGATCAGCACTTCTGAAATCAAGATCACCATCCTGATCCAGGAAAAATACGTCGAGCTTGCCGTGCGCATTCTGCACGACACCTTCGGCCTGGACTGGGACCTGGGCTAGGCCCTGCCCCGCCCGGTTGATGGACAAACAGCAGACTGAACAAAAAAAGCTCCCCGCACTGCGGGGAGCTTTTTTTGCGCCAAATACACAGCCCGCCACGCACGGCAGGCATGCTCACCCGGCTGGCCGAAGGCGGGATCCCCAGCCTGCGGCGGACGCTGACGGGCTGCATCCGCAAAGCACCGCATCCATCGTGACTGCCGCCCGCCGGACATCCGGCACAACCGCGCCGCGCACGGCAGGCAGCGCATCAGGCCAGCAGCAATTGCCGCAACGCGGGCACGTCGGCGCACAGGCTGTCGGCGCCGGCCTGTTCAAGCTCGCCGCGCGATCCGTAACCGTACAGCACCCCGGCGCAGGGCATGCCCACGGCGTGGGCTCCCAGTACGTCGTACTCTCTGTCGCCCACCATCAGACAGCGCTTCATATCCGCGACATTGCACAAACCGCAGGCGTACCGCAGCACTGAGGTTTTGCTGTTGCGCGGGCCTGTCAGCTCCGCCCCGGCCACATGGTCAAATACCCCGGCAATGCCAAAATGCTCAAGGATGCGCAACGCAAAAGGTTCGGGCTTGGAAGTGGCCAGCGAAACCACCCGCCCGGCGGCGCGCAGATCGGCCAGCAAATCCGCAATACCGTCGTACAGGGCGTTTTCAAAAATACCTTTGACGGAGTAATATTCGCGGTATTTCTTCACGGCCAGCTCCGCCTTGGCTGCGTCGCCGTCAAACAGCTTGCCAAACGAATCGCGCAGGGGCGGACCGATAAAGTACAGCAGCTCTTCATCCGCCCGCGCAATGTTAAAATACGTCAGCGCGTGCTGCACAGAGCGGATAATGCCCTGCTTGGAATCTGTCACCGTGCCGTCGAGATCAAAAAACAGGTATTGCTTCACAGGCGCTCCTTAGGTCTGGTTGCGGGGGCTAGTCGCCGGTAAAAGGCGTGTGCCGTCCGGTGCCGTCAACGCCAAACTGGCTGTCCAGCGCCTTGTTGTCGCCGGGTCTGGTAAAGTAGCCGTTCATGGTGCGTTGCGGCGTTCCCATGCCCAGCAGCGTACCGGCAGAGACAAAGCTGTATCCCTTGCGGCGCAGCTCGGCCACGGTTTCGCGCAGCAGCTGGGCCGACCCCTTGGGCACAAGGTTGGCGTGGAACAGCAGTATGGAACCCGGCCTGACCTGCGAGGCTACCAGCTTGGCCTCGTGCCGCGCGTGCTCGGGACTGGTATTGTCCCCGCCCGACTCGGCCACCACATCCCACTGCACTACCTGCATGCCAAGGTTTGCCAGCGCCTGCAAAGCCTGATCGTTGCAGCGCCCGTAGGGCAGGCGAAACAGCGTGGGCACGGGCGCAATGTTTGGTTCAGGGCGGCCCTGCGCCCGCGCCTGCCGCAAGGCTTCGTCGCGCAGCAACTCATATTGCGCCTGCGTCCACAGCACCTGGGCGCGCAACCCCGCAGGCGAGAGCAACGCAAAATTGCCGTGCGACCATGCGTGGTTAGCAATTTCAAACTGCGACTCGGTCATTATCTGCAAAACCCGGCGCGAATGGGTGCGCATCCACTTGCCGCCCATAAACAGCGTGGCTGGTATGCGTTCGCTGCGCAAAAAACCGAGGATATCCATATCGCAGCCAGTGGTGACGGTATCAAGCTCGCACAGGTCAAAGGTAAGGGCGACGACCTTGGCCCCGTCGGCAATGGCCACCCGACGGATATTGCCCACAGACGCGGCAGGCAGCGGCGGAAGCACTGTAGCGGGTTCGCGCCGCGCGGGAGGCGTGGAATCGTTGGGCAGGGCCTTGCGGGCGTCCTGGGCGTCGGGCAGCCATGAAGAGGCCGCATCGTTTGCGGACGCGGTTTGCTGTGCGGACACTATTGAGGGCATGGCGGTCGCAATAAGCAATGACGCCGCCCACATGACGCAAAAACGCCCTAACCGTGCAAATGGCATGAACATGGGTTGATCCTCCTGCGCCGCCGGTGCCAACGCATCAGCAGCTCACGCAAAGCGGAATTTTGTCGGCTTGCCCGGCAGGGCCATGCCGCAGTACGGCATTACCGTCACGCTGGGTCTATATCCCTTACGCCATTCGCCCACAAGCGAGGCAGATATGACACGTACTACACCGGAATTACAGTATTATTTTTTAGCAATTTGCGTATTGAATTTATTAATCAAATGTCGCATGATGCAAAAGACTATTTGCGACAGTGAGCAGGCCAATGTCTGAGCCTGCAACGTTTGCAAACAGCAAGGAAAAGGCAAGCTCTTACCCCAAGCGATTAGCGACAGATGCCACACATCAAAATACCCGTTTCCACCCTCCGCCCCGGCATGTATATTGTCGACCCCGGGATCTCGTGGCTAAAGGCTCCCCTGCTCTACATGCAGGAGGGCATTTTGGCATCGACGGATGAGATCAACAACATCATCCTGCAGGGGTTTGCCGAGGCCTACTACGACCCCGAGCGCTCGTTTGACGAAACCCCAGCGGCCCAGCTGCCCAATACTCCGCTTGCCGTAGAACTGCAACACGCCAACAAAATTTACGAAGATGCCTACGCAAACGTAAAAAACTTTCTTGAATCCGCACGTGGCGGCGCGCTTGACCTGACCTTTGCCCGGCCCTTGGTGGGCGACATCATCAAAAGCCTTGCCCGCAACGTTGACGCCCTGGTCACGCTTTCGCTGCTAAAAAAGACCGACGAATATACGTACGCCCACAGCGTCAACGTCACCATTTTTGCCGTGGCCTTTGCCAACTTTTTGGGCATGCCCGAAGACCGCCTGCACAACGTGGGGCTGGCCGGTCTGCTGCACGATTACGGCAAGGCGCTGATTCCGCATGAAATTCTCACCGCTCCTCGCTCGCTGACCTTTCAGGAATTCGAGACCATGCGCGAGCATGTGCTGCTGGGTGTTGAAAAAATCAAACAATTCTCCAATGTTGAGCCAGAAACTATTGAAGGCATCGCCCAGCACCACGAAAAACACAACGGCACAGGTTACCCCAGTCGCCTTTCGGGCAAGCAGATCGGCGTTTTTGGCCGGGTGCTCTCCCTCAGCGACGTGTACGACGCCCTGTCGTCCAAGCGGGTTTACAAAAACCCATTGCCCCCCAACAAGGCACTGGGCATGATGTACAAAATGCGCGGTCAGGCCTGGGCCCCAGGCTATGTCGAGCGCTTCATAAAAATGGTGGGCATTTTCCCCGTGGGTACAGCGGTGGAGCTGTCCAACGAGCACAGGGGCATTGTGTGCCGCTCCAACACCAACTTTCCTGCGCAACCGTGCATCCTTGTGGCGCAAGACCCCGATGGACGCGCCATACAGCCGCAGTTTGTGGACCTCACCCGCTTTATCGGGCTGCGCATTACCCGCTCGCTTTCCGCAACCGAATCCGCAGCCTTTGATATCCCGGAATTGCTGGGCGGCCCGGCATAACGCAAGACGCTCGCCCTCGCAGGCAGGAGGCGCGGCTTCCGTTTTGCCCGTGTCTGGCTGCCGCAGTCGGTCGCCCTTGTTCTTCCTTTTTTTGACTTTTTGGGGCTTGCCCCGCACGCCGCGTTGACGCTATACAGCTGACAGAAAATAAATTTTACTATTCCGGCATGTTCCCCGCACTCGACAAAATCTTGCCCCGCGTCGCGGCTGTTTGCATGCCCAACGCCAGCACCAGGCTTAAGGAAACCTCACATGCGTAGACTTGATGTTTTGGTCAGCGCCCTCAGCGAATTGACCGGCCGTGATGAAGAAGCTGTGGCCCAGACCTTTGAAACCATACTTTCTGCCAACCCTGAAAAGGGCAAGGACATGCTGACGGAGCTCTCGTTCGGCGAGGCTTCGGCCCTGCGCGAGAGGCTGGTCAAGGACGGCCCGGACGTGCTGGCCCGGCTGGTGAGCAGAATCAGCAATTAAAAACGCCTCCGGCGGCATTGCCGGAGGCGGTCGTCAACATGGCTTGCAGGCCCCAAAGGCCGGGCCTGCCCTGACCCGCCAGGCATCACAAACCTGCCAGAAGCGGGCTGGGAGTGCGCATTGCACGGTGTGCAGCGGCACTTACCAGCAGGCCTGCGGGCTCAGGGTTTCAATAAGCTTCCACTGCGCGGCAAAGGCCTTTTGCGAGCTGCGCGACTCCGCATAGCAGCGCGCCTCGTGCTTCATGGCAAGCAGCATGCTGGCGTCGCTTGCCAGCGCCAGCATGGCCGAGGCGTAGGCCTCGGCTGTTTCCTGCCTGACCACCAGCCCGCTCTTGCCGGGGATGACGTTTTCTCTGGGGCCGCCCTGCCCGCTCACCACCACCGCCAGACCAGCGGCCTGCGCCTCGAGCACTACCTTGCCATACGTGTCGGTAGTGGAAGGAAAGACAAAAATGTCGGCCTGTTCGTAGGCCCGTACCAGGGCGGCGCCGCTCAGATAGCCTGTAAAGGTAACAGGCATGCCAGCGGCCTGGCTTTGCAGCTCCTCGGCCTGCGGCCCGTCGCCCACTATGCTCAACCGGGCTGAAGGCATCTGCTCCAGAACAAGCCTGAAGGCGTCCACCAGACGGGTTACGCTTTTTTCCCGCGAGAGGCGGCCCACATACAAAAACCGCACGGCCGAATCCTGCCCTTGCTGGCTGCCCTGCCATGCCGGGGTATAGCGCGAGGCGTCCACGCCCCTGGGGTACAGGCGTATTTTTTCTTCCGGCAGGCCGTGAGCAATGAGTTCCTTCATGGTGGCCGCCGAGGGCGCAAAAACCACATCCATCTGGTTATAGTACCAGTACACGTAGCGCCACGTGGCCTCCTCAAGCGAAGGATCGCCCGTAAGCTCAAGAATATACTGCGGAAAAGCCGTGTGGTAAGTAGCATGAATGGGCAGCTTGAGCATTTTTGCCGTCAGCAGGGCCGCCAGGCCCATGGGGCCGGGGGTGGCGGAATGCAGCAGGGTGTAGCCGCTCTCGTAGCAGTGCTGCACAATCTTGAGCGCCGGGGGATAATTGAGCGTAAGCTCGGGATACTCCGGTATGGAAAAACTGCCGATAGGGCAAAAATTCACCGGGCCAAGATCGCTGCCTGGGGTATCGGACGCGCTGTCAGGACGCACGCAGGTAAGGATATCCATTTTTTTACCCTGCTCTCTGGCCAGAGGCAGCATGGACTGCAGCGTTTTGGCAACGCCGTTTACTTCAAGGTAGGTGTCGGTAAAGTACGCTATGGCGGCCCTGTCGCCGTTGATTTCATGTTTTTTGCCGATTGGGACAAAACGCCGCAGGCACTCGCGCGCAAACATCTTGTCCTGTGCAAACAACGAGTAGCCGATGCCATAGGGTGCGAGCATGGCGTATAGCGAACCCATGGCCCCTACCAATTTGAATACATTGAAAAAATTACCCTTGAGAACATCTGCCAGCACGGCATTGGAGCAGGCCAGCTGCACGCTTTCCGTTACTTCGGCCACAAAGCTGGCCAGCAGAGCCTCGCGCTGGGGCATGCGCTCTTGCGGCAGGATGACGTTAACGCTGTCCGCAGCCGCCAGCAGGTCCTGCGAGCGGCCAATGGCCCGGCCTGCGGCCTCCAGCATGTTTTCCTGCATACTTTTTTCCGACCGCGCCACCCAGCGGCCGCATTGCAGCAAAAATCCGCCTATGGACATGACGCGCGTTCGTATGCTGCGGCTGCGCGTATCGGGCTGGCCCGTGAGCATGTTTTCCGCAAAGCGCAGTACGGTGCTGTTGTTTATATCCTGCGCAAGGCCGGTGGAATTTTTGTAAAACTGATAGCCGATCGCGTACAGGTTGTGGGCAAAGCCCAGCGGTGTGGCCGGAATGACGCGGGGGGTGGTTCTGCCCGCCATGATGGACCGCAAAAGCGCGGTTGTGGGCGCATGCCCCGACTGGCCGACATCCCTGCGGGACACTTCGACCACGGTGGAGCTTCTGGCGATATTGCACGACGAATGGTCGTCGGACCCGGCCACAAAACTTTTGAGCCACGGCTGGGCGACATGGGCACCGAAACCGTGCTTGTCTTCCATTTTGGCCGTGGCCTCGGGCGTAAGAGCGCCAACAATTTTGCGCAGCACCTCGTTTTGCACATTGTTGCGCGCCCCGTTGAGCTCAAATACCGAAAACAGCAAAATAAGCTGTTCCACATGGCTCAAGGTAAGCCTGTTGTTGGCCGCGCACAGGGGGTGTGCGCAGGCATGGGCTATGCCCTGCTCCGTCAGGTAGGGCACAAGCTCAAAGATATTTTGCCTCAGGCGTGTTATTTCCTTGTGCTGGGCTTCGGTAATGTTCCAGGCGAGCACATGGACTTCGCATCTGTCGTCGGGAAAGTAGGCCGAAATTTCTTCGCTGATAAAGGTCTGCGGCAGGTGGGCTATTTCCAGCGCGCCGGTGATGGTGTCGTGATCCGTTATGGTCACGTAATTCATGCCTCTGGCTCTGGCGATGTCGTATATCTTGCGGGGAGGGGTGTAACTTTCGCCGCAGCCGATCTTTTGCAAAATCCACTGCGAAGGGCAGGTTGAATGGCAGGAATGGACATGCAGATCAACACAAAACGAGGCTTGAAACGGGCTGGAATCCTTTTTTTCTCCGGCAATGCTCTGGAACATGCGGCATCCTCCTGGGTGTGCGTAGGCAGTCCGCGCTTCCGTCATCCTCGGCCTTCAGCAACCACGCCCCTGCAACGGCGTCATGCGCCCGCCATTTGCCGTGGTGCCGGATATGATGCGGATGCGTACTGGGTATTGCATGGGCGAACTATAGAAAATTTCCAGACCGCTTGTGTGCTGACAGCGTGAAGTTTCGTGTGCTTTTCAGCTCTGCCGCGCGGGCGCTAACAGGTTGAAATTGTTTTGCTGCTACGGCACGCAGCACAAAACTGTAACCGTAGGCATTTCCATTAGCTCGCGAGACCAGAGAGTTTGGCTAAAAACGCCAAGCGGCGCTGTCCATCAACGAACAGCGCCGCTTGGCGACAGACCCGGTGCAAACGCCCCAAGCGCGCATGCGCGACGCCGCGCGCAACGGCCTAGCAGCACCCCTGCGGCTGTCTGCCCGTTGCAGGGCTGGGACAGCGCCTTTCAAGCAGGTGAAAAACAAGGCCCGCAAGGGCAAAACCACCGCCGGTCAGCATAACGCCCGGCCAGCGATACGCGGCCCAGGCATGGCTGGCTGCTGCCGAACCGAGAGAACCGCCCATAAACAGTACCGTCATGTAGATGGTATTGACCCGGCCCCGCGCCGATTCCGAAAGACCGAGAATAAGCGACTGATTGGACACCTGCGCAATGGACACGCCAAAGTCGAGCATAACAACCCCCGCTACAAGGGCGGCCATGCAAGCAGCGCGCCCAACAGCACGGCCAGGGCGTCGGCCAGCCAAGCCACTGGCCCACAGCGCCAGACACTACGCGGGCAAGCAGTATGCCGCACAACACGCCGCTAAAGGCAATACCCACGGCCTTGCCGCGCTGCCCCGCAACAACAAAAACCTGTCTGTCCGGCAAAGCGGCAAGGCAGGTTTGCTGCGGGGCTCCGGGGAGCAATTAGAGAATGATGGCTTCTACCCGGTTGCGCCCGGTATTTTTGGCCTGATACAGCGCGGTATCCGCCGCCTTGACAATTTTGGCGGCCAGGCCGGCAGAAGACGCGTCGTCCACCGCATCCCGCAGGGTTGCCACCCCCGCGCTGATGGTCACATAGCTGCACACGTTGCCAGAGTGCGGCGTTTTGAGGTCATACACTGCTGTGCGCAACGACTCGCACACATCATGGGCGCTTGGTGCGTCGTACTCGGGCAGGACAACGGCAAATTCTTCGCCGCCATAGCGGTACAGCTCGCCGCCGACGCCGTCCAGAGAGCTTTGCATTGCGCTGGCGACCTGCACCAGGCATTCATCGCCCGCCACATGCCCGTATCTGTCGTTATAAAACTTGAAAAAGTCGATATCCATCAAAATTACAGAAAGATTGCCCGACCGGCGCTTGCACAGCGCGGTTTCGCGCCGAAGGATGGCATCAAAAAACCGCCGGTTGTACGCACCGGTGAGGTGGTCGTGGATGGACAGATGCCGCAGTCGTTCGTTGGCTTCCTTAAGCTTGCGTTCCAGCGATTTGCGCTCGGTAATGTCAAAATATGCCAACGAAAGCGCAGTGATGGAGCTTGAAGCATTGCGGACAGGCGTGACGGAGACGGCATAATCCCTGCCGTCAATGCGTACTTCGTGGTCAGAAACCTGCCCGCCCTCTTCGAGTCTGCAAAAGTCGCTCTGGATTTTTTCTTCCAGCTCTGTGTGCAGCAACGAAATGTGCTCGCCGCTGGTATCAAACAGCGACCGGCCCGAAAGCAGCACATGGTGCTCGTTTGCCGAGATCAGCAGGCCGTTGCGGTCGACGACGCACATGGCGATGGGCGCTGTGGCGTAAATGGTATCAAGATCGATGGAGGTGGAAATACCTGCGGAATAGAGCGAAATGCTGGCAATTACGCGCTCTACGCCCTTGAACCCCATAAGGCCGTAGCCGTCGTCAAAGAGCGGCACGCCGCTCATCTCAAGCAAAAAAAGAACCCCGTCAGACTTGCGCACATAGTGGCCGACGACATTGGCAAAAGCGCGCGGCTCGCCGTACTCGTCCATAAGCGTTTCCATGGCCATCTGCTGGTCGGCCACATCCATGCCGAAAAAAAGAGTCTGCCCTTTGACTGTTGGAACGCCGAGGATTGCCGACTTGAGCGGTACATCATCGCAATAACACAAATCAGGACCGGCTACCCATTCCCACGACTGGTGATTACTACTGCGCTGCATTGCTGACTCAGGACTTACCCAGATGAAAAAAGAGGACAGATTGTAGCTTGCCGCAAACATAGCCCGTGCAAGCTAGGGGGTTGCAGATATATATAGGCTTTTTTTATGCAGGTACAGCAATTTTTAAATACGATACCAAATAATATCGAATATACAAATTATTAGCTTCAAAAATTTTATAAATATAATAATTTATTTTTCAAATACTATAACGTTACGCATAAAACATACATAATAAAGTTCCATTTTTTATTAAAATACCAGCAATAAAAACTCAAATGAAATATATTTTTTTAAAAAAATAACACAATTCCTTTTCACTTATACACATAGAATGATGATGCTGCAGTGAATTTATAATAATATGCTAGTTATAATCAGACAAGGCATGCCGCGCGCGGCAAAACCGGCACGATACCTTGAAGTCGTTTACCAATTATCAATCAAGTAACCAACTGTTATTATATAAAAAAACCAGAAAAAAGCACAGCAGGCAGGCCCCGCCCCGCAAAGGTCCCGCAATATATTTTGTACAAATTTACAGACTCTGCTCCGCTTCCGCCAGTTTTGCCCCCCACTCGCGCGGCGAGGTGGGCGAGGCAACCTGCTTTTTTACGGCATCCATAGCGGCTTGCATAATCTGGGGCATTTTGGCAGCAAGCTGCAGCGGCGATTGCCCGGATTGCGCAACAACAAGGCCAAGCAGGGCCGTGCCAAAAAACGCCCTCTCAAACACTAGCGGTTTCAAAAACAGACAACACATGCGGCAGGCGGTCATGACCGCCAGATTGACCTTGCCCTCGGCAAGATACTGATAAACGCACATCTGCGATGCCATTGCGTTAAGCGGGTCTGCCAGCAAAGCCAGCTCGGCGTACCGAAGCGAAGCCCTGCCCTGCCCACGATTTTCGCGCAGCACGCTTCGCAGGGCAGCCAGCAGGGCAAAAACCTCGCGCCTGTTGTCGGCAATGGCCGACATCATGCCCTCGTACAGTACGGCGTCCGCCTGACCAAACTGCTTGCGCTGCACAAACGCGGAATATTTTTCAAGCAACATACGCCATTTGGGGCCCGGCACATCATCATGCCCGGCAGGCGACGCAGGGGTTTCGCTGCCTGCATCGACAAGCGCAGGCCTGAGCAGCGGCCGGCCGCAAAAAGCCTTGTGCGCAAACGTCAAGGCCTGCTCCCAGGCGCCGCAGGCGGCGCACCGCATGGCAGTTTTGTAATTGAGGCCGCCAAACTTATCCAGAAACGGCGTGTCGTCCTGCAGCTCGCCGACGTAGTTCATAGCCTGGGTGGCGGCAATAAAGCTGACGAGCTGGGTTTCCGCCTCGGCAACGTCGATATAGGGATCGGAGCGATAGGGCACAAGCTCGCCGTCCTGCACCAGGCAGACTTCCGCCCCGCAGGCGTAAGCCTCGTCATTGAGCAGCGAGTACCGGTCAAAGGTGTATAATATCTTGGTTGTTTTTAATAACTGCGCCAATTCCACCCTGCTCGCGGGATAGGACATGGTAATTTCGATAGCGCCATCAAGCGCATCAATGAGCTTCATGTTGTCATATTTTTTATTCAAAAAATAACAGTTATGCGTCCTGGGGAGGTTTTCGTCATAAAAAAGCGAAGTATCAAGGGTTGGCCAGTGCAGCACTGGCGCATCAAAATAACCAACCCACCAGGTAAAGACCATTTCACTGTGGTGAAATTGCGGCTCGCCTGCCAGCCTGCCCGGGAAATAAAAAACAAACCTGACGACATTACTGAAACGCAAAGGGTTGCCCCACACGATCTCCGGGTACACCACGATATCGTTACGTAAGGTATGTTCATCAAGAACATCTATATATTCGTATTCTTCGCGATGTTCTTCGGGGCAAAAAAGCAGGGCTGTGCAGCCCTTGTCGCGCAGCTTGCCATAGAGCGCATACAGCGCCTTTGTGCCTGCGCTTCTGGTCAGGGCCGGCGCCCAGATAATATAGCGTTTGTCCATGGTTGAGAGCTTTGGCTGCAACAGCGATTACAGTTCGTCTTCCTGCGGGAGCTGGCGCTGGGTGTAGGCCGTTATCTGCTCCTGGGTAAATGCCCGCATATGGGCCGCATCCCGGCTTGCAGCCCAGGCCTGATACCACGCGGTGGTTACACGCAGGGCTTCAGCCACCTTGTAGCGGGGCCGCCAGCCAAGCTCTATGTTGGCCTTGGTGCAGTCAAGACACAGCATGTTGGCCTCATGCGGCTGGTTGCCTTGCTGCACTTCATACCGCCCGTCCTTCCACAAGGTGCAGATGTAGCGCACCACCCGCTCCACCGGCCAGACATCGCCCATATCTATGGGGGCAAAGTTCCAGCCGCAGCCATAACTGGGGCCATGCTCCAGCAGACGGCAACCCAGCTGCAAATACCCGCTCAGGCACTCCAAAACATGCTGCCAGGGCCGTACCGCCTGAGGATAACGGATCACGATGGGTTGCCCTGCATGCAGCGCGCGAAAGCAGTCGGGTATCAGCCTGTCCTTGCCCCAGTCGCCACCGCCTATGGCATTGCCCGCCCTGGCGGAAGCCACGGCCACCTGATGGTCTTGACCATACCTGTCGGCAGGAAAAAATGATTTGATATACGAGGCTGTTATCAGCTCAGCGCAGCCCTTGCTTGCGCTGTATGGGTCGTGGCCGCCCATGGGGTCGTTTTCACGGTATCCCCATACCCATTCGTTATTGCGGTAGCACTTGTCGCTGGTGACAATAACAACCGCCCGCAGTGACGGTACATGGCGGCTTGCTTCAAGCACATGGGCAGTGCCCATGATATTGGTTTGCAGGGTCTCCAGCGGATGCGCGTACGATTCGCGCACAAGTGCCTGGGCTGCCAGATGAAAGACGATCTCTGGCTGAAAGTCCTTCATTATGGCCTGCAGGCGCGCAAAGTCTGTGATGGAAGCGTGCTCTGCGGCGACGATGCCGCCAAGGGCCAGCTCCTCATGCATGGAAGGCGTACTGGGCGGGTCGAGCGCCAGACCCAAAACGCGCGCGCCCAAGCCTTGCAGCCACAGCGTAAGCCACGAGCCCTTAAACCCGCTGCTGCCCGTCACCAGCACCCGTCGCCCGGCATATATACCGGTAAAGGAACTCAACTGATCCATTTGCCCTCCAACCGGTTCCAAGGCAAGTCTACACCTTTAACAGGCTGCAAATGAGGTGATGCATGTTGAAAACGCGGGTTTTACCAAAGTCAAAACCACTCCAGGCAGCCTGATTACACGGATCAAGCAGGCAAAAAGAATTTTTCTGACTGTACGCTTCAAAATCTGCATACTGCAAAACAGGGTGTCCACAGTACGTATCTGAAGGGTAATCGCCTGTCATGTCGATAAAATAGTCAAACTCGAGACCTGAAAAGTCAAGTATGGCCGAGGCCAGCGCGCCCTGCTCGCCAGCGCCCAGGATGGCCAGCCGTTTGCGACGCTTTGCCGCGCCCTTAATGGCGCAACAAATCTTGCGCTTCACCAAAAACAGCTGAAAGCGCTCGCGTATCGAGGTAAAATAATACTTGAACAGGGGCTTCCAGGATTTTTCTGGCAGCCGGTTTTGCCATGCGTACAGGTCAGCCATGGTTTCATCCATGGCTGAGCAACCGCTCAATCCAAGGGCCTCCCGCCCGATGTCTGACGCCCTCAGCGCGTCGAGACCAGAGGGAATATCCGCATCATCAAGAGCGATGAGAACGCCATAATCCTGCCTGTCCGGGGCATTTATCAAATCTTCAAGCGGCATGACCCTGCAGGGGTAGACCTCGCTGCAACTGTTGCCCGCCGCATTGGCGTAGTCCAAAAAGCAGTCAAACGAACGCCCGCAAAGGGACAGCAGGGCGGCGCTGCTGAGGGCTGCCGCTCCGGTACCATAAATGGCGATTTTTTTGTGGCGGTCCAAAAACGCGGTCAGTTCCTTGTAGCGCGCAAAAGTTTCGCACTTTTTTCGCCAGGCGGGCAGCAGCCTGGCAATAAAACGCGGGGTAACCGACAGGCAGCCAATGCGCCATGCGGGGTACTCGGTAATGCGCTTCCAGCGCGTAAGATACGACAAAAATACAACCAGGTTCAGCACGCCGCGAGCTCTGGACCAGCACAAACTTTCTTCGCGCAGCACGCCCGAGCGCTCGCCGTTGGTGCAGATGGCAGCCTGTTTGTTTGCAAAACACCGGGGCAGGCGGAGCACCGTTTTTGTCCAGCACTTGGCCCAGACATGAAACCGGTTTTTGTACCACCCCGAGGCGGATTTTATGGGGCTGTTGCGAAATCTGGACCGATAGGGAGGCAAATGGACAGCACTGAACCTGTCGAGTTTGGCTGCCTGCTCCAGATAAAGCCCCACATGCGAAAAGGCCGAGCACAAATCTGTCATGTATTTTTTTCGCAGATAGTCAAAATCGACATCCTTGAGCAGGCTGTCGCAACGGGCTATAATGGAGCCCATAAGCGTAAGATGCCAGGCGAGGTCATTAAAAACGTCGTTGGCGCTGGCATATGTTTTTAGACCGACATTACCCCTGTCTCTTGTAGAAAGAATAATCATGTCAGTCTGCTGTTGCGCAAACCTTTCTACTTCAAGTAACGCGTCAGAGTTCCACGAAATACCGTCGCTGCAAATCCATATATAGTCGTACACGCCCATATCAAGAATTTGCGCAATAGCAATATATACTTTTTCATTACCATGTAGTGTACAGGGCAACTGTCTGTAAAACAGGTTGTCAAATCCAGATGCAATTTTGCGTTCCACAAATTTTTTTGTATTCAATATATTGCTTGAATCATAAATATAAACATCAATACCGTGCTTCCGCCACATTTTTAATCTGACAATCAATAATTCTTCAAGTATGAGCGTATGCTTATAAGAAGGAATAATGAGGGCGATCTTCATGAATCACTCCTAAAATGATTATTCTGCAAAGTCCTGCAAACACACTGTCTGTGATTCAGGACAACTATTATTTATAAATGTCACAATCTCATGTGTAAAACTGAGAGGTGTAACAATAATTGCATCTACATTATAGTCGGCCAAAGAGTCGACACTAGTAACATGGTAGCGATTTTTAAACACATCCAGCTTTTGCGCATCCCTGTCAGCAACATAGGCAACCTGTATGTCTGTATTGGCACTCTCAAGCAGCGTTAAGAACAGGTTACCATTACCACCTGCACCATATACACCAATGCGCTTAAATTTTGAACGTAAATATTCAATACATTTTGTAACGTAGCCACAACGCATCTTAAATGCGATGTCCATATATTTTTCAATTGAAGACAAATCAAATTTACAATTATTGTCTGATTCGATCAGCGAGAGCTGATTACGACGACCACATTGAGAGCAGCAAACTCTGAACAGTTTTCTTTCTGCAATGTCTTTATAAACATCAGCATAAAAAACTTCTCCACAATGTGCGCATTTAATGCTTAGTCTGTAAGACATCAAATCATCAATGTAACTGCTCTCCATAACAGTCGCCACATTGGTTGCGCCCAAGTAGTTGTCACTCACAAACCATTCTAGCGCCTGAAGTCTGATCACTTCAAAATTGGTCATTCTGGACATGTTGATCAACTGGCAGCCAGCTTCGATGTAACCCTTTTTGTCCTTTATCAGCCCGCGTTCAACAGAGCTTTTGTAGTAGCCTGTACCTGGGTAAACCATGATAAACCCAAGATTGATGCCGTAGTGACGGTGATCGTACCACCATTGCAAGGTTTCCATAACGCTTGCCCAGTCTTCAAGCTCATCGCCAAAAATAAAGTTGCCCTGAATGGCCAGGCCCACGTCGTAGGTAACCTGGGCGGCCCGATCGATCTGCGCGCATTTGATGCCCTTGCCCATATGATCCAAAATTCGCTGACAATGGCTTTCAAAACCGTAGCTGATTTCCGTGCAGCCAGACCCCTTCATCAGCTGCAGGACATCCACGTCCGCAGTCTCCACACGCATCTGGCAGGTCCAGTTGACGCCGTAGGGCGTCAGCATTTCGCAAAAATCCTTGATTTTTTGCTTTGTGGAGCAAAACAACTCGTCCACCAAAGAGATGGATGAAATATTGTACTGTTTAATCCAGATTTTAAGCTCTTCAAAAAAAAGCTTGAAATCGCGCTGTCTGTATTTGTTGCCACTTGGATGAAAACAAAACCGGCAACGATACGGACATGACCGCGCGAGTATCATGGGCATGGAAGGATTGCGTTCAAGGTAACGCTCAAACTCAAATCCGCTGTAATCGGGCAAGGGTATGGAATTGATGTCCTTGATGCTGCCGGGATTGCCCGTCAGGATATATTCGTCGCCCTGGCGATACACTATTCCATTTATCGACGAAACATCCTTGTTGTTTTCTATGGCATCAACAAGTTGACAGATAGTTACTTCACCTTCGCCAAGGACGGCATAGTCAACGCCCGTCAATTGAGAAAATATGACCGGCTCGGAAGTAAAACCACCGCCGCCGCCGATGGTTATTATGTCTGGATTAAACTTTTTTGCTGTTTCAAAAACACTTCGTATGTATTTTAGCTCAGTCGTCAGAGCTCCGCACATTACAATATCAATCTTGTTTTCCGCCAAAATGCTCTGGAGCTTATCGGCGGCAAACTGCGAATCTTTAATAATGGCAAGCTCAGACAAATTAATACCGCTCACAGAAAAATTCTTTTCTTTAAGAGCGGCATGAATATATGCAATCCCCATGGGGAAGATGTAATGATGATTATGGTAATCTGGGATAACAATCAATGAATTGATCATATGTAACCCATTATTTATTTATAATGTTCTTGTGCCAATCGAGCGTCCATGCGATGCCCTGTTCAAAACTGGTATTGGGTTGCCACCCAAGATCTTTTTGCGCCGCTTCGATATCGGCGCACAAAAACATTACTTGAGATTTTGCGTATGGCACGGCGCCAAACTCAGGTTTGACGGCAGGGTTAGCCATTTTGCATATTATTTCGACATATTCCCTGATTTGCCGGGGTTTACCGCAGCCCACAGTATATATGGCCCCATCCCTGCCCTTTTGTCCCATCAGGTACAAAGACTCCGCAACATCCCGGCTATACAGATAATCCCACAGCTGTTCGCCAGAGGTAAGTTTGGGGCTGACGCCAGCCAGACAGTTGGCGATTATGGACGGGATCATGGCTACCGCTCGGTCTTCCGGCCCGTAAACGCTAAAAAACCTCGGCCAGATGTGGCGCAAGCCAAGCGTGCGGCACTCAAGCCGCGTCATTTGCCCTGCGCAGAGTTTGGCCATGCCGTAACCGTTTTCGGGATGGCAGGGCGAATCGGGTCGCAGAGGCACGGCAGAGCGCCCGTACTCGGCCTGACTGCCCGCCCCCACAAAGGCCTCGCACCCTAGCCGTTTGGCCAGCCGCGCAGCTTCAATGGCGTATTTGACGTTCAGCAGCTGCGGGACAAGGTCATTCCTGCTTGCGGAAACAAAGGTATCCGCCCAGCCAAGATGAAAAAAAACATCCTGCTGCCCAGCCTGCGCAACATCGAGCGAATCGAGCTGATCAAGGGCGCAGGCGACAGTGCGCAGGTTTTTGTGCTTTGGCAAAACATGCGCACGGGCCGAGCCGGGGCGGCAAATGGCGAGCACCTGCAGCCCCGCGTCCAGACAAAACCGCACAAAGGCGGAGCCGATCTCGCCGGTCGGCCCGGTAACGGCTACTTTTTGCATGGACGGCATCCGGAAAGGATTTTTTGCCTGATGACGCCCCTTGCGGCATCGATGCTGTCGCTATCCTGCATGATATATTTAAAATAATTGCATTTTTCGCATATTCCGCCCATCCCTGCCGCGCCAGCGTCGAGCATATTGAGCTGAAAATTACGCAGCGTATCGCTGTTCCACACATCATAGAGACTTTTTTCGTTAATATTTGCCAATGGTTCTGGCACGCGAAACGAACAGCAGGGAAAAATCTTGCCGTCCGGGTTAAGCTGCAGCATATAAAACGGCAGGGCGCAAACCTCTACATCGTCATAAACGCCGCCTGTTTGCCGTATATTCAGGCTATGACTGTCGCACAGAGAGGTAAAATCTATGCCATGAATGACAGGGGTCAGATGCTCGATCTGCAACGCGTCTGAAATGGGCTCAAACCGTGCAATGAATTCCTCTGTCTCTGCCTTCGAGTGCAGCATGTAATCCATGACTTTTACATATACTTTTGTTTCGCCGCGATTTTTGTAAAAGTACTCTATATTTTTGACCAGGTTGTCATAGTCAATACTGCGTTTGGCGTATTTAAGGTAGGTATCGCTGCTGTTGCCCTCTACAGACACGCGCAAACGCGTCAGCCCGGCATCAATAAGGCCCTTTGACATTTCAGGCGTCAAAAATGTTCCGTTAGTAACAATTTCAACCCGTTCGACGTATCCAGACTGCCGGGCATAGCGCACAAGATCGACGATCTGCGGGTGCATCAGGGGTTCGCCCACGCCAGCGATGCGCCAGAGCCCCAGTTTTTTTGGAAACCGCGCCAGGCCGTCGATAGCCCTGCAGTACAGGTCATAGGGCATGACCTTTACATCGGAGAGATAGCCGCGCTCCTGTTCCGTAAGCGCCCAGATGCAAAACTCGCATCGCAGGTTGCATGCGTAAACGGGAAAAAGATGCACCGCAAGCGGCGTGTCGAGAGGCAGCGACTCGCTCAGTTTCAATCGTTTAATCGAGCTTGGCGAATCTGGAATGACCTCACCAGCCTGTCTTTCATAAAATTTAATTTTATTTCCTGAATCCATTGCAGTACTCTTTATGATTTATTTTTCGAAATAAAGTCGGCATAGGCAAGAGGCTCGGCTTTACCGAGCGTTCTTTCGTTGTAAAGGGCCACAAAATCCTTATCGGCGCAGGCTCTGCAGGTTGGCGAATACGCGCCGAAAATCTCCGACCGCATACCTCGTTCAAGTATTGTTTCCAGCGGTTCATCAAAGATATTGCCCAGAGAAACCAGTATGGACATGCAAGGCTGCACATCGCCGTAACGAGTTATGGAAATCATTCTTTTTACAGCCAGACAGCCATGATCAAAACCATAATTGCGGGTCAGGTGCGAGCAGACGGCGTGTTTTTTTTCAAGCTCCCTGGTGTAGGCAATATCCTTGTCGTCCAGCAGGATATCCAGATTGCCTTCCCACTCGCCAAGGGGCTTGGCAAACATAAGAACCGTGGTCGCGCCAAGGTCGTCCACAAGCTGCAGAAACTGCAAAAACTCGTCAGTATGCACGCGCTCCTTGGTAAGTACGGTATTGACCGTGACGCTTAACCCGGCTTTTTTGGCATTTGTTATGGCGGCAATGGCGTGCTCATAGGCTCCCGGAGTTTTGCGAAAGGCATCGTGCGCGCTCTTGAGGGCGCTATCGAGGCTTATATGAACCTTGCCCACGCCTATATTCTTGAGCCAGGCCGCCTTTTGCGGGGTGAGCAGCCAGCCGTTGGTATCGGTGGCGATAAAAAACCTGTCCGGCCCTATGGCCTGCACGATTTTTTCAAAGTCCCTGAAAAGCAGTGGTTCGCCGCCAGAAATGGTAAACTGGGTGACCGCAAGCGCATCAGCCTGCCGCGCCAGATCTTTCAGAACATCAGGCGTCAGCACACGGTCTTTTTTGTCAAGTTTGCTGACGCAGCAATGCTCGCAGCGCATGTTGCATGTATAGTCGTACTGAAACTGTATGGTCGGGGCTGCAAGCCCATTGAGATAGCGCTGCTCCTGCCGGAGGATCTTTGCGTATATGTACGGATTCGTTTCTTTTAATTTTTCTCTTTTCAGCATTTCCTGCGCGGTCAATTCCATAGCATACATCCTCAAAACAACGGTACTTCAGGAGGTTAAGAAGCTGTCACGCCCAATTTTGCGCCGCCGCGACGGCACAAAGCAGCCTGACGCCCAGGCTGCGCGGCCTTGTCCTGCGCCGGGTTTCTGCTGCCAGCCGCAACGCTAGCAAAGGACATCCTTGGTCAAATACACCTTTGTTTTGCGCGGAAACGTAAATCCGCCCTTGTCCTCATAAAACGAATCGTCAGAGCAGTGCGTGGAAGAAATTTCTTCAAAAACACAGCCGTGTTTGCTCGAGAAACTGTGCGGCGTGCCCCGCTCGACAGTCATGGTGTCGCCACGGGTAAGGGTGCGCTCGTTATCGCTGCATATAACCGTGAGGTCGCCGTGCAGGATAATAAACGTTTCCTCTTTTTTTACATGATAATGCAGAGGGTGGGTCTGACCGGGCAACAGCACGAGCAATTTTTTGCAGTATTCCCTGTTGACGCAGTTGATAAGCACAAGACCAACCTCGGTGAACCTTTCAATGCCGTAGTGGTGCGAGAGCTCGCATTCGCTGTCAAAAGGCACAACGGCGTTGCTGCTCTTGAGCAGCGCGGCGATGCGCTCAACGTACCCGGCCACAAGGCGCTGCAGGCTGCGGTCAATGTCCACCTGCGGCTGCATGACGGCGGCGTCGGCCGCCAGCGGCTCTTTAAGCACAAACCGGGTGTACTTGGACATATCCTGCGCAATGACCTGCCCCGGCTGGCAAGGAAAAGCATAATAGATGTTCGAGCCGTCCAGCACGCTGCCCGCAGGCAGATCAACCCTGGCAAACACACCGCGCCGCAGGGCCGCGAGGTCAGCAAGCTCCTTGGGCTGCGGGGCCGAACGCCCCTGCTCCTGCCCGCAGATGTCATAGGCCTCGGCAGCCGCCGCCAGCCACGCCGCCACCTGATCGGGATTGGCCGAATAACCGTTGAGCGTGATGCTCTCCGTCGGCACGCCCACGTGCTTTTCAAATATGCGCGCGCCCTTGGCCACGGCAATTTTTACCGGTTCCAGGTTGTCCGGGGCCTCGTGGGTGGAAAAACCAATCGGCGCCTCGGGAAATTCGCGCCTGAAAACATCAATCTGGTTCATCTGCAGGTGCTCGTTGGGCGTGGGGTATTCACCCACGCAGTGCATCAGCGAAATGGGGATGCGCCGGTGCTGAAAAAACGACAGCACATTGCGGATAACCTCCAGCCCGCATCCGGCCGCAGAGGCGATGACCGGCAAGCGGGTCTGCGCCACTGCCTCCATAAGCGGCCAATCGGCAAAGGAGCAACTGGCGATCTTGATGATGTCAAAGCCCTCCTCGCCGATGCGCACGGCAGAGGCCTCATCAAAGGGCGTGCACATGGTCAGCATGCCGTGCTGCCGCACGCAGTCGAACAGGCTGGAAAATTCATCACGGCTCAGCCGGGTATCTTCAAAGCGCTTGATGTTTTTTACGTCGGTTCTGCCCCGCATGCGCGGGTGAATAAAGGTGTCGAGATCGCGGTACTGAAACTTTACGGCAAAGCGAAAGCGTCCGGCATAGGGGGCCGCGCTGCGCGCCATGCCCTCGACAATGCGCCGACCATGCTCAAGGCTGCCCTGATGGTTGTTGGCCATCTCAAAAACAAACAGGGGCAATGAAGAACTCTCCATGCTGCGTGTCCTTATTCTGTTGTGTCAAAACGCTCAAAAATCTCGCGCACCACTGATTCCGATAAAAATGGAAAGGGATTTTCCAGCGCTGCGGATACCCGCTTGCCCTCTGTGTTCACATACGAAATACATTTGGGAATTTCGTCAAAGGCCATATCGCCCAGTACCTCGCACAGCACCGGGCCTTTTGTCTGCATCGCGGACTGAACGCCCTTTTCTATCTGGCTGTCGTCCTCAATGCGCACATAGGGCAACCCGTAGGCCCCGGCAATGCGCTGCAGACTGGGCATGCTCACGCCGCTGGGCGCGTCGCTGCCCACATGCCGGCCGTCGAAATTGCGGTCCTGCATGGTGGCAATGGCCGCATAGCCGCTGTTGGAAAAAACAAACAGCTTGGCGTCGATGCCGTGATAAACAATTGTCTGCAATTCCTGGATGTTGAGCTGCAAAGAACCGTCGCCCTCAAGCATGATCACGCGTTTTTTGCCCGAGGCGAACCACGCGCCCACGACCGAAGGCAAGGCAAAGCCCATGGACCCCATGCCCATGGACGAAACAGGCCGCTGCCCCTGCCTGTAGCAAAAGGCCAGGTGCCCGGCCGTGTTGCAACGGCTGGTGGAAGAGACCACCACGGCGTCATCTGCCGAGGCGGCACGGCCCACAGCCGCCGTCAGCCGGTAAAGGTCGGTCCCACGCAGGGGGGCCGCCTGCTTTTCTTCCAGCAGGGGAAACCGGCAACGCAAACCGGTGCAGAATTCGCGCCATTCAGCGGAGACCTGCCGGGGCTGCTCGGGCAGCGCGGCCAGCAGCCGTTCAAGAAACTGCCGCACATCGCCGCGCACGCGTACAACATCGGGCATGTCCAGTTTGTCCATCTCCGCCGCGTCCAGGTCCACAACGACCTTGGCAGCCCGCCTGGCAAAATTGCGTTCAGAAAAGGCCGTTATCATGTTGTCCAGACGCGAACCCAGCACCAGCAAAAAATCCGCCGCCTGCGTGATCATGTTGGCATAACGGGGGGCCTGCAGCCCCGGGCTGCCAAAAAACAGCCTGTCGTCGCCGTCCATAATGCCCAGCCCGCGCCAGCTCGCGGCCACAGGCGCGCCCAGCCGCCGCGCCAAAGTGCGGAACAGATCCTCAGCGCCGGAGGCGGCAACGCCGTGCCCGGCATAGAGCAAAGGTCTGCGGCAGGTTGCAAGCTTATGCAGCACTGCCGCCACTCCCTCGTCCAAAACGCAAACATCGGGATGAAGCTGCGCGGCCATGTCGTCCGTGCACCAACCGGCCTCGCGCGAAGGGTCAAACAGCGGCAGGGTCGGCACGTCGACCATGGCGCTCTGCACATCCAGCGGAACATCGACCCACACCGGGCCGCGACGCCCGTGCGCGGCAATGTACAGGGCCTTTTGCAGCTCAAACAGGGCCTGCCGGGGGTCGTCCACCCGCACGGCATACTTGGTCACAGGCCGGGCCATGGAAACAATGTCGTTTTCCTGCGCGCCAAACTGCCGCACCTTGCGCAGCGAAGCAAAGTCAGCCGTCTTTACCTGGCCGGAAATAAAGATCAGCGGGGTGGAATCCACATAGGCAGCAGCGCAGCCGGTCAGCGCATTGGCGCCGCCAGGGCCGGTGGTCACAAGGCAGGCTCCCAAACCGCCGCACTGCATGGCGTAGGCCTGGGCGGCAATGGCTGCGGCCTGCTCGTGGTGGCAGCACACATGCCGCAGATCGCTTGTTGCCAGCGCGTCCATCAGGTACATGATGCCCCCGCCGCTGAGCATGAACACGTGCTTCAGACCCTGGCGGGACAGTTCGTTCATCATCACATCGGCAACGCGCAGTTTCACAGTTCCCCCAGTGCAGAGCAAATGATGGTTACGGTATGTTTGCCCAGCGTAAAATAAAAGAAATTTCAGCGCCTACCGGGCGGCGTCGGCGCGCCAGGCGTCAATGCCGTACACAGCCCGCACGGCGTCGTCCCACTGTCCCCGCAGGGTCAGCAGACAGCGCAGCACGTCGCGCACGGCCCCGTGGCCGCCGCAGCGCGGCGCGACATAGTTGGCCACAGCCCTGACCTCGGGGCAGGCGTCCTTGGGGCAGCCCACAAAACACGCCAGCTCCATGGCGGCGTAATCGTTGAGGTCGTCGCCTATATATGCCAGATGCTCCCTGCCAAGACAGTTTTTTTCCATAAAATCAAGCAGCCAGCGGCGCTTGCCGGTCACGTTCTGCTGCAGGATGTCCACCTGAAAATCGGCCGCGCGCCTCTGCACGGCGACGCTCTCGCGGCTGGTGAGAACAACCAGCGCAATCCCTGCCCTGCGCGCCGCAAAAAGCCCCGCTCCGTCCCGTGTGCAAAAGGTCTTGAGCTCGTTGCCGGTGGCGTCGTAGCAGATGCCGCCGTCAGTAAGGGTTCCGTCCACATCAATGACCACATGGCTGATGCTCATGGGCGAGCAGAGCATGGCGCGGTGCAGCAGCATCATTTATGCCCCTCAAGCAGCGTCAGCAGAGAATCAGCAACGTAGCGCAGCATTTCTTCCGTCAGGCCCGGCCATACGCCGAGCCAGAACCCGCGCTCCATGATGGCGTCCGAATTGGTCAGCGCCCCGTCGCAACGGTAAGTGCGCCCCTGCATAAAGGGCTGACGCACGGCGTTGCCCGCAAAAAGCAGGCGTGTGCCGATGCGCCGGGCCTCCAGCCCCCGCAGCAGCTCAAGCCGCGCTACGGGAGCGCCCTGCCGCAAAATGACGGGAAACCCGAACCACGACGGCTCGGCCTGCGGCGGCAGCTGCGGCAAGTCAAACCACGGGCAGCCGGCAAGCCGCCCGTGCAGGTATGCGTAGTTGCGGCGGCGGGCCTCGACGAAGCCTGGCAGGCGGCGCATCTGCGCCACGCCGCAGGCAGCCGCCATGTCTGTCATCTTGAGGTTGTAGCCCGCGTGCGAGTACACATATTTGTGGTCATAGCCCTGAGGCAGGTCGCCGTACTGGCCGTCGTACCTTTTGCCGCAGGCGTTGTCCTGCCCAGGGCGACAGTGGCAATGACGGCCCCAGTCACGGAACGACTCCATGGCGCGGGCAAGCCGGGGATCATTGGTAAATACGGCCCCCCCCTCGCCCGTGGTAATGTGGTGGGCCGGATAAAAAGAAAGCGTGCCGATATGCCCAAACGAGCCCGTAAGCCTGCCGTTCCAGCGCGCGCCAAGGGCGTCGCAGCAGTCCTCGACAAGCCACAGCCCATGCTGGTCGCACAGCTGGCGCAACGCTTCGGCGTCATAGGGCATGCCCAGGGTATGCGCCAGCACAACGCCCCTTGTTTTGGGCGTAATGGCGCGGGCAACCGCTGCGGGCGTCACGTTCCACGTTTGCGGGTCAATATCCACAAAAACAGGCGTCGCGCCCACCTGCAATATGGGGGCGATGGTGGTGGGAAACCCCGCCGCGGCGGTAATTATTTCGTCCCCCGGCAAGATGCGCCGCTCGCCAAGCATGGGCGAGGTAAGCGCCGACAGCGCCACAAGGTTGGCCGATGAGCCGGAATTGACCGTCAGCACATGCCGCGCGCCCAAAAAATCGGCCAGCAGGCTTTCAAACTCGCTGTTAAAGCGCCCTGCTGTGAGCCATCCGTCCAGAGCGGCTTCGACCATGCAGCTTATTTCGTCCCTGCCTATGAGCTTGCCCGACACAGGAACCGACGATGCGCCCGCAACAAAGGTCTCGGCAGCAACCTCGCGCTGCCTGATCATGGCGGTTATTTCTGCCCGAAAAGCATCGTCAAACATGCGCACTCCTCATGAAGGCGTCAAAAAGCAGGGGAACCAGTCATCAAGACTGCCAGCGGCGCTCACGCCAGCCTGCGCCGCCCTGTCGGCGGCAAAAACCCTCCTGCCCCGGCGAGTAATGCATACAGCGTACCACGCCCGCGTCAGAAAATCGCACAGCCCACCGCAAGCATCGGCTGCGGCATAGTACGTGAATATTTTTTACAACTACCACGCTATCCTCAAAAAATCATCACTGTGACTATGGTCACACCCGGCCATGCAGTGGCCGCGAGGCAAGGCAGCAACACGCCCTGCCCCGCCACGACGCCAATAAAAAAAAAGCGGTATGACGTAATCGCCATACCGCACTGTAATCGCAAGGTTCGCCAGAGCGCCCGGCAAGGGCAGTCTACGAACGGCTTTTAGGCAGCAAAAGGTTGAGCGCAACGCCCGTAAGCGCCGCAAGGCCGATGCCGCCGAGCTTGAACGAACCGATGCTGAACTGCATGCCGCCCACGCCAAAGATGATGATCAGCGCCACAATGATCATATTGCGCGGTTCCATCAAATCCTTGCCCGCACGCACCAGCGTGTTGAGGCCCACCACCATGATTGCGCCAAAGAGCAGAATCATGATGCCGCCCATGACAGGCACGGGGATAGAACCGAGAAAAGCGCCGATTTTGGCCACAAACGACAGCAAGATGGCGCACATGGCCGCCCAGGTCATGACTGCGGGGTTAAACACCCGCGTCAGGCTGACCGCGCCGATAACTTCGGCATAGGTGGTGCAGGGCGGGCCGCCTACAAAACCAGCGGCCATGGTGGCGACGCCGTCGCCAAACATGGTGGCGTGCACGCCGGGGTCTTTAAGATAGTCGCGTCCGGTGATGGAGCTGATGGCCACAATGTCGCCAAAGTGTTCAATGGCGGGGGCCAGCGTAATGGGCATGATAAAAAGTATCGGCTCCCAGGCAAATTCGGGGGAGGTAAACGATGGCATCCGCAGCCAGGGGGTGGCGGCAATATTGGTCCAGTCGCCCACGCCAAGGAAGATGGAAACCATAAACCCGGCGGCAATACCGCACAAAATGGGCATGAGCCGCAAAAATCCCTTGCCCAGCAGCGACACCAGCACGGTAACGGCCAGCGAAGTCATTGATATCCACAGGGCGGTATTTTCGGGCACAAGCACCACAGCGCCGTCGCCGGTTTTGCCAAGGGCCATGTGCACCGCCACCGGGGCCAGAATAAGACCGATAACCATGATGACCGGGCCGGTCACGATGGGCGGCAGCACGCGCAGCACCACGTCAGTGCCGCGCCAGCGGATAAGCCCGCTCAGCAAAAAGTACACAAGACCCGAGCACACCAGCCCGCCAAGGGTTTGCGCCATGCCCCAGGTCTGCACGCCGTAGATGATGGGTGCAATAAAGGCAAAGGAGGAGGCAAGAAAGATAGGGACTTTGCCCCGGGTGCACACCTGAAAAAGCAGCGTGCCCACACCGGCGGTAAACAGGGCTACGTTGCTGTCGAGCCCGGTCAGGAGGGGCACCAGAACCAGAGCGCCAAAGGCCACAAAAAGCATCTGTGCGCCGATAAGGCAATCCCTGAAGCGAAAATTATAGTCAGTGGGTGCAATTTCGCGCCGCGCGCTGGCTGAGCTCATGGGATCCTCGCTACTTGGTTCCGAAGATACGGTCGCCGGCGTCGCCGAGACCAGGGATGATATAGCCGTTTTCATTCAGATGCGAATCGATGGCGGCCGTGTAAATGTCCACGTCTGGGTGGGCGGCCTGCACCTTTGAGAGCCCCTCGGGGGCGCACACAAGGTTGAGGCTGCATATCTGCTTGCAGCCATGGCGCTTGAGCAGGCTGATGGCGGCGATGAGCGATCCGCCAGTGGCCAGCATGGGGTCGAGAATGATAGCCAGCCGCTGATCCATGTCGGTGGCGAGCTTTACGTAATATTCAACGGGTTCGAGCGTTTCTTCGTTGCGATACAGCCCCACGACGCTGATCTTGGCGCCGGGTATCATGTCCAGCACGCCGTCCATCAGGCCAAGGCCCGCGCGCAAAATGGGCACAACCGTCACCATCTTGCCCGAAATGACCTCAATTTCCACCGGTCCGGCCCAGCCTTCGACGGTGTGCTTTTCGGTGCGAAAGCCCTTGGTGGCTTCGTAAATCAGCAAGCGCGCAATTTCGTTGGAAACGGTACGGAACTCGCGCGTGGAGGTGGCCCCCATGCGCAAAATGCCCAGCTTGTGGCGCACAAGAGGATGATCAACGACATAAACGGCCATAACGCCTCCTTACCTTACATACGGGCGGATAAAAAAAATTAAAACCGAAATACGCTATTCTTAATCACATGTTATGTCAATCATACTTTCCTGCTGCGCTATTGCTCTGTCAAACCGACTTACGGTAGAGTGAGGCCTGCCTCACAGGGCGCAACCCTTCTGCCGCGCCAGCCCTGCGGCCGCGCAAACACTCATATTCGGAGGTCAGACCATGCCCGCCACAGTCTATTATGCAGACATGCATTGCCGCTCGCACGACAACAGCAAAATAGCCAAGGTTGCCCGGCTTTGCGATGCCCTTAACCTGAAGAAAATCATCAAGAAAAAAGAACTCGCCGCCATAAAGCTGCACTTTGGCGAATACGGCAACGACACCCATCTCAACCCCACACTGGTGCGACAGGTGGTGGACAAGATTGTTGAAGCGGGCGGCAAGCCTTTTTTGACTGATACAACCACCCTGTATTCCGGCAGTCGCCACAACGCGGTCGACCACATGCAAACAGCCTATGCCCACGGCTTTGCGCCGTCGGTTGTGCACGCGCCGGTCATTCTTGCCGACGGCCTGTATGGCGAAAACGACCAACCTGTGCGCATTAACGGCAAGCATTTCAAAGAGGTGCACATAGCCACAGAGATTCGCCGCGCTCCGGCAATGGTGGTGCTGTCGCATTTTAAGGGCCACGAAATGGCGGGCTTTGGCGGGGCCATAAAAAATCTGGCCATGGGCGGCGCAGGGGTGCGCGGCAAAAAGGAGCAACACGCAACCCATGTGTCTGTGAGCGATAAAAAATGCGTCGGCTGCGCCAAGTGCGTCAAGGTATGCCCGCAACACGCCCTCAGCATGAAGAGCAAAAAGAGCGTTGTGGACATTGCAAAATGCATCGGCTGCTTTGAGTGCATCACCGTCTGCCCCGAAAAGGCCATCAGCGTCGACTGGGAAACAGAAATTCAACCGTTCATGGAACGCATGACGGAGTATGCTTACGGCGTTGTTAAAGGGCGTAAAAAAAATATTTGCTATATCAACTTTGTACTCAATGTAACGCCAGACTGCGATTGCGCGCCATGGAGCGACATGCCGCTGGTTCCCGACCTGGGCATTCTGGCTTCAACCGACCCGGTGGCCCTTGATCAGGCCTGTTTTGACCTGGTGTCAAAAGCGCCGTCCCTTGCGTCGGGCTTGCCCGCAGCCGAGATAACCGACAAGTTTACCGCCCGCTGGCCCAACACCTGCGGCACTGTGCAGCTCGCCTACGGCGAATCGCTGGGCCTCGGAAGCCGCGAATACAAGCTTAAAAAGGTATAGGGCCCGCCCCGGAGCGCGGGGCAACCCAGTAGCGAAGCTCCGCAGCCTGCCTGCTGGCTGCGGGGCAAGCAGCCTCGCACGGCGCGGCATGGACAAGCGTACATACAGGCAGCAAGGCCTCCGCCACGGCAGCATCGTGCATCCCCCGCCCTTTCAGCTGATATCTGTTGCAGCTGAAAGGGCGGGTTCGCTGAAATGGCGGGGTTTTCAGCTGCTTACCACCTGCGACATAAAAACGTCACATAACTGTAATGTATTTGTCACATATTTTAACACTACACATGCTATATTTAAAAATTTTTGTATTGTTTTGATTACATAGGTAAATATGCTGCACAATTTTTTTATAAAAAATAATATTTTTTTATAAAAAAGTTTTCAGACAGAAATTTTTTACTCATTATACAAAATATTTATTATTTTTACATACAAAACTCATGTTCTATATACTTAATAAATACAAATACAATATTTTCATATTATATTAGCATTAAAATAATAAATATCTATTCAATATAACTTTAAAACCTGATAAAAGAATTCATCGCCTGACCAGTTTTTTACATATCGCATTCAATTGGTAGGGTTTTTTAAGGCCCATTTAACATTTATCTTGAAAAAATTAAACTTTTACCGCAAATAACAGTTGAATTTTTGGTGGTACGTCCATTAAGTTTGCCTCAGCTTTTGGCCTGCAAGGATCTAACGCTCTGCGTGCATTGGGGTATGCAGACCGTTGCATGGTATAACTATGGCCCTGCTGTGGTCAGGGTTTGGGTTCATTACTATTGTGGCACAAAAGTTTCACCAGCAGGAGGTTTACAGAATGAAACGTATCGTAGCCCTGTTTATCGCACTGGGTCTTGTTTGCGGCATGACCCTTGGCTTTGCCCCGACCTCTGAGGCCAAAACCCTCATCAAGATTGCGGGCATGAAGCCCGAAGGCGAGCCGGAAACCCTGGGCATGCATCTGTTTGGCAAGTATCTTGCCGAGCTTTCCAACGGTAAATACGAGGTGCAGGTCTTCCCCAACAGCCAGCTGGGCAAGGAGGACGCCTACATCGCCGCCACCCGCAAGGGCATCATCCAGATGTGCGCCACCGGCACGCAGACCTCTGCCCTGCACCCCGCCATGGCCATGCTCGAAACGCCCATGCTGTTTGACAACCTGGATCACGCCCGCCGCGCCATGGAAGGCAAGACCTTTGACCTGATCAACGAAGGCTTTACCGAAAAATCCGGCCTGCGCACCATGAACGCCTTTCCCTTGGGCTTCCGCCACTTCTACACCAAAAAGCCCATCAATACGGTCGAAGACATAAAGGGCCTGCGCATGCGCGTGCCCAACATTCCGCTGTACACCAACTTTGCCAAGGAATGCGGCATCAGCGGTCAGCCCATGCCCTTTGCGGAAGTGCCCGGCGCCCTCGATCAGGGCGTTATCGACGGCGGCGACAGCCCGCTTGCCGATATCGTCAGCCTCAAAATGTACGAAATCACGCCCGAGATTACCCTTACCGGCCACATCCTTGTCATCCACTCGCTCTACATCAACGACAAGTTCTACCAGTCGCTGCCCGCCGAGGACAAAAAGTGGTTTGACGAAGCGGCCAAGCGCTCCGCCAACGACGTGTGGAGCATGGTCAAGGAAGGCGACGAAAAGGCCAAGGAAACCATCCTTGCCAACAAGGGCCACATCAACACGCCCAGCAAGGAATTTCACGAATATCTGGTCGAAGCAGGCAAGCGCAGCTGGAAGCTCTTTTACGACACTGTTCCCAACTGCCAGGCCATTCTGGACAGCGCCGCCAGCTACCGCGACTCCAAATAACTGTTCTCTGCTTTACAGGCCGGAAGAGCGCATGCTTTTCCGGCCTGCGCGGTTCACGAGCACCCCCCCCTGCGCTTGCGATGTCCCAGGGGTTGCAACAATTTTTCACGCGGCTATCTAGGGCGGCGCAACAGACGTGCCGACACCGGCATTGCTCTGCACAGCCAGCGATTGGGGCAGCGTTTTACTGAGGTTCGTTATGAGCGACGACAATTCCAAAAACTTTCCGCCCGATCATGCGCCGGGCATCCACGCCCTGCTTGAGCCGGAGCAGGAGCCCAAGCATGAAACCATAGGGCAATTGCTGTTTGAAATATTTTGCGCCGTTATCTTTCTGGGCATGATCGGCCTTGTGTTTTACAATGCCCTGCTGCGCTACATCTTTTCATCCAGCTACCCGCCCAGCGAAGAATGGGCGCGGTTTCTCTTCATGTACATCACGTTTTTTGGCGCTATTGAGGCCTTCATCTGCAAGAAGCACATTGCCGTCGACCTGTTTGTGGTCAAGTTTGGAGGAGTGAAGCGCAAGACCCTGGACATCATGGCATCGGCATGCAGCCTTTTTGCCCTTGGCCTGCTGTTTTACGGCGGCGTGGTCAACGTGCTGCAAACGCTCGATACCTACTCTGTGGCGACCAACGTCAACATGGCCTTTATCAACGGCACCCTGCCCGTCATGGCCCTGGTAGGCGTTATTGTGGAACTGCGCTCCCTTGCGGGCCTTGTTCGCAGACCTGCATCCACCTTCCACCAGGGCTAGGAGAGAAGAATGGAACTCTTTATTTTTCTCGGCTCCCTCTTCTTCTTCATGCTCATAGGCGTTCCGCTGGCGCTGGTGCTGGTGCTGTGCGCCATTGTGCTTATGTGGAACTCGGGCATGTGGGACGCCATGATCATTCCCGGCAGCATGCTGGACGGCGCAAACAACTACCCGCTCATGGCCATCCCCTTCTTTGTGTTTGCGGGTGAAATCATGGCGGAGGGCGGCCTTTCAAAACGCGTGGTGCAGCTGGCCCAGCTCATGATTGGCCGGGTACGCGGCGGCCTTGGCTATGCGGCCATTATCGCCAGCATTATCTTTGCCGGTCTTATGGGCAGCTCGGTGGGTGAAGCCGCGGCCCTTGGCGGTCTGCTGCTGCCCATGATGAAAGAAGTGGGCTACCATCCGGGCCGCGCGGGCGCGGTCATAGCATCTGGCGCCATACTTGGCCCCATTATCCCGCCGAGCACCAACTTTATTCTGCTTGGCGCGACGGTCAGCGGGCTTTCCATCACCAAGCTGTTCATGATCGGCCTTGTGCCGGGCATCCTTATCGGTCTGGCCCTCATGGTGGTGTGGTTCTTTGTGGTGCGCAAGGACGGCTACAACGAAACCATCCGTTTCACCAAACAGGAAGCAATCAAGATCATTATTGATTCCACGCCAGCCTTCATGATGCCGGTGCTGCTGCTGGGCGGCATCCGCTTTGGCATCTTTACGCCCACCGAGGGCGGCGCATTTGCGGCCATTTACGCCATCCTGGTGTGCGTGCTGTACTACCGCGAGCTTTCGTTCCGCGATCTGCTGCGGGTCAGCGCACGCGCGGCCCGCACCACCTCGGTGGTTATGCTGATTGTGGCCACGGCCACGGCTGTGGGCTGGTTTATCACCATAGCGCAAATTCCCAACCAGATGACCGCGCTGTTCTCGCCGCTCATCGACAGCCCCATATTGCTGCTCATCAGCATCAATATCTTCCTGTTCCTGATCGGCATGGTCATGGACCTTACGCCCAACATCCTGATTTTTGCGCCGGTATTTTACCCGCTCATCCAGCAGGCTGGCATTGATCCCTACTACTTCGGCCTGCTGTTTGTGCTTAACCTCGGCATCGGCGTTATCACGCCCCCGGTGGGCACGGTGCTGTACGTGGTGTGCGGCATCGGACACATCAAGTTTGCCGACCTGGTTGTCAAACTGCTACCATTTGTTTTGGTGGAAACCATCATGCTCTTCCTGCTGCTGTTCTTCCCCAAGCTCTCGCTTGTTCCCATGAACTGGCTTATGGGCGGCAACTAGCAGCAGCCCCCTGACGCATCAAGCCCCTGCCTTTACCCAAGGCAGGGGCTTTTTTATGGCCCCGCCATTAGCGCAATCCCCAAAAGTGTGGATTCCAGCATCCGTCAGGATGATGTGACCGCCAGCAAGGTCAAAAACGGCAAGCCCTACCTTGTGTACGGCACTATGGGCGGCGAGGGCCAACCCCAAACCCAGGCCGCCATTGTTACCCGCGTGGTCGACTTTGGCATGACCCCGCAAGAGGCCATTGCCGCATCCCGTGCGTTTGATTGAAAATTACACCGACACCATGGGCCATGCTGGCGCCATCCTTGTGGATCAGGCCACCGGCGTGCGCCAGGGCGGCACTGACCCGAGGGGCGACGGCGCAGCCGTGGCCTACTAGCCTTATAGCGCAACCTGCGGGGCTGAGCCCCACCTAAAAAACCCGCCGAAGGCACAAGCCCCGGCGGGTTTTTTAGGTGGCAAATGTCTGTGCGGGGCTATGCCCGGTCCATGTCGGCGTGGCCAAGGTCTTCGAGCACCAGGGTTGGCTGGTGCTCCTCACGCGCCAGATCAGCGCGCGTGGCCTCGCCGCTGAGCACCAGTATGGAATCTATGCCCGCATTGCGGGCCAGTTGCATGTCTGTGCTCAGGCGGTCGCCCACCATGACCATTTCTTCCTTGCGGTAGCGCGCCAGCAAGGGCGCGAGCACGGCGGGGTCGGGCTTGCCAAAAATATGTTGGGGCTTTCTGCCCGTGGCGGTTGCGTACAGGCTGATAAAACTGCCAACGTCGGGCAGCGGGCCTTCGGGCGAGGGGCACACAAGGTCGGGATGCGTGGCAAGAAAAAGCACGGAGCTGTCCTGCAACAGCAGGGCCGACCGGGCAAGCTTGTGGTAGGTAAGCTCTGTATCGTAGGCCAGCACAACGGCCTGCGCACCCTGTTCCACCAGTTGCACCTCGGGCATGCGCCTTTGCAGGTCGTGCTGAAAGTCGGCATTGCCCACCGGAAACACGCGCAAGATGCCCCTGGACCGCAAAAAATCCACCAGCGGCGTCACGGGTGAAAGCAGCAGATCTTCGCGCGCGGCGATGCCCATTCCATTGAGCTTGTCCACATAGGTCAGGGGAGATTTGGAAGTATTGTTGCTCAAAAAATAAAAATCGAGTCTGCCCCAGTGCTGCTGAATAAAACGCACCGCTCCGGCGATGGGGATATGACCGAGATAAACGGTGCCGTCCATATCGAGCACAACGCAGCGTTTTTGTGACCAGTCCATATCTGCAATCCTTGAGTTTTTTGCATTTATTATGCGGCATTGACGCCTATGGCAAGGGCGCGAACAACATTGCCCCGTGTTCAATCTTGACGCAACACAGCAAATTGATAACCATACGGCATTAACAACCTTCCTGGGCAAAACCGCTGCAACCACTCAATCGGTCTGGCACTTCAGTTTTGTCGCGCAGTTGCGCCGTGATCATACGGCGGCACAGGGGCGCGGCATCTTGCAGCGTCTGCTTGCCGCAGGACGGTTAGGACAATTTGCTCCACTGGAGAAACCATGCTTGAAACTACTGTTGTCGTCATCGGCGGCGGCGCAACAGGCATAGGAACACTGCGCGATCTCTGCATGCGCGGCGTTTCTGCCATATTGCTCGAACAGGGCGGCCTTGCCCACGGCACAAGCTCACGCTTTCACGGTCTGCTGCACAGCGGCGGCCGCTATGCTGTAAACGATAACGAATCAGCGCGCGAGTGCATTGAAGAAAACATGATCGTGCGGCGTATCGGCAGGCAGTGCGTGGAAGAAACCGAGGGTTTTTTTGCCCTGACGCCCGAGGACGACCCCGCCTATGTGGATCGCTGGGTTGAGGCCTGCGGCCGCGCTGGCATCGACGCGCCCGAGATAGACGTTAAAGAGGCCCTGCGCCTTGAGCCCAACATGTCGCCAGAGATCAGCCGCGTTTTTCGCGTGCCCGATTCGTGCGTTGACGGCTTTCGCCTGGTGCTGCACAACGCCATGTCGGCCCGGCGCTACGGCGGGCGCATGCTCACCTATCACGAGGTGACAGGCATTCGCCAAAAAAACGGCAAGGTTTGCGGTGTTACCGCCGTCAACCGCCAAACGGGCGAAAGCGTGGAAATTGCCTGCTCTGTCATCGTCAACGCCGCCGGTTCGTGGTCGGGCCGCATCGCGGCGCTGGCCGGGCTGGATGTGGCTGTTTCGCCTGACCGTGGTACGCTTGTGGTCTTTAACCACCGGTTTACCTCGCGCGTGGTCAACCGCCTGCACCCTGGCTCTGACGGCGATATTTTTGTGCCGCACGGTTCCATTACCATCCTTGGCACAACATCCACGCCCACCGACAGACCCGACGACACCACCCCCACCAGCGAGGAAGTGCTGCGCCTGCTCAAAATTGGCGAACCGCTGTTCCCCAGAGTGAAAGAATACCGCATTCTGCGCGCTTTTGCGGGCACACGCCCCCTCTACACGCCGGGCAATGCCGCCGGGCGCAAGGCCAGCCGCAATTTCCATGTTATGGACCACGCCGAGCAGGGCCTTGACGGCATGGTTTCCATTTTCGGCGGCAAGCTGACCACATACCGCCTCATGGGCGAACGCACCGCAGACAAGGTTTGCGCCAAACTTGGCGTTACCGCATCCTGCCGCACCGCGCAGGAGGCCATCGTGCCCGACCCGGACGAAGCCACGCTTTCCCGCGCCGCCAAGTACTTTCCCGTGCAGGGCATCAAGCTTATGGCCGACCGCATGGGCGACGACCTCACCCCGGTGCTGGAACACGCGGAAAAAGCCGACAGCAACCCCCTGCTCTGCGAATGCGAGATGGTCAGCCTGGCCGAAATAGAATGCGTGGCCAACGACCCCTCCACCCACTCGCTTACCGACATTCGCCTGCGCACGCGTCTGGGCATGGGCACCTGCCAGGGCACGTTCTGCTCGCTGCGCACGGTGGCGGCGCTGTCGGAGCACGGCGTTACCCTCGAATTTTCTGCCACCGACAACGTGCGGCGCTTCCTGCAGGAGCGCTGGGGCGGCCTGCGCCCCGCCCTGTGGGGCATGCAGGCGCGTGAAATGGAACTTGGCCGCGCCGTATACGCGGGAACACTCAATCTTGATGGAGCCGCCCATGAGCAGGATTGTTGACGTACTGGTGGTCGGCTCCGGCATGGCGGGCCTCATGGCCGCCCTTACCGCAGCCGAACAGGGCCGCAGCGTGCAGCTGCTCACAACGGGCATGGGTTCGCTGGCTATCAGCGGCGGCTCGGTGGACTTTCTTGGCTACGCCGACGGCAGGCTTGCCGCCGACCCCTGGCAGAGCCTTGCCCTGCTGCCCGAAGACCATCCCTACCGGCTGCTGGGGACAGAAAGCGTCCGCTCGGCCTTTCAGTTTTTTGCTGACGTGATGGAGCGCCAGCACTGGCCCATGCGCCCTGCGCTTGCGCAATCCGGCGCGCCGCGCAATACCCAGCTGCCCACCATCATGGGCACGCTCAAACCTTCCTATCTGCTGCCCGCCAGCCTGGACGCCCAGGCCCTGACCAGCGCCAAACGGGTGCTGGTGCTCAGCGTGCAGGGTCTGCGCGATTGCCGCACGGCGCTGGTGGTCAGCCAGCTCAAACGCTACAAAAGCTGGACCGACAGGGAATTCAGCCAGGGGCTCCTGCCTTCGCCCTTTGGCGAGACGCACCGCGCCATAACAGCCCTCGACCTCGCCCGCCTTGCGGACAAGCCGCAAAGCCGCCAGTGGCTGCTGGACGCTCTGGCCCCGCATGCCGGCAAGTACGACCTTATCCTTATACCGCCCCTGTGCGGCAGCAAGGCCAACCCCGAAACATGGCAGGCCATCAATGCCGCAGCGGGCTGCCCGGTGGTGGAGATGCTGTCCATTCCTCCGGGGGTGGGCGGGCTGCGCCTGCGCGACGCCCTGCTGCACGCCCTGCACAAGCACAACTTTGAAATGGTGGAAAACACCACAGTTCTGCGGGCCGAAATCAGCGGCAAGTCCTGCACCGCGCTGGTGGCCGAGGCGTCCGGCCAGCTGCGCCGCCACGCCGCCCGAGCCTTTGTGGCGGCCACCGGCGGCATCCTTGGCGGCGGCATGACCCTTGAGCCCGGTAAATGCTGGGATTCCGTATTTGGCATCGACATTACCGTTCCGCAGGATGTGGCGCAGTGGTCAGAGCCCGAGATATTCGGCAGCCATCTGTTTTCACACATGGGCGTCCGGGTTGACCGCGAAATGCGGCCCGTGGACGCAGCGGCAGCCGTGCGCTGGCAAAACGTTTTTTTTGCCGGGCGCAGCCTTGGCGGCTACGATTATGCAACAGAAAAAAGCGGTCACGGCGTTGCCATAGCCACGGGCTGGCAGGCGGGCCGCATGGCCGCCGCAGCGGCCGGAGCCGGGGAAAACCAATGAGCGTGCGCATTAATCCTGACAAATGCATAGCCTGCACCACCTGCGTGGTGCACTGCCCCGTGGCGGAGGCCACCCCCAAGTTTCTGGGCCCGCGCATGATAGGCCCTGCCTACGAGCGCTTTCGTCTGCTGGGGCTGACCGAAGACCCCTCGCTGCACTACTGCGCCAACTGCAAAAACTGCGACATCTCCTGCCCCCATGGCGTGCCGGTGTCGAGCCTCAACATGATGGCCCGGGCAGACCAGTTCAAAACGCACTCTCCCGGCCTGCGCGACTGGGTGCTTGGCCACGGCGAGCTCATGGCCAAATGGCTGCGGCTTATCCCGGCAGCGCTCAAGAACTTTGGCATGCTCAACCCTGTCACGCGTTCGGTGCTGGACGCTCTGGGCATCGACAAACGCGCCCCCCTGCCAGCATTTGCGCCGCAGACCTTCCGCCAGCTCATGCGCCATGTGCACCAGCCCGACCACAAACGCAGCGTGATTTTTTACCCCGGCTGCTATGTGGACGTGTACGACCCCCGCACCGGACTTGATATGGTGTGGGCCATAAACCGTGCGGGATACAAGGTTATTGTGCCCGATGAGCTTGTGTGTTGCGGCCTGCCCATGGTGGCCAACGGCTTTTGGCAGCATGCCCGCGCCAATGCGGAGCACAACCTCAAAGCCCTTGGCCAATGGCGCGACGCCGGTCTGCCGGTGGTGACGGGTTGCCCAAGCTGCGCGCTGATGTTCCGCGTTGACCTGCCGGAGTACTTCCCCGATGTGGCGGAAAAGTACGGCGCGTGCAGCCTGGCCGACGCGCAGGAATTTCTGCTGGATGCCGTGGACAGCGGCGACCTTTCGCTGGCTGTTGACGGCAAGCATACAAACCTGCCCGACCTCAAGCTCATCTACCATGCTCCCTGCCACCTGCGGGCGCAGGGCAACGGCCTGCCGGGCCTTGAGCTGCTGCGTCGCCTCGACGGCGTAACTGTGGAAAACGCCGACGCCGGCTGCTGCGGCATCTCCGGCAGCTATGGTTTTAAAAAGGAAAAGTACGACATCGCCCAGACCGTGGGCGCAGAACTGTTTGCCAAAGTGCGCGAAAGCGGCGCTCAGGCGGCTGTGTCTGAGTGCGGAACCTGCCGCGTGCAGATTACGCACGGCTCTGGCAAGTTCAGCCTGCACCCGGTCAGCATTTTGCGTCAGCGGCTTGAGGCGCGCTAGACGCAACGACATCTGCTTACAGCCCAACGGGTGCAGGCGCTCTGCCGCCTGCACCCAGGAATTTCATATGACAAACGACAATAGCAAATACGCCACCAGAGACTTCTGGAACTGCCGGGCGGCGTCATTTCCCCGTTATGAAGCGGGAGACGACAACTACGAGGCCCGCATGCTGCGCCTTGCCCGTGAAAACGGCGTGGATTTTTGCGGCAAAACAGTGCTCGACGTGGGCAGCGGCAGCGGCATGTACACCATCCGCCTTGCGCAGGAGGCGGCATCGGTAACTGCGGTGGATATTTCGGACGAAATGCTGCGCATCCTCATGCAGGACGCCGCAGCGCAGGGCCTCGACAACATCAGGCCCGTTGTTTCAGACTGGCAAAACTTTGCGGATGACCAGCGGTACCAGATTGTTTTCGCCTCCATGACCCCAGCCCTTACCGACGATGCCGCCCGCGAAAAGCTGCACGCCTGTGCCCTTGAGCAGGTGGTCTTTATCGGCTTTACCGAGCGCAAACCCTCGGATGTAATGGCCGACCTGTATGTGCGCTATGCCGTCAGCCCGCCCCAATTTGCCGATGCCCCACCCATGCGCGCATGGCTGCAGGCCCGCCGCATTGCGCACACGGCACTGCCTGTGGACGGACAGTGGATTGTGCCGCACAGCCGCGAGCATCTGCTCAAGGCCTGCGCGGCAAACCTGCTTGCACGGGGCGCACAGCCGGATATGGCCCATCTGGCCGCGCACGTTGAAGCCTTTCGCAACGCTGACGGACAATATATTGAGCGCACCAGCTACAGCCTTGAAATGCTAATCTGGCATATTTGCTGAAGGTTTTGGCTGCTGACACTCGTTTGCCGAGATTTTCTGCAGCTGCATCCGCCCGTCCCGCCCCATGCGCAACCATTGCCGCCAGCTTTACCTGCAATATGGCCCGCTGCCTGGCTGACAAATTTGTTTACCAGCTGTAATATCTAATTTTTTTACTATCCACTCACGCTTTGCGTGCGCAACAGATTTTTCTGTATATTGGTACAATTTTAGCTCAAATTCCCCGCGCCTCGCTCATCTAAGACCACACATACACAAAATCCCCTCCCAGCGCCGCCCGACCGGCGCAATGCCGCGTGCCTTGCCCAAGCCTGCCTGACAGCCAGTGCAAAGTGCTGACTCACGCATGCCCCAGCCCCGCCCTGCCCTGCCGCATGGCGGGGTTTACCGTCTGCGGGGCAAGCCTGCGCGTTGTTGTGTCGCTTGTGCATATGCCGCTTACGCGGATTAAAAGCGCAACGGCAGGCAGCGTGGGCGCGGCCCCACAGCTGCGGTCATGCGCTCGATTGTCGTTTTGGCCCAGTGACGACGGGCAGTTTCAGACAAATTTGTATTGTCGCAAGGGCCGAAAAAATGGCCGCAGAAATTTGATTAATAATTTTACTGCACTACGTTGATAGCGCCATTTTTCTTCTGCATGGCTGTTTTTACATTTTTGTATTGATTGTACAGGCAAATTATAAAATTATTCAATAAAATAAGTATATTAATCATACGGCACGCTTTCTGCACAAAGAGGGACAAGCGCAACGAGCGCGGGAACATCAAACCCAGAGGGATTCTCATGCGTCAGGTAGCAATTTACGGCAAGGGCGGTATCGGCAAGTCCACAACCACACAGAACCTTAACGCTGGCCTTGGCGAAATTGGCAAGAAGATCATGATCGTCGGCTGCGACCCCAAGGCGGACTCCACCCGTCTTATCTTGGGCGGCCTTGCCCAGCAGAGCGTGCTCGATACCCTGCGCGAAGAGGGTGAAGACATCGAACTGGATCTGGTGCTCAAAAACGGCTTCAAGGGCATCCGCTGCGTGGAATCCGGCGGCCCCGAACCTGGCGTCGGCTGCGCTGGCCGAGGCATCATCACCTCCATCAATCTGCTGGAACGCCTGGGCGCGTACACCGAAGACCTCGACTACGTGTTCTACGACGTTCTGGGCGACGTTGTGTGCGGCGGTTTTGCCATGCCTATCCGTGAAGGCAAGGCCCGGGAAATCTACATCGTGGCTTCGGGCGAAATGATGGCCCTCTACGCCGCCAACAACATCTGCAAGGGTATTAAAAAGTACGCCAATACCGGCGGCGTGCGCCTTGGCGGCATCATCTGCAACAGCCGCAAGGTTGATGGCGAAGCCGAGCTCGTCTCTGCCGTCGCCAAGGAAATCGGCACCCAGATGATTCACTTTGTGCCGCGCGACAACATGGTGCAGCGCGCCGAAATCAACAAGCAGACCGTTATCGAATTCGACCCCACCTGCGGACAGGCCGATGAATACCGCTCCCTGGCCCAGAAGATCGACGGCAACGACATGTTTATCATTCCCAAGCCCCTCTCCCAGGAACGGCTCGAAGAGCTGCTCATGGAACACGGCCTGATGGACGCCTAAATCAACAGCACAATACGGAGAACAGCTATGCAGATGATTCGCACGATTATTCGGCCTGAAAAGACCACCGAGGTTCTCTCCGAGCTGCTGTCAGCGGGCTTCCCCGCCGTTACCAAGCTCGACGTGGTGGGCCGCGGCAAGCAGAAGGGCATCATGGTGGGCGACATCCAGTACGACGAAATTCCCAAGCAGATGCTCATGCTTGTGGTCAGCGATGAAGACAAGGACGACGCCATCCGCGTTATCCTGCGAGTGGCCAAAACCGGCGACGGACACTTTGGCGATGGCAGAATCTTTGTTTCAAGCGTCAGCGAGGCCTGGACCATCAGCAGCGGCAAGTCCGGCCTGTAGGAGGCTCCCATGCAGGAAATAGTTGCAATGGTTCGAGCCAACATGGTGGCAGCTACCAAAAATGCCCTGTCCAAAGCCGGATGTCCCTCATTCTCATGCACAAAGTGCCTGGGACGCGGAAAAAAGGGTATTGATCCCGCCACGTTGCGCATGGTTATGGAAAGCGGCGAGCTGCCGCGCACTCCGGCGGGCGAGTCGCTGACCGAAGTGGGCAGGCTGATTCCCAAACGGTTGTTCAATATCTGCGTTCCCGATGAAAAGGTCGAGTCAGTTGTTAAGGCCATCATAGAGGCCAACAGCACCGGCCACCCCGGCGATGGAAAGATCTTTGTGATGCCGGTGGAAGAATCCTATGTGGTTCGCACTGGCGAGCGCGCTGACGCATAAGGAAGGTATGTATGAGTATTGACGCCAACGCAGTAGTGCTTGAGCGCTACAACGCCAAGGTCTTCAAAAACCGCAAGGAGCACATGCTCAAGGTCAATCCTGCGGAAGACCAGATGATTATAGCCAACACGCGTGCCATTCCCGGCATCATGACCAACCGGGGCTGCTGTTACGCGGGCTGCAAGGGCGTTGTGCTCGGCCCCATCAAGGATATGGTCCTGATTACCCACGGCCCTGTGGGCTGCGGCTTCTACAGCTGGGGCACGCGCCGCAACAAGGCCAAGGCAGAGGGCGATACCCCAAACTACATCCAGTACTGCTTTAGTACGGACATGCAGGAACCGGACATCGTCTTTGGCGGCACCAAAAAGCTCAAGAAGGCCATCGACGAGATCATGGAGCTCATGCACCCCAAGACCATCATGATCGCCGCCACCTGCCCCGTGGGCCTGATCGGCGACGACATTCAGGCCGTGGCCGCAGAAGCTGAAAAGGAATACGGCATCCGTTGCGTGGCGTACAGCTGCGAAGGATACAAGGGCGTAAGCCAGTCGGCTGGTCACCACATCGCCAACAACGGCCTGATGAAGCGCGTTATCGGCACCGGCAGCTACGAGCCCGCCACCAAGTATTCCGTCAACATCCTTGGCGAATACAACATCGGCGGCGACGGTTGGGAGCAGGAGCGCATCCTGAGAAAAATCGGCTACGAAGTGGTTTCGGTTTTCACCGGCGACGGCGAAGTGGAACGCATAGCCAGCTCGCACAAGGCCAATCTCAACCTTGTGCAGTGCCACCGCTCCATCAACTACATCGCCGAAATGATGAAGACCAAGTACGGCGTGGACTGGCTGAAGGTCAACTTTATCGGTCTGGAAGGAACCATTGAAAGCCTGCGCAACATGGCCGCCTACTTTGGCGATCCGGAGCTTGCGCAGCGTACCGAGCAGGTTATCGCCGAAGAACTGGCCGAAGTGCAGGACCAGGTGGCCTCGTACAAGGCCCGCCTCAACGGCAAGACCGCGGCCCTCTTTGTGGGCGGCAGCCGCTCGCACCACTATCAGGGCCTGCTGCAGGACCTGGGCATCAAGACCGTGCTGGCCGGTTACGAATTTGGCCACCGCGACGACTACGAAGGGCGCGAAGTCATCCCCAACATCAAGGATGACGCGGACAGCAAAAACATCGAACACATCACCGTGGAAAAGGACGACAAAAAGTATCACGCCTACCTTACCCAGGAACAGTACGACAAGCTGGCCGCCGAGATCCCGCTTGAAAAGTACCACGGCATGATGCGCGACATGGATGAGGGCACCTACGTGGTTGACGACCTCAACATGTACGAAGCTGAAAAATTTATGGAAATTCTCAAGCCCGACATGTTCTTCTCCGGCATCAAGGACAAGTACGCGCTGCAGAAGGCAGGGACCCTCTCCCGGCAGCTGCACAGCTACGATTACAGCGGGCCTTACGCGGGTTTCAAGGGTGCGGCAAAATTCGGTTACGACCTCTGCATGGGGTACTTTACCCCCGCATGGCACATGGTAACCCCGCCCTGGAAAAACCGCGCCACCCTGCAAGGAACTGTGGGAGAATAGTATGCTTGACCTCACCCCAAAGACACATGTGAACAGATCGGGCGTTCTTATCAACCCGTGCAAGACCTGTCAGCCGGTGGGCGCACTGTTTGCCGCGCTGGGCGTGCACAACTGCATGCCGTACAGCCACGGATCGCAGGGTTGCGTTTCGTATCACCGCACCTACCTTACGCGTCACTTCAAGGAACCCGCCATCGCCTGCACCAGCTCCTTTACCGAAGGCGCGTGCGTATTCGGCGGCGGCCCCAACATCCGTCAGGGCGTCAAGACCGTTTTTGAGGTCTACAACCCCGACATCATCGCGGTACACACGACCTGTCTCTCGGAAACCATCGGCGATGACCTCAAGACCTACATCGACGACATGGAAATTCCCGACGACAAGATCGTGGTGCACTGCAACACGCCGAGCTACGTCGGCTCGCACGTGACGGGCTTTGGCAACATGATGGCCGGTTTCATCAACTACCTTGCCGTCAAGGGCAAGGCCACCGAAACCGTTGCGGTGTTCCCCGGCTTTGTGAACCCCGGCGACATCCGCGAGTACAAGCACCTTGTGTCGCTCATGAAGCTCAAGTCCATCATGTTCCCCGACTGCAGCAACGTCATGGACGCCCCCATGACCGGCGAATACAAGATGTACCCCGAAGGCGGAACCACCATTGACGAGATCCGCGCTCTGGGCTCGTGCCGCAAGGTTCTGGCGCTTGGCCGCCTGACCAGCGCGGAACCAGCCGCCCAGCTCAAGCGCCGCTGCGGTGTGGACTTTACCCTGCTGCCGCTGCCCATGGGCCTGGCCGACACCGATGCCTTTATCATGGCCATGGCCAGCCTCAACGGCGGCGAAGTTGACCCGCTTATCGACGAAGAACGGGGCCGCCTGCTCGACCTCATGCTCGACGCCAACCCCTACTTCTATGACAAAAAAGTCGCCATCTACGGCGATCCCGACACGGTGCTGGGCATGACCCGCTTCTGCCTTGAGCTTGGCATGGTCCCCAAGTACGTGCTCACCGGTACGCCCGGCGAAACCTTTGTCAAGCTGGCCAAGGCCCTGTTCAAGGAATACGGCAAGGAAGATATGTGCCAGGCCTTCGCGGCCAAAGACCTCTTTGACCTGCACCAGTTCATCAAGGATGAACCCGTTGACCTGCTGCTCGGCAACTCGCACGGCAAGCAGATCGCCAAGGCCGAGAGCATTCCGCTGGTTCGCGCCGGCTTCCCGGTTCTCGACCGTTACGGACACGCGTCGCTGCCCATCGTCGGCTACCGGGGCGCGTTCCAGCTGGCCACCAAAATCGCCGATGCGCTCATGGACGAGTTTGACCGCAACTGCGCCGACGAAGACATGGATCTGATCATGTAAGACGGCTCAAAGCCGCGACAAGGGCCGGGGGGTACGCCCCCCGCCCTTCCAAGGGGGTTCCCATGGCTATGGAAATACTTGAAGAACGCCGCACGTCCATCAAGGAAAAGGGAAACAAGGGCGGGGGCTGCTGCAGCGGCGACGGCCTGCGTTGCGATACGGCCAGCGTGGCCGGTTCCGTGAGCCAGCGGGCCTGCGTGTACTGTGGTGCGCGCGTGGTGTTAAACCCCATTACCGACGCGTTTCATATTGTTCACGGCCCCATCGGCTGCGCCAGCTACACCTGGGATATTCGCGGCAGCCTCACAAGCGGGTCGGAACTCTTCCGCAACAGTTTTTCCACCGACCTGCAGGAAAAAGACATCATCTTTGGCGGCGCCGAAAAGCTCACCCGCGCCATTGACGAGGCTGTGGCCAACTACGCGCCCAGACTCATCTTTGTCTACGCCACCTGCATTGTGGGCGTCATCGGCGACGATGTGGAGGCCGTGTGCCGCAATGCCGAAAAAATGCACGGCATACGAGTTATCGCGGTCAAGGCTCCGGGTTTTTCGGGCACCAAGTCCACGGGCTACCGCATGGCCTGCAACGCCCTCGTGCAGCTTATGGAGCCGCACAAGGACCAGCCCAAGATCAAGGGCGTCAACATCCTTGGCGACTACAACCTCGCGGGCGAAATGTGGATCATCCGCAACTACCTGCGTGAAATGGGCATTCCCATTGTGGCCACGCTCACCGGCGACGCCGCGTACGAGACGCTCATCAAGGCCCCGGCTGCCCAGCTCAACATTGTGCAGTGCGCAGGCTCCATGATGTATCTGGCCCGCCGCATGGAAGACGAAATGGGCGTGCCCTGGATGCGCGCCAGCTTCTTTGGGGTGGAGGACACCTCCACAGCCCTGCGTCAGGTGGCCGAACGCCTCAACGACGACTACGCCAGGCGTCAGGCCGAGGCCCTTATTGCCGAGCGCGGCGCCAGAGCCGAGGCTTTTCTTGAACAGTACAAGCCGCACTTTGTGGGCAAAAAGGCCGCCATCTTTGTGGGCGGCGGCTTCAAGGCCATATCGCTCATCCGCCAGTTCAACGAGATGGGCATCGAAACCGTGGTGGTCGGAACCCAGACCGGCAAGCCTGAAGATTATGAAATCATTTCAAGCCTGGTGAACCCCGGCACCGTCATACTGGACGACGCCAACCCGGCGGAGCTTGAAACATTCATGAAGCAGAAAGGCGCGGATATTCTGGTTGGCGGCGTCAAGGAACGCCCCCTGGCCTACAAGCTCGGCATTGCCTTTTGCGACCACAACCACGAACGCAAGCATGCCCTGGGCGGTTTTGAAGGCGTGGAAAACTTCACCCGCGAGGTGAACCTTTCGATCAACAGCCCTGTGTGGCAATTCACGCGCAGCAACGCCTCATTTGCCGGGGCGGCGCAGGCGCAGGCCAATCTGGTGCACCAGGCACTGGCCGCAAGAGCAGCACATTTCTAGCACAGCGTAATCGGCTTGCACGCAGTTTGCCCGCCGCCGCGGCCACTGGCCGCCTGGAACAAAGGAGAAGACAATGAGCGCCAATCTTGTCAACCTGAATACAAATCCCTGCAAGATGTGCATGCCCATGGGTTCGGTAAGCGCCTTCTACGGCATCAGCAAGAGCATGAGCATTCTGCACGGTTCGCAGGGGTGCAGCACCTATATTCGGCGGCACATGGCAACCCACTACAATGAGCCGGTAGATATCGCCTCTTCTTCACTTACGGAAGAGGGAACAGTTTTCGGCGGTACAAAAAATCTGCTCAAGGGGCTTGAAAACCTCATCAAGCTGTACAACCCCGAGGTGATCGGCGTATCCACCACCTGCCTGGCCGAGACCATCGGCGAGGACGTGCCCGCCATTATCAAGCAGTTCAAGGACGAACACCCCGAGGTGACGGCCACCATCATCCCTGTGTCGTCGCCCGGCTACGGCGGCTCGCAGTACGAGGGCTTTTTCCGCGCGTTGCACGCCATTGTGCGTCACGTCCCCATGGATTCCGCGCCAAACAACCTGGTTAACATCATCACCGGGCACCTCTCGGCGGCGGACACAAGGGCGCTCAAAGCGCTGCTGGACGCCTGCGGCCTTGACTACGTGCTGCTGCCCGACCTTTCGCAAAACCTTGATGGCGGACACGAAGACAACTACAACCGACTGCCCCAGTACGGCACGACGCTTGCGCGTATTGGCCGCATGGCCGGGGCGCGGATCACGCTTGAGCTTTCGCCCTTCTGCCCCGAGGAATATTCGCCCGGCGCGTATCTGCGCGATACCTGGGGCGTGCCGCTCCTGCGCATGAACCTGCCCGTGGGCCTGCGCGATACCGACGCCTTTGTGGCCACGCTCGAAGCGCTTGGCGGATCCATCCCCGCCGCTGTGCGCGAAGAGCGCGCCCGGTACCTTGACGCCATGATCGATGCGCACAAATACAACGCGCAGTGCCGCGTTGCCGTATTTGGCGAACCGGACATGGTGCTGGCCCTTGTGCGCGCCACGAGCGAAAACGGCGCTGTGCCCGTGGTGGCAGCCACTGGCAGCCGTTGCGCCGCGTTTGAAAAGACGCTTGCGCCCGACATGGCCCAGGCCACGGAAACGCAGTTCAGCGGCGACTTTGACATTCTCAATTTTGCGGACTTTGCCGGCATTGAAAACGCGCTGCTGGCCCGCAAGGCCAACCTCATGCTGGGCAATTCCGACGGCCGCCGCATCGAGGAGAGCCACCATGTCCCGTTGCTGCGGTACGGCTTTCCCATTCACGACAGGGTCGGCGGGCAACGCACGCGCCTGTTGTTCTATGACGGCTCGCTCTGCCTGATGGAAGCAACGGCCAACGCCATGCTGCAACACACCGAGAGCAGCTTTCGCGAGGAGCTTCTTAACAAATACTTCAAGGATGAAGCCTCCATGCAGGCTGAAGCCTCCCACATTGAAGTTGCCGAACCAGCCAGCGGGCAGGCAAGCGCCTCAGCTGCGCCCGTTGCCGCCTCCGCGCTCAACGAGCTGGTGGCCCCCAGCACTGCCATCATTGCGGAGCGCACCAAGTCCCACCCCTGTTTCAGCTGCGGGGCCTGCTCCACCTCGGCGCGGCTGCACCTGCCCATAGCGCCCAAGTGCAACCTGAGCTGCAACTACTGTCTGCGCAAGTACGACTGCGCCAACGAGAGCCGCCCCGGCGTCACCACAGCCGTGCTCACCCCGGCCCAGGCCTTTGACCGCTTTATGTCGGTCAAGCGCGACATGCCCAACCTCACGGTTGTGGGCATCGCTGGCCCCGGCGATTCACTGGCCAACCCGCATGAGACCTTTCGCACGCTGGAGATGATCCGCAGGGAAGACCCCAATATCACTTTCTGCATGTCCACCAACGGTCTGGCCCTGCCGGAATACGTGGAGGACATGAAGCGCGTCGGCGTGAGCCACGCCACCGTGACCATCAACGCCGTCGATCCCGCCATTGGCGCGCAGATCTACAAGTTTGCCATGTACCGCGGCAAGCGCTACACGGGCGAAACCGCCGCGGCCCTGCTGCTGGCCAACCAGATGGCGGGCCTGCGGGCCCTCACCCAGGTGGGCATTGTGAGCAAGGTCAACACTGTGCTGCTCAAGGGCATCAACGACGGGCACATCCCGCAGGTGGTTGAAACAGCGCGCGAACTTGGCGCGGTAATGACCAACATCATGCAGCTCATCCCGGTCAAGGGCAGCGTTTTTCAAAACATGCCCCTTGTGAGCAACAAGGAGCTCATGGACATGCGCCGCAGCTGCGAGCCAACGCTCAAGCAGATGTACCACTGCAAGCAGTGCCGCGCCGATGCCGTGGGCCTGCTGGCCGACGACAGGTCCATCGACTACCGCCCGCCCGTGGCCGAAAAGGCCCCCGTGGTGGAAGAAGCCAAGCACGCCGTGGCCCGCAAGATACGCATCGCCGTTGCCTCCAAGACCGGCATGACCGTTGACCAGCACTTTGGCCAGGCCGAACAGTTCTACATCTACGAAAGCGACGGCGACGCCGCCAGCTACGTCGAAACGCGCAGCGTCTCCCGTTACTGCAACGGCATGGACGATTGCGGTGAAAAGGCGGGGCGCATGGCGGGCATTCTGGCCGCCGTGGACGACTGCAAGGGCGTGCTTGCCCTGCGCATTGGCGAAAGCCCGCTCAAAAAGCTTGAGACCAGGGGTATACGCGTGTTCACCCTCTACGAAAATGTGGACAAGGCCGTGAATGACGCCGCCAGGGCGCTCTGCGGATAATTCCGGCCCATTCCACCGGCCTGACCGGAGGCAAACCGGTCAGGCCGGGGCACACGCCAACTTTGCCAAGAGGTTATTTCCATGCCTCAACTGGTGGACAGAACGCTCTGCCTGCTGTACCGGGTGCTGCCAGCCGCGCACTCGCAGGAGCAAAGGCAGACCGCTGACGCATTTGCGCTCTGGGCCGGGGAATGGATCGACCTCATGCGCCACATGGGTTTTGTGGTCGAAATTCCCCCTGACCTGCAGTTTGCCGCAGCCAGCGCCAAGGCCCGTCGTACGGGCAAACGCCCGGCCCCTTACGGCCCCTGGGCGAGGCTGAGCGGCTGCTGCGATGCGCTCTATACCTTTGAAACAGACCTGTGGCCGCGCTTTGCCGCCATCAGGGATACCGTGGAATTTTGCCCCGGCGATCATTCGGGCTGCGCCACGGCCCTGGCGGTGATGTGGCTGCTCAAGGGCGGCCCACGCGTGGCGGGATGCATTGGCGGCTCGGCCCTGCACGGCCCCGACGCCGGCCCTGCGCTGGAAGAAGTGGCCCTGAGCCTGCACGCCCAGGGGCTCGACACCGGCCTGACAAACCTTAAAAAGCTGCCCCGCGCCACGGCCCTGCTGACCCGGGCGGGCTTTGACATATCCCGCCACAAGGCAGTGCTGGGCACGGATGTTTTTGCGGTCGAATCCGGCATTCATGTGGACGGCATCGCCAAAAAACCCTTGCTCTACGAGCCGTATCCGCCAGCCACCGTCGGTCTTGAGCGCCACATTGTGGTGGGCAAGCATTCCGGTCGTGTTTCCGTGCGTCTCAAGGCCCGCCAGATGGGTTTAACCTTGCCGCGCGAGGCGGAAGAACATATACTCGAAAAAGTTCAGCAGCTGGCCGAGAGCCAGCAGTGCAGCCTGAGCGACGCCCAGTTTCTCGACCTGTGTCACACATGCCATCCCCCCGAATCCTTGTCTTCTGCCCGAACGGACTGTTGCGGTCTTTCGGGTGCAACGGCTTCTGCGGAGGTGGGCCATGCCTGAGATCATTATTGTCGACACTACCCTGCGCGACGGCGAGCAGGCTCCGGGCTTCGCCTTTGCCCCCGCCCTCAAGATACGCCTGGCGTCCATGCTGGACGAGGCGGGCGTGGACCAGATTGAGGCGGGCGTTCCCGCCATGGGCGAAAACGAAAAAGCTACCATCCGTTCCATCCGCGAGGCCTGCGCCACGGCCCGCATCTCTACCTGGAACCGCCTGCGCGAGAGCGACGTGCGCCACTCCTTTGACTGCTCGCCCCACATCATCCACCTGTGCTGTCCCGTCTCTGACCGACAGATCAAGGACAAACTCAAAACCACCCGCGCCGAAGTGCTGGCCTCGCTGGCCAAATGCGTCGCTCTGGCCGCAAGCCGTGGGGCGGAAGTGACCGTGGGCTTTGAAGACGCCTCGCACGCCTCGCCAGACCAGCTGCGCGAAGCGGCGCGGGCCGCGCGGCAATGCGGGGTTGTGCGCGTGCGCCTCAGCGATACCGTGGGCTGCTACACGCCCGACAAGGTCTGGCGGGCCGTGCGCATGCTGCGCGAAACTGGCGTGGATGTGGAAATTCACGCGCACAACGACTTTGGCATGGCCGTTGCCAACTCCCTCATGGCCGTCAATGCCGGGGCGCGCTACGTCAACACCACATTGTGGGGCATTGGCGAGCGGGCGGGCAACTGCGGTCTGGCCACCTTTACGGCGGCTGCGGGGCGGCTGGGCAATACGTCCTGCGCGGTAGACGCCCGCAAGGCCCTGGAACTGGAGCGCCTTGCGGCCACGCTGCTGCCGCAAAAATCCATGAACGGCTGGGGCAAGCATCTGGGGTACGGGTATGGCACCCGCCCCTTTGGCTTATAGTGGCGCAAAATACCTTTATTATATTACGGCATATAAATAGACGTTATTTTAAATAACTATATTACTGGTTGCCGCTAACACTCTGGACGCCCCCAGCATACGGAGATAGCCATGAAATGCGACTGCATTGCAGTGCTGGAAAATACTGATAATTCAATCACCAACATGGAAAACTGCACGCGCCTTTCTGTCTGGCTGCGCGACTGGAGCGTCGGCAAGGGCTGGCATGCCGCCGAATCCGTGCCTTTTTCGCTTGAAGGGTGCGACACGCTTGCCAAGATGCGCGACAAACTGCGGCAACTGGCCAGCCTGCTGCCTGCAGATTCCGCCATTGCCGGGGCCAGCATCTCAGGCGTGGCATATAACGAACTCAGCCGCATGGGCTTTTGCCTGTGCGAGCTTGATGCCTTTACGCCCGATATTCTCGACGCCCTTGCAAGCGAAATACTCGCTTCCGCCCAGGGCGAGGCGGAGGTTCCCACCGCGCCCACGCCCACAGATGCGCCCGGCGTGTACAGCATCAATCTCATGGAAGTTCAGGCCGCGCACCCCGACATCACGTCAAAAAAAGCTCTGCGCCCCTTTTTGGCCTCCACGCCCTTTGTGGAACTTAAAATCATCTGCGGGCACATGCCGCCGTGGCTTGAGGAACACCTGCGCCAGCACCGCCTGACCTGCTCCATTGCCCGACAGGAAGACGGAACCGTTCACGCCAGCATTTCGCACGCCCTCTGCGGCGAGACCCCGTCCAGCGGGCTTCAGGAGCACAGATCATGAGCATGACGCTGCAACTCGAAACAGTATTTACCCCCTACGGCCCAATTTCAGACGTACACGTGCTCTCGCGCTGGGCGGACGGCGCTCCGCAGGACTGCCGCCTGCTGGCAAAGGATACCGTGCCCACGCCGCAGGGCTGGCTTGTGCCGCTCTACGATCCGGAAGACGTGCGCCGCAGCAGCGGCAAGAGCTTCAGCCTTTACCCCAACGGCATGTGGCGCAACCTTGAGCTGCAAAGCCAAACCACCGTAAGCACGCCTTTGGGCGACATGCCCGCCGAATGGCTGGCATGGCACGGAAACGGCGCGCTCAAGCGCATACTGCTGCGCAAGGGCAAACTGAGCGGCTACTGGACAGAGGAGGACGAGCGCAAACTGACCACAGAGCTCAGCCTTGACCTGTACGGGCAGGATATCCGCGCCAGGGTGCAGGGCCTGCGCTACTACCCATCTGGCCTGCTTGAAAGCGTCACCTTCTGGCCGGGAGAAAACATCCGCCTTCTCGCCCCGCTCGGCCCCATGCCCGTGCGGTACGGCTGCGCCTTTTACGACAACGGCGCGTTGCGCAGCTGCGAACCCTCGCGGCCTGTGCACGTGCCCACGCCCCTGGGCGATCTGACGGCCTACGACTCCACGGCTTCGGCCATTTGCGGCGACGTCAATTCCCTGTGTTTTTTTGAAAACGGCGCGGTTTCGAGCCTTGTCACCGCCGCATGCTCGCTGCGCTGGCTTGCAGACGGCAAACAGCACAGTATTTCGCCGCGTATGGAAAAGGACCAGCTCACCATGCTGCGCACCGTGGTGGTTCCCCTGCGGCTGACGTTCTTGCCTGACGGGCTGGTGCAGATGGACGACGGCCAGCAGGTCATGCTGGCCATGGCGCAGGACATATCTGTTGCGCCCTTTGTGGCTCTGCCCGACATGCGGCCAGGGCATTAGAGCCTCCCGCGTCAGAATGCCCGATTGCTGTCGGCGCAAGCCCTCCCTGCAAATATTTTGCAGCGCGATTCTGTCAAAATCCGTGCTGGAGCAGACCGCCGTTTACGGCGCGTATCTGCTCCAGCACGCTCAATTTGTGCAATACTACTTTTATTACAATAAGTTATACCTATAAGTATACAACGGGCGCAGCCAGTACTATGCGCCTTGCGCTGTGCAGGCCCGCAGTGTTAGATTGCCGCAGGAGGCGGCATGGAAGTTCCTTTACTCTATGAAATAGTCATTATTTTTCTTCTCTCGATCTTTGTCACCATCGTCTGCAACAAAATCAAACTGCCTGCAACTGTGGGCTTTTTGCTTACAGGCGTTTTGTGCGGCCCGTCCCTGCTCGGTATCGTCAAGGACATGCAGGCCATTGACCACATTGCTGAACTCGGCGTTGCCATGCTGCTGTTCACCATCGGCATGGAACTGTCGGGCGAGGCCCTTAACCGGCTGAAGAGGCCGGTGTTTCTTGGCGGCAGCCTGCAGATCGGCCTGACGGTTCTTGCCGTGGCGGGCATTGCCATGCTGCTGCGCGACGCCACGTACCAAAAAGGCCTTTTCTGGGGATGTCTTGTGGCGCTTTCGTCCTCGGCCATCGTGCTGCGCATATTGCAGGAGCGCGGGGCCACCAGCACGCCCACAGGCCGTCTTTCGCTTGCCATCCTTGTTTTTCAGGACATCATGGTTGCGCCCATGCTGTTGTGCGTGCCCCTGCTGGCGGGTACGCTTGAGCTTTCGCTGCAGGGAGCGGTTTTTTCCACCCTGCGGGTAGTGGTGGTGCTGGGCGGCGTGCTGCTGTTCGCCCGCTTTGGCCTCGACAGGCTCATGGAAGCCGTGGTGCGCACCCGCACCAGAGAAATTTTGCTGCTCTCGACCCTTGGCCTGTGCCTTGGCATGGCCATGCTCACCAACCACTTGGGGCTCTCGCTCTCGCTTGGGGCCTTTTTGGCAGGCTTGATGCTTGCCCGCTCGCAGTACAGCATGAGCGTCATTTCGGGTATTTTGCCCTACCGCGACGTTTTCATGAGCCTGTTTTTCATATCTGTGGGCATGATGCTGAACCTCGAGTTTTTTTTACAGCATTTTGTGGCCATCATTGTACTGACGGCGCTGTTCATCGTCGTAAAATCCCTGCTGACCCTGCCCTCGGTACTGGTGCAGGGCTACCCCCTGCGGGCGGCCATCATCACCTCGCTCTCTCTCGCGCAGGTGGGCGAATTTGCCTTTGTTCTGGCGGCGTCGGGCCTGAGCGCCAAGCTTTTTGACATGAACGCCTACCAGACCTTCCTTGACGTGAGCGTGCTCACCATGATGCTCACCCCTGGCCTTATGGCCGTTGCCCCCCGCGTTGCCGACATGATCGCTGGCAAGCGCAACGAGCATAAACTTGCCGCGGCAGAAAACCAGGAAGGCGCCTGCGCCATGGATGACCACCTGATCATTGTTGGCTTTGGCATCAGCGGCAAACACCTGGCCCATGTGGCCCGCGAGTCGGGCCTTTGCTACACCATCCTCGAAATGAACCCCGAGACCGTGACCCGGTACCGGCACAAGGAGCCCATCTCGCACGGCGACGCCTCGCAGCCCATCGTGCTTGAACATCTGGGCGTCACCAAGGCCCGCGTTCTTGCCATCGTCATTTCCGACCCTTCAGCCGTACGCGCCATTGTTATCGAGGCCCGCCGCTTTAACCCCCACCTGCACATCATTGCCCGCACGCGCTTTGTGAGCGAGGTTGCCCCCCTGCGCGGCCTGGGCGCGGACGAAGTTATCGCCGAAGAATTTGAAACATCCATCGAGGTCTTCAGCCGCGTGCTCACGCGGTATCTGGTGCCCCGACAGGACATCGATTCTTTCGCCGCCCGCATCCGGCAAGAGAATTACCGCATGATCCGCCGCATGAGCGCCTCGGTAAACCAGCTCGACGCCATGGTCAGCCGCCTGCCCGACATGGGCGTGCAGAGCATGCGGCTTGCGGCATCCTCGCCCCTGTGCGGCATCAGCCTTGCCCAAAGCCAGATGCGCCGCAAATATGGCGTGACGGTCATTGCCATTTTGCGCAAAGGAGCGACCCAGGCCTCGCCTGAACCCAATGATCTGTTTGAAGCTGACGACGTTGTTTATCTGTTTGGCAAGACAGACAAACTGCTTGCAATTGCGCCGCTTTTTTCCGGCCCGCTGCGCGAATCGGGCAAGGACACCAGCCCGCCGCCCAGGGCGGCATAGCCTCCCGCCCTGCCTACGGGGGATTGCGGAGCACCGAAAAGATTGCTCGCCGCGAGGCTTGGAGCTTGCGCATTTTGTCATTGCCGTCTATTAGAAATGTTTACAGATACACCTACGGGAGCAACCCGCTGGGCTGCCCGCTGACAAACCGCCTCAAGGCGGCATGGATGTACTATGCTTGACGACAGCCTGCTGCGCGCCCTGCTTGGCGAATCGCGCAGCATCGCCATTATCGGCGCCAAGGACAAACCCGGTCAGGCCGTGGACAGAGTGGGCCGTTACCTGATGGATCAGGGATACCGCGTGTTCCCGGTTCATCCCGTGCGCAAGACCGTGTGGGGGCTGCCGGCGGCGACCTGCCTTGCCGAGCTGCCCGAGCCGGTAGACATCGTCAACCTGTTTCGCGCGCCAGAATACTGCCCCGGCCATGCGCGGGAAGTGCTGCAACTGGGCTGGAAACCCCGGCTCTTCTGGATGCAGCTTGGCATACGCTCAACCGAAGCGCGCCAGGCACTGGCCAAAACGGGCATAGCCCTGGTGGAAGATTCCTGCATCATGGTGGAACACGCGCGGTTGCTGCGCCCCTCATTCACGACTCAAGGCCAAGGATTATAGCCCATGCCCGCCGTTCATGGAGACTCCGTTTTCAACTGCCGCATGTGCGGCCACTGCTGCGAAGGCAGGGGAGGCATTGTTGTCAGCCCAGCCGACCTGACCCGACTGGCCGCGCACATGCAACAGCCCCCGCAACAGGTGGCTGAAGGCTACTGCGAACGCATTGGCGGCAAGCTCAAAATCCGCTGCGGCGACGACGGCTACTGCATATTTTTTCATCAGGGCAGCGGCTGCGGCGTGCACGAGGGCAAACCGGCCATCTGCCGGGCCTGGCCTTTTTTTCGCGGCAATATCGAAGACCCGGCGAGCCTTGCCATGGCCAAAGAATTTTGCCCCGGTATCGAACATGACGCCACACATGCGCAATTTGCGCATGAGGGGCGCGAATACCTGCGTAAAAACGGCCTGCTTGCTTCCGATGCTTCCTGCGAAGCCAACGCTCTTATCCTCAAATAGCCATGCGACGTCGCCATTCCCGCCAAATCTCGCTTAAAGAATGCTACGACATTCTCAAGCTGAAAAAAGACGCCGACACGGCCGACCTCAAGCGTGCCTACCGGCGGCGCGCGTTTGAACTGCACCCGGACCTCAACCCCGACAACCCCGAGGCCAGCCGCGAATTTCAGCTGCTCAACGAGGCCTACGTGGCGCTCAGTGCCGTACTCAAGCACGAGGACACGGTACAGGCAGCCACAGAGACCAGCAGGGCCGCTCAAGAGGAAGGCAAGGCGCAGGCCGCAAAGGACGAAGCCGCTGAAGAAAAATCCGAGCGGCAGGCCTCTGCCCAGGCGGAAAAAGAAAGCCAGTCCAAGTCCAGCCCGGAGGGGGAAACGCCCCGACAGGATGCTGCAGGCGGGGCATCCGGCCCTGCAGGCGCTGCAGGCCCAGCGTCAGATGCTGCTGGCAACCAGCAGCAACGGACAAACGGCGCTGCAGCCGGGCAACAGGCCGCGCAAAACGGCTATTCCGAGCACGATGTGCTGCGCGACCTGCTGACCGACCCCTTTGCCCGCCGTGTTTTTGAAGATATTTACAGCGAGCTGAACCGCCAGCAGCAGGAAAAGGCCCCGCCACGGCAGGAAGAACCCGCGCCGGAGCAGCCCAGACCCAAACCGGCCGCTGCGGAAAAACGCACCGTCAGGCTGCACCAGAGCAATCTGGCCTGGGGCACGCCCAAGTGGAACAAGGATCACAGCAAGGGCGTTACCGGCATGGTCAAGGGCTGGCTGCGCAGGCAGATCGACGAGGAGCAGACCCTTGCCCTGCCCTCGGCCAACCTGGCGCCCGGCAAGCGGGTTCGCCTGCAGATACGTCAGGCGATCTCCGGCGAGCTCAAGACAGTAGACATAACCCTGCCGCCCGATTTTGCCGTGGGCAAACCCATACGGCTGCGAGGCCTGGGCAAGCGCGTGGGCCCCTGGCAAGGCGACCTGTATCTCATACTGACCAACGAATAACCGCCCGGCCAGCTGCGCACCATGGGCTGGCGCGGTCAGCGCCCAAAACTTCGCACAAAAAAAGGCTCCTTGCGGAGCCTTTTGCATTTCAGAGCCGTGCGCCCGAGAGCGCACAGCCCGAAAAAATAGCGGAATCACGGGCCAACGCAGGCTACTCGCTTTCTACGTGAAAGCCAAAATCGCCGTCTTCCTCGCCGTCCACCACATAGCGCAGGCGCTCCTGCACGCTGTTGTCCGCGTTAAAGGTGAGCACAACGGGTTTACGGCTGTACAGGTCCTGCGGGCCGTCCACAAATTCGTACGCGCTGATGATAACCTCATCGCCGCGCTGGCAGGCACGGGCCGCAGCGCCGTTGAGGATGCAGCAGCGCGAGCCGGGCTCGCCGTAGATAACGTAGGTAGAAATGCGCTGACCGTTGCTTTTGTTCCAGATATACACAAATTCCAGCGGGTAAATGCCCGCCTCGCGGCATTGCTCCGGATCAAGCGTTACCGAGCCGTGATAGTTGAGGTCGCAGCCGGTAACACGGATGCAGTGCAGTTTAGCGCGCAGTATTTGCAGCATGACAAACTCTCTTGCGCGGTCGCCCCGCGCTAAAATAAAAAAGGTCGCCCGTGCGACCATAAAATTGCCGTGGCCAGATTGCCCAGCCCGCATATGCTGCTTCAGCGAAACCCCGCGTATCTGCAGCCCAGACAGGCAGATCGCTACACAAGCAACGTGATGCTCACAGCTGCCGCAGGGGGGCGAAAGGCCCGGCGCGGTCGCAACACTCCGGGCCGCATGGGCGGTGTGAACCTAGATATATGACCGAAAAAAATCAATAGGCCTTGATGTACTCGTCCATATTTTCTGCAGAGCAGTTGCGGCTGACCCAAAAAGCAGACGCCCAGACCATCAAGGCTGTGGCCTGCGTATCATCCAGACTTTTAATCTTGGTTTCAAGGCTCGATTTGCTGGCTCCGTGGCGCAAATGCACCCCGTTGACGTCGCAGGCATCCGTTACGCGCAGCAAGAGGTAGGAAAGCCGCGTGTGATCGGGCATGAGCTTCATATCCTTGTGGGCTTCCACAATGGTTTTGAGTTCTGCCGCGCTAAAAATGTGCTTTATACCCGTGATGGCCCGAAAAAACGTATCCACCGCCCAAGGCAAAATAAATTCCGCCCCGGCGCTTTTTGTGCGAAAGTAGTCCTTGAGCCAGCGTTCCTGATCGTCGTTAATGCGTGCTGCGACCTGCGGCATGATGCCCCCGATGATGCGTGCGGCCTGGCGCAAGTTCGCCAAGCATCGTGTTACGCCATCTTTTCTTTTTGCGCTACACTACCTGCCCGTGAATTTCAAGATAAAATCTAGACTTTTTTGCAGAAACATCACCCGCGCATACCGCCGAGCCTGTCCCTGGGCTAGCTGCCGCACCGCAAGCACGCCTGTATTGCCCGGCACAACCCATGGACAAGACTTGCCGCGCACTGTCATTACGCGTACCTATAAACACTGCCATTAAGGAGTTTACATGCTGCAGGCCAATCAGGCTGGGCAAAACCTACTGAACACTGCCGGGCAGGCGGGGGGTGCGATGCAACATGACGCGGTTCGTTCCGCCTTGTTGCGTATGCACGCGGCAACAGTACTGTTTGGAGTTTCTGGTATTTTTGGCAAGTTGTGCCAATGTTCAGCCATTGACCTTGTCTGCGGAAGGGCCATGGTTGCAGTTGCGGCTCTTGCAGGCCTGTGCCTGATGCAGCGCAATCCACCCTGGCGCGGCATCACAGCGCGCGACCTCGCTGGCCTGGCCGTGAGCGGCGTACTGCTGACGCTGCATTTTGTTACTTTTTTTATGGGCATCAAGCTTGGCGGCGTGGCCGTGGGCACGCTTGGGTTTGCCTGTTTTCCCGCATTTACGGCGCTTTTTGAGGCCATTGCCTACCGCGAACGCCCCAGCATGCGCGAGCTGCTGTGCATCATCATGGTCAGCATTGGCCTGGCGTGCCTTGCGCCGTCGTATTCTCTGGCCGACACGGCCACGCACGGGCTGTTGTGGGGCATAGCCTCCGCAGCGGTGTACGGTCTGGTGGCCATAGCCAACAGGCACTTTGCCGGCGGCATGTCGGGCATGCACACCTGCTGGTGGCAAAATGCGGTTATCATCCTTTGCCTGTTGCCCTTTGCCGGGCAGAATTTTTCAGCCATCGTCCCGCTTGACTGGCTGTGGATCGTCTGCCTGGGACTTTTGTGCACGGCGCTGGCATACAGCCTTTACGTAAGCAGTCTCACGGTTCTCAAGGCCCGGCAGGCGGCAATCATCATCACCCTTGAGCCTGTGTACGCCATTATTATTGCATGGCTGCTTCTGGGCGAAGCCCCCGGTCCTGGAATCATAGCGGGCGGCACGCTTATTCTTGGAGCCGTTTTTTTGCTCAGCAGACGATAACTTGCATCGTCTGCCAGCTGCTACTCAAGCCCGAGCACATAACCAACTGATTATTTAATGACAAATTCGATGACTTTAATAATTTTTACTTCTTAACAGCATAAAGTGTTAAAAAAAATTGACGATATTATTTCCTATACGCACATAAACGCGACTGCTCGCCGTGAGCAGTTTAACGACAATATACATTTTCAAACAGTTGCAAGCGTAACATTATAATAGTTGGCTACCGCACTCACCGGAGGATTGTATGCCAAGGATCTCGTTTAAAAGCGTAAACACTGCATTATCAGTAATTTTAAGCATAACATTGCTTATTGGTGTTTCCGCACTTGTTGTTTATGTTGGCAAGTCATCATACAGCATCATCAATGAAACGTCTGTTGATGGCATGCGAATAATCAACAAAGGTCTCATAGCGAGCATTAATGACCTGATTGATGCAAACATGAGCATGATCAAGGTTCCTGCGCAGAGCGGCCAGGCGAAAAAGGCCCTTGACGGCGACAGCGCAGACATGGACAACCTGATCAATGCACTCGTAAAAGAATATAAGGGCATCAATTCCATATTTGTTTTGAACAGCCAGGGCATAGCCGTATCCGGCGCGTCCGACACGGGCGAGTCATTTATAGGCAACAACTATGCCGAACGGGGATATTTCAAGACAGCAATGCAGGGCAAGGATGCCATCGACCCCGATATCATCGTTGCCAAAACTACCAAAAAAGAAGTTTTTGCCATTGCAACGCCCATTTTGGGAGCCAACGGCAAGCCCATTGGCGCTGTATGCGTGACGCTGAACTGGGCAAGTTATATCAAGAGTCATGTGCTCAACGTCAAGGTTGCAGAGCAGGGTTATGCCTTTATCATTGATGCAAAGCACAGGATCATTGCTCACCCCAACTCCGACGTGCACATGACCGACGGCAGCAAGCTTGCCTTCGTGGATAAAGCCCTGCAGACAAAAAACGGCTTTTTTGATTATGAATTCATGGGCAAAAGCAAGGTGCTGGTCTTTAATACCATTGAAAGAACAGGCTGGCTTGTCTGCACGTCTGCCTTTACAGACGACCTTGCACGAGACGCCATTGCGCAGCGCAATACGCTGATCTTGTTTGCCCTAGGCATTTTTGTGACACTGCTTGGCAGCATTATCTTTATGGTGCGCAAGGTCATCACAACCCCGCTCAAAAACATTATGGACTACAGCGCGCAGATTGCGCACGGCGACTTCAAGGCCATGCTCAAGGGCAACTTCAGCTTTGAGCTGGCCGAACTTGCGGGCAACTTCAAGGAAACAACCGCTGTGCTGAAAAACCGTCTGGGGTTTGCAGACGGCGTGTTGCAGGGCATTACGTTTCCTACTCTGGTTGCCGATACCGACGTGCGCATTACCTACGTCAACGAAGCCATGATCAAACTTGTGGGAGTCACCGGGCAACCCAAGGACCTTGTCGGCATGTCGGCTGCCCAGTTCTTTTACGGCGATGCCAACAGGCGCACCGTAAGCCACAAATGCCTTGAGGAAGGCACCAATGCGCACGACATTGAAACTGAAATGACCTTTTCAAACGGAGCGCACAAGTTCCTTCGCATTGACGCTTCGCTTATCCGAGACCTGGACGGCAATATTGTGGGGGCCATGACGCTGGTGTTTGACCTTACAGAAATCAAGCATCAACAAAATGTTATCGAGCAACAGCGTGATGCGGTTGCACAGGTGGCCAAAGACGCAAACACGATTGCCGACCGGCTCTCCACCGCAACCGAAGAGCTCTCCGCGCAGGTTGAACAGGCCAGTCGCGGCGCGGATCTGCAAACGCAGCGCGTGTCTGAAACCGCCACAGCCATGGAACAGATGAACGCATCCGTGCTTGAAGTGGCGCGCAACGCCGGCGGCGCTTCAGACACTACCACCAACGCCAAGAGCAAGGCCGAACACGGTGCGGAAGTGGTCAACAAGGTGGTGCAGGGCATCAACCAGCTGCACACGCAGGCCCTGGCGCTCAAAAACGGCATGGCTTCGCTGGGCGATCAGGCCCAGAGCATCGGTCAGATCATGACAGTCATCTCCGACATCGCCGACCAGACCAACCTGCTGGCCCTCAATGCCGCCATCGAGGCCGCACGCGCGGGCGAGGCCGGACGAGGTTTTGCCGTTGTGGCCGACGAAGTGCGCAAGCTGGCGGAAAAAACCATGCAGGCGACCCGCGAGGTTGGCTCGGCCATCGAGGGCATACAGAGCGGCACAACGCAAAACATTGCCCAGGTCAACGACACGGTCAATACCATTGAGCACACAACAGAGCTTGCGGGCACCTCTGGCGCTGCCCTCTCTGAAATTGTGGTTCTGGTGGATCAGGCGGCAGACCAGGCGCATTCCATCGCTACCGCTGCCGAAGAGCAGTCCTCCACCAGCGACGAGATAAACAAGGCCGTTGAGCAGATCAACACCATCAGCGCAGAGACATCCTCCGCCATGGCCCAGTCTGCGACTGCAGTTTCAGAGCTGGCCACTCAGGCGCAGGCCCTCAAAAAGCTCATAGCGCAGATGGTTTCGTAAGCATACGATGGCTGGCGCGCACAGCGCCAACCGCAAGCAAGCACGCATCAACCCCGGCGCGGTCACCCCACGCCGGGGTTTTTCATCCATGCGCGCTGAAACTGACGGCGGCTACCGGGCGCGCTTGCCGCCCCTTGCACCGTTAAAACATCGTCCCAACTGCCCGCGCCCACCATTACAGAACATGCCGCCTACCCCAGCGGGTAAATGCAAGCAGGCTGACGCCGCAGGCCTCGTATACCGCCGCCCTGTCCGGGCAGCATGACAGACAAAGGCCCGTTGCCGCGCAAACATCCGCGCGGCAACGGGCCGTTATACAAGCCAAAGACCGACCACTCGTGCTGACGGCACAAAGCCGGTCAGGGCACGGATGCCGCCCTTAAATATCCTTGATCACGTCCTGCATGCTGTACAGTTTGCCGGGTTTCTGCCCAGCCATCCAACCTGCGGCGCGGATGGCTCCGCGAGCAAAATTTTCGCGCGAGTGCGCCTGATGCGTCACTTCGATGCGCTCGCCAGGCCCCATAAAGTACACCGTATGCACGCCCACCACATCGCCGCCGCGTATGGCCTGAATGCCGATCTGCTCCTTGGGGCGCGCGCCGATGATGCCGTCGCGGGCGGAGCAGCGCACGTCGTTGAGCTTCCAGTCGCGGGCCTCGGCCAGGCATTCGCCAAGGGTCAGGGCTGTGCCGCTGGGGCTGTCTTTTTTGCGGTTGTGGTGCAGCTCGACCATTTCAATATCGTAATCTTCGCCAAGGGCTTTGGTGAGCTGGGGCAAAATATTGAGCAGCACATTGATGCCTATGCTCATGTTTGAAGCCCAAAAAATGGGGGCCTTGGCGGCCAAGGCGCGCAGCTCGTCCTTTTGCGCATCGGTAAAGCCGGTTGTGCCGATAACAAGGGCATTGCCGGTTTGCGCCACGGCTTTGGCGGAGTTAAGGCTCACCTCAGGCGCGGTAAAATCAATAACCACAGCCCCAGGAGCCTTGGGCAGCAGGGCCGCCAGGCTGTCGGCAACAGGACAGGCAGCGCCCGCAAGAGCGGCTATGCGCTCCGGGCTGTCCACCAGACCCGCAAGGGTGTACTGCGGGTCGGCTTCCACAAGCCCGCTGATGGTTTTACCCATACGCCCGCTGGCCCCAACCACGATAATTGAAGTGCTCATAGCTTCTCCGTTTCCGTTATTCCGGCTCAATGCCGGATTCACGCAACAGGTTTCTGAATTCCGTTTCGTCCAGCACGGTTACGCCAAGACCGCGTGCCTTATCAAGCTTGCTGCCCGCCTTTTCGCCCGCCACCAGATAGTCCAGTTTTTTGCTCACCGAACCAAGGGGAACGGCCCCGGCGGCCTCGGCCCATTTTTGCGCCGTGCCGCGCGGCACGCTGATGGTACCCGTAAAGAGAATGGTTTTGCCCGCCAGCGGCCCCCCCGCAAGGTTTTGCGCGCCCAAAGCGGCATCCGTGCCCTTGGGCCACGGCCCGTTGGCCTTGAGCCGCGCCAGCTGCTCGCGGTTTGCCGGGCTGTCAAAAAAGTTGCGGATGGACGAGGCCACTTCCGGCCCCACATCGGGCAGTGCCAGCAGGCTCTCCACCGTGGCGTTTTCCAGCTCGTCCAGATCGGCAAAACGCGCTGCCAGCGTGCGGGCCGTCTGCTCGCCCACATGGCGGATGCCAAGGGCGCTGATGAGCCGCTGCAAGGTGGCGGTATGGCGGGCGCTGTCCAGCGCGTCCACAAACTTTTGGGCCAGCACCTCACCCATGCGCTCAAAGCCCAGCAGCTCCTGCACGCTTAGGCTGAACAGGTCGGCTGGCGACTGCACGCGCCCGCTGGTCACAAGCTGCTCAATCCACTTTTGCCCCACGCCCTGAATATCAAGCCCGGCCTTGGAAACAAAATGGGTTATGGAACGCAGGCGGATGGCGGGGCAAGCCAGATTTTCGCACCGCCAGGCGGCCTCGCCCTCCTCACGGTACACGGGCTGCCCGCAGGCCGGGCAGGTACGGGGAAACTGATAAGGTTCAGCGCCAGCTGGCCGTTTATCGAGCACAGGGCCAACCACTTCGGGGATGACGTCGCCCGCTCGCTGCACAATGACGGTATCTCCCACGCGCACGTCCCGCGCGCGGATTTCGTCCTCGTTGTGCAGGGTTGCGCGCGACACCATCACCCCGCCCACGGCCACGGGGGCCAGCACTGCCACCGGCGTGAGCGCCCCGGTGCGGCCCACCTGAATTTCTATGCCCTCAAGCAGGGTCTGCGCCTGCATGGCCGGAAACTTGAAGGCCACGGCAAAGCGCGGCGCACGCGCCGTAAAGCCCAGGGCCTGTTGCGCTTCAAGGTCGTTCTGTTTGGCCACGGCGCCGTCAATTTCCATGGCAAATTCCGGGCGGTGCTCGCGCACCCAGTCAACGTAGTTTTCCACCTGCTGGGGGGTCTCGCACAGCTTGCCATCTGGCGGCGTTAAAAAGCCGTATTCCTTCAGGCGGGCCATCAGCTCGGAATGCAGACGGCACGGCCGCGCCGGGGGCCACTGCGCATCGCCCAGGCTGTAAGCCAGAAAGCGCAGCGGGCGCGATTCCGTAACCGAAATATCAAGCTGGCGCAGGGTTCCGGCGGCGGCATTACGTGGGTTGGCAAAGGTTTTTTGCCCCAGCGATTCCTGCCGCTCGTTGAGAGCGTCAAAGTCGTTTTTGTACATCACCACTTCGCCGCGCACCTCAAGCCGCGCGGGAAACGGCCCCTCGCCCCTGAGGCGCAAAGGTACTGTGCGGATGGTGCGCACGGCCTCGGTGACCACCTCGCCCACCTCGCCGTTGCCGCGCGTCAGGGCCTCCTGCAGCACGCCGTCCACGTAGATGATTTCCAGCGCAAGGCCATCGAGCTTGGGATCGCACCAGAATGCCTGCGGCATGGGGCCGTTGACGTCAGCGTCCCAGGCGCGGCGCATGCGCTCCACAAAATCGCGCCATTCATCAGCGGAAAAAACGTTGCTCAGGCCGTACATCTGCAGGCTGTGCGCTTTTGTAACGAGGCCGTCCAACAGCTTGCCGCCCACGCGCAGGGTGGGCGAATGGGCGGAGCGCAGCTCGGGCCAGCGGTCTTCAAGCGCGGCCAGCTCGTGAAACAGGGCGTCAAACTGGTCGTCCGAAATTTCCGGCGCGTCCAGCGTGTGGTACAGATAGTTGTGGCGCTCCAGCTCTGCGGCCAGCCAGCGGGCGCGGCTGCGCTCCTCGTTGCTGGGGCCGCCAGCGGGGGCGGCGGCAAAGAGGCTGTTTTGCTCCTGCCTGCCGTTACGTGAATTCTGCGACATGAAAAAACCTTTTTTATGATCAGCCGGGCTTTCCTTGCGTTTGGCCTTGATCGTGTCCCAGGGCAAACGGCGGCTCCCGGCTCAACAGGGGCGCACGCGCCTGTTTATTCGGGCATGGCGATAAGCCTGGCCCGCAAAATACGGATACGGTCGCGCAGCTCGGCGGCCTGCTCAAATTCCAGATCGCGGGCGGCCTGGCGCATTTCTTTTTCAAGCTTGGCCACAAGCACGGCGGTATCTTCGGCGGTCAGCGGCACTGCGTCGGCCTCGCGCTGTTTGCCCTTGCCCTTGCCGCGCCCGCGTGCGCCGCCGTGGCCGCCATCCTCCACATACAGGCTATCCAGCGGTGATTCAAGCGATTTGCGGGTACTCGTGGGGGTGATACCGTGCTCTTGGTTGTAGGCCGACTGCTTGGCGCGGCGGCGCTCGGTTTCGCCCATGGCGGCACGCATGGAGTCGGTAACCTTGTCGGCATACAGTATCACCTTGCCCTGAGCGTTACGGGCGGCGCGGCCAAATGTCTGGACAAGCGAGCCGGTGGAGCGCAAAAAGCCCTCCTTGTCCGCATCCAGAATGCAGACCAGAGACACCTCGGGTATGTCCAGCCCCTCGCGCAGCAGGTTGATGCCCACCAGCACGTCAAATTCGCCCAGCCGCAAGGCGCGGATGATCTGCATGCGCTCAAGCGTATCTATGTCCGAGTGCAGGTAGCGCGCCCGCACGCCCATGTTGCAGCAGTATTCGGTGAGGTCCTCGGCCATGCGCTTGGTGAGGGTGGTGACAAGCACGCGCTCGCCAAGCGTCACCTTGCCCCGGCACTCGCCAAGCAGGTTTTCCATCTGGCCCTTGGTTGGGCGCACTTCCACAACCGGGTCCACAAGGCCCGTGGGCCGGATGATCTGCTCCGCCACAATGCCCTGGGCCTGATCCAGCTCGTACTTGCTGGGCGTGGCCGATACGTAAACCACCTGATTGAGCAGATTGGTGAACTCGTTGAACTGCAGGGGCCGGTTATCCAGCGCCGAGGGCAGGCGAAAGCCGTAATCCACCAGAGTCTGCTTGCGCGAGCGGTCGCCCTTGTACATGCCGCCCACCTGCGGAATGGTAATGTGCGACTCGTCCACAAACAGCAGAAAATCCTTGGGAAAGTAGTTGAGCAGGCACGACGGCGGCTCGCCCGGCTTGCGCCCGTCGAGGTGACGTGTGTAATTTTCGATACCGTTGCAATAGCCAAGTTCTTCAATCATTTCAAGGTCAAGCTGGGTGCGTTGCTCAAGCCGCTGGGCCTCTACAAGCTGGTTGTGCTCCTTGAAATATGTGAGCCGCACCGCCAGCTCGTCGCGTATGTCGCTGGCCGCCCGCTTGAGGTTGTCCTGCGCCGAGACAAAGTGGCTGGCCGGATACAGCACGGTTTTGCTCACCTCGGCCAGCACCTCGCCGGTGAGGGGGTCAATCTCGCGCATAAGGTCAATGTCGTCGCCAAAAAATTCAAGCCGCAGCGCCCGCTCATGATGGTAGGCGGGGATAATCTCGAGCGCGTCCCCCCGCACGCGAAACGTGCCTCGGTGGAAGTCGTAGTCGTTGCGCTCGTAGTGCACCTCCACCAGCCGGGTGATGAGCTTGTCCATGGGGAAGTGCTGCCCCACCTCGACGGGAATAACCATCTTGGCGTAGTATTCCGGCGAGCCAAGGCCGTAAATGCACGAAACAGAGGCGACTATGACCACGTCGCGCCGAGTCAGCAGGGCGTGGGTGGCGGCGTGGCGCAGCTTGTCTATGTTGTCGTTGATGGACGAATCTTTTTCAATATAGGTGTCCGAGGCGGGAACATAAGCCTCTGGCTGGTAATAGTCGTAGTAGCTGACAAAATACTCCACCGCGTTGCGCGGAAACAGCTCGCGAAACTCGCCGTACAGCTGCGCGGCCAGCGTCTTGTTGGGGGCCAGCACCAGGGCCGGGCGGTTGCAGCGGGCAATGACGTTGGCCATGGTAAAGGTTTTGCCCGAGCCGGTAACGCCCAGCAAAACCTGCGAGGGCACGCCCGCCTGTATGTTGTCCACCAGAGCGTCAATGGCCCTGGGTTGATCGCCGGTGGGCGTATAGGCCGTTTCAAGGCTAAAAGGGATGACCTGATTATCTTCCATAATATTCTGTTTTGGAGTAAGAGGACAGGATTACATCAATAACGAACGGGAATTGCCATGGAAAAAATCTTTGTTCCTTCGCAGATAGATCTGCCCCTTGACCGGGTTTTCATTGTGGCCGCCACTCTCAGCACATTCAAGGGTTGCCGCCACGTGGACGTGCAGATTTTCCGCCCCGGCGCCACCGATGCCGAGCTGGAAGCCATCAAGGACCTTGGGCTTGTGGCCCCGGCTGACCCTTCCGTGCCGGCAGAAGTGCTGCAGGGCGCCACCGAAGAAGCCGCTCTGCGCTGCGTGCTTGAATCCTTCACCACTGAAGAAAGCCACGCCCTGGTCGAATACCTTGAAAAGCGCTACGCCGACCAGATTGAAAGAATCACGGTCTGCCCGCTCGACCTGCCCGTACCGATGGGCGTCGCGCCCCTGGCGGGCATCGGCGAGGGCAAGACCACGGGTTTTATCCGTTTTGACGCGGTACGCGACTACCCGCTGCCCTTCCCGGCCTACGGATTTTACGATCTGGCCGCCCAGAAGCCCTCCGCGGGGGAATAACTGTACACGAGCCCCCAGGGCAGCCAGGGAAACGGCAGGCCGCTTCCGGCCATTTCAGGCGTTGCGCAATTTTGTGCAGCGCCTGTTTGCGTTTGCGGGGCCAACGCCCGTGCAAGCTCGGCCTGAAATACAGCTCGCGGCAGCATCACGCCGCCCATGCGCATGATGTGCGGGGTTTCCTGCTGACAATCAAGCAGGGTTGCGCCGCGCTGGCGCAGCAGGGCCACCAGCCCGGCCAGCGCCGCCCGGGAGGCCTCAGGCCGGGTATGGAACATGGATTCGCCAAAAAAGGCCCGCCCAAGGGCCACGCCGTACAGCCCCCCCACCAGCTCGCCGTCCTGCCATGCCTCGATGGAATGGGCATAGCCGAGGGCGTGCAGGCCTTCGTAGGCGCGCATCATGTCGTCAATAATCCAGGTGCCGCCCTCCTTGTCGCGCGGTGCGGCACAGGCGCGTATTACGCGGCCAAAGGCGGCATTGTGGGTCAACTCAAAGGGATGGAGGCGCAATTTGCGGGCGCTGCGCGCCGGCAGGCAAAAGCCCTCAAGCGGCATGACGCAACGGGGGTCAGGCGACCACCAGATAATTGGCATGCCTTTAGAATACCAGGGAAAAATTCCACGGCTGTACGCGGCAACCAGACGCTCCGGCCGCAAATCGCCCCCGATGCACAGCAGGCCGTCGTCACGGGCTGATTCCGTAGGTGGAAATTGGGAGGCCAGTGCCGTAAATGCCCCGATCATAGCTTCCTTTGCTCACAGGCTTTGTTCAGCTTGCGCAGAGCACTATTCAATGCGTTGCGGGAGGTCATGCGGGCATTGAAAATATCCGCGCGCCAGGGCGTTGCAGCGCGCAAAAGCCGCATACGCGGCAGTGACGCAAACAGGCCGGAACTGCCGCAATCGGCAACAGCTCCGGCCCGCCTTGCAATTTTGCCTATCAGGCGTCTACCGGCACAGGCTTGCGGTTTTTGGCCGCGCTGCCCTCATGCTCGAGCGCCAGATCGTCGCCCTTGACCGTCAGCTTGGCGCTGCCGCCCTTTTTGAGCGAGCCGAACAGCAGCTCGTGCGCCAGGCGGTCTTCCAGCTCGGTGCGCAGCAGACGGCGCAAGGGCCGCGCCCCCATGGAGGGGTCAAAGCCTTTGCGGGCCAGCCACTTGCGGGCGCTCTCGGTCAGCGTAAGCGTTACGCTGCGCTGATCAAGGCTGGTGCGTATCTCGCCCACAAACTTGTCCACAATGCGCAGCATCATGGGTTCTGTCAGGCTGCCAAAGGGCACCAGCGCGTCAAGCCGGTTGCGGAACTCGGGGCTGAAGGTGTTTTCCACCGCCTTGAGGCCCTTGTGCGCCGCATCCTGCGGGGCTGTGCCGCCAAAACCCATGGCGGGCCGCGACATTTCAAAGGCCCCGGCATTGGAGGTCATGATAAGGATAACGTTCGAAAAGTCCGTCTTGCGCCCGGTGTTATCCGTCAGCGTGGCGTAATCCATGACCTGCAGCAGCACGTTAAAGATATCGGGGTGGGCCTTTTCCACCTCGTCGAGCAGCACGACGGAATACGGAGCCTTGCGCACCGCTTCGGTCATCAGCCCGCCCTGGTCAAAGCCCACATAGCCTGGAGGCGCGCCGATGAGCCGCGAAACGGAGTGCTTTTCCATATATTCGCTCATGTCGTAGCGCAAAAATTCCACGCCCATGAGCTTGGCAAGGCTGCGGGCCACCTCGGTTTTGCCCACGCCCGTGGGCCCGTAGAACAGGAAGGCCCCTGCGGGGCGCTGCTCCTGCCCAAGACCCGCGCGGGCGCGCAAAATGGCGCGCACGGTCAGTTCTATGGCCTTTTCCTGCCCAAAAACCAGCCCCTTGAGGTCTTTTTCAAGCGTTGCCAGCTTGTTGCGTTCCTTGCCGGAAACTGTACGCACGGGTATGCCCGCCATGCGGGCTACAATGCGCTCCACGTCGGGCACGCCAACCAGCGGATCGTTGTTGCCGTTCTTTTTGCCCGACTTTGCGGCGGGCGTTACGCCACGGCCCAGCCGCACGGCTGCGCCCGTTTCGTCCAGAACATCAATGGCCTTGTCGGGCAGCAGACGGTCGCGCACATGACGCGAGGTAAGGTCAACCATGGCCTTGAGGGCCGCAGGGCTGTAGCGCACATGATGGTATTGCGCGTAATGCGGCTCCAGACCTTCAAGGATGCCAAGACACTCCTCCACCGTTGGTTCGGTAAGGTCGATGCGCTGAAACCGGCGGGCCAGCGCGCGGTCTTTTTCAAAGTGGTTGCGGTATTCCTCGTAGGTGGTGGAGCCAATGCAGCGTATCTCGCCGTTGGCCAGCACGGGCTTGAGCAGGTTGGATGCGTCAAGCGAGCCGCCCGAGGTGGAACCGGCGCCCACGATGGTGTGTATTTCGTCAATAAACAGGATGCAGTCGGGCTGCTCCTTGAGCCTTTGCACCACGGCCTTGAGGCGGCCTTCAAAGTCGCCCCGGTAGCGCGTGCCCGCCAGCAAAAGACCCATGTCGAGCGCATAGAGCTTGGTTTTGGCAAACATGCCGGGCACGTTGCCTTCCACAATGCGCAGGGCAAGGCCCTCGGCCAGGGCGGTTTTGCCCACGCCGGGGTCGCCCACAAACAGCGGGTTGTTTTTGCGCCGACGGCACAAAACCTCCACCGCGCGGTCAAGTTCCGTAACCCTGCCCACGAGAGGGTCAATCTTGCCTTCGCGTGCGCGGGCCGTAAGCTCCACGGTGTACTGCGCCAGCGGATCGGCCTTGGCCTCGCCGTTTTCGCCCGACTCCGCTCCCGCTTCCACGCCGCGCGAGCCGGGGCCTTCATCAAGGCCGTGCGAAATGAAGGTCAGCACGTCCAGGCGCTCAACCCCTTGTTTGCGCAGGTAAAAGTGCGCGTAGCTTTCTTCCTCGTCAATGATGGAAATAAGCAGGTCGCCAAGCTCGACGGCATCCCGGCCCGAAGAGCGGATGTGCGCAAGCGCCCGCTCAAGCACGCGCTGCACGCTGTCTGTCTGCGCTACCTCGTGCTTTTCCGCCAGCGAGACGGGTTCCAGTTCCTTGTTAAAAAATTCCTCGAGCTGCTCTCGCAGCACAGCTACGCTCGCCCCGCTGCCCTCAAGGATGATGCGCCCCTTCATGCTGTTGGTCAGCGCAAAGAGCACATGCTCCACAGTCAACAGGTCATGCCGTCGCCGGTGGGCTTCCATAAGGGCGTCCCGAATGACCAACTGAACATTTTTACTCAACATAGGCTTATCTCAATGGATTTTTTCCATGGTGCATTTGAGGGGATACCCTGCCGCCCGCGCCGTGTTGTGAACGCGCCGAACTTTGGCTTCGGCTATTTCAAGGGTATAAACGCCGCACTGGCCCACCCCGCGCTGGTGTACTGCCAGCATGATGGCGGTGGCTTCTTCTGCGGTTTTGTGGAAAATACCACACAATACAGACACCACAAACTCCATGCTTGTATAGTCGTCGTTGTGCAGCAGAACCCGGTAGCGATCCGGCTCCTTAAGCTTTTTTTCCACTATTACGCGGCTTTCGCCGCCTGTTTGATTGTCAGGAAGAAAAGACATTCGTGGCTCCCAAGGCGTTTCAGCTCTGCCGCGTTGAGGCCGGATTGGTGGCGGCCCTGTCCGTCAGGCCCAGCAATGTGCGCCAGTGCTCTCTTTGCGCTTCGTCAAACACAAAGGAGAGCTGCTCCGGCTTGTGGTTTTGCCGCAACCATTCCTGATGCAGCTCATGATAACTTTTGGTGCTTATTTCGGCATTGTCAAGGTTCAGACGCCTTTCCACCGATTCTATATCCTGCGCGCGGCCTTCAAGCTCGACCACTTCGGCAAAGGGCAGCACGTCCAGCTCTACCTCTACGGTGTCCATGCGCCATGGCTCGCGTATTTTTTCATACCGCGCCGCCACAATGTAGCCCAGCCCTTCAAGAATGCTGCGCATGGCCGCGCCGTCGGCCACTTCGGTTTCGCGCTCTTCACGCATCTTGAAGCCGCCGCTTTGCAGGACAGGCAGCTTGAGGGTAAGCAGATAACGCGTTTTGTCCTGCCACAGCTGGCTGCGCAGCCGCAGCAGCTGGCCGCCTGTAACCAGACCACCCGCAGAGGTGTCGAATACCCAGTTGCATTCAAAATGCGCGCCAAGGCAATGCGCCCCGTTATCGACAAGAGTCTGACGCAGGGTTTGCAAATTTACCTGCAGATATTTGCGCTCAATCTCAAGGCCCATACCCGCCCGCCTTTACTTGCGATGAAATAGCCTTTGCTGCAGCGCGGCAATGGTACTGATGCCGCCCTGCTCCATGGCCGGATGCACTATGGGGTCAAAACCCAGACGCCGCGCCTGCGTAAGCCGCAGATCCTGCGCGGATACGGGCCGTACCTGCCCGTTGAGGTCAACCTCGCCCCAAAGTACGCTTTTTTCCGGCAGGGGAACATCATAATACGACGAAAGCACAGCGGCTACCAGCGCCAGATCAAGCCCCGGCTCGCTCAGTTTCATGCCGCCGCCCACCTTTGCGTAAATATCAACCTGAGCAAAGTTGAGCTTGAGTCTTTTTTCCAGCACGGCCAGCAGCAGGTGCAGGCGGCCCACGTCAAACCCCAGGGCCGCGCGACGCGGAATACTCAAAAACGTACGCGACACAAGGGCCTGCACCTCCACGGCCAGCGGGCGCTGACCGTCCACAGCCATGACCACCGCCGTACCCGAAAGCGAAGGATCGCGCTGGCCCAAAAAAAACGTGGAAGGGTCGTCCACAATCTGCATGCCCGTGGCTTCCATGCGAAAGACCAGCAGTTCTTCGTTGGGGCCAAAGCGGTTTTTGAACACGCGCAGCAGGCGGAACATCTGACGGCGGTCGCCCTCAAGGGAAATGACGGTATCCACCATATGCTCAAGCAGCCGGGGACCGGCCAGCACGCCGTCCTTGGTCACATGCCCCACCAGCACCAGCGTGCACGAAAGCCTGCGGCAGGCCTCAAGCAGGGCCGTGGCCACGGCGCGCACCTGGCTGACGTTGCCCGGCAGGCCGTCGGCCTCAAGACTCGTGAGGGTTTGCACCGAATCCACCACCAGCAGGGCTGGCGGCGCGGCATTGGCGGCTTCAAGCACGTCTTCCACACGTGAGGTGGCAATGGCCATAAGGTCGGGAGCAAGCATGCCCAGACGTTCGGCTCGCCCCTTGATCTGCGGCAGCGATTCTTCGCCGCTGGCGTAGAGCACATGCCTGCCCTGCGCCGCAACCAGGCCCGCCACCTGCAACAGCAGGGTCGATTTGCCTATGCCCGGCTCGCCGCCGACCAAAATTGCCGCACCGGGCACAAGCCCCTTGCCCAGCACGCGGTCAAGCGCCTTGAGGCCGCTGCCGTATGGCTCGTGCCCCGCGTCCTGCACCTCCCGCAGGGGGATGGGCCTGCTGGACGTGTCCAGGGCCGGTCTGGGCCTGTTGCCGCCGGGGGCCGATTTGGGCTGCACCGCCGCCTGCAGGGTGTTCCATTCATGACAGTTGGGGCACTGCCCACGCCATTGCATGGTTTGTGAGCCACAGGATGAGCAGATATAAATCTCGCGTGTTTTCGTCATGAATAAAGCCTACGAAAAAAGTACACAGGGCGCAAGTTTCTGTGCGCGCAAAAGGCCTTGCCAGGGCGACGATGCAATAACACAATCGCCCGCTGCGGAGGGCGGGCCACAACTGGCAACCACCCCGCAACGGGCGAAAGTGCGGCGGCGCGACCGGCGGCGACCGGCCGACTAATGCCGCCGATCTAGCCCTTGGCCCCGCGCTTGGAGGCCTTGAGGGGGTTGACCTTTTTGGCGGCCACGGTTTCGACCTGGATACGGTGCTGGTTGGCCGCCAGCAGGTCGGCAGCGTCGAGCCCGAGTGCGGCTATGCGCTGGTCCGTATCTTGCCGCGCGCCGCTGTAGCGGTTGCGGTCGGCAATGGGCCGCCCCACATACTGCGCGGTAGTGAGGTACAGCCCCCGGCTGTCGATGGCCAGCACCAGATCCTTTCCATTTTCGCGTACAGACTGGATCGCCATATTCTGCGTTGTTGCAAAACGGTTAGCCATATCTCTGCCTGTTCTCCTTTGCGCCTGAAGGCGGTAAAAGTTCTGCCCTGTACGGGCAGCAGGCTTAGTATATGAAAATGAAATTCAAAGTCAACAAACTGTGCACACCCAATATTTTCGCAGTTCCCTGCCGGAATTCAGTGCGCGCAAAGCAGCCACCAAACGCAGGCCGCAACACGCAGAAAGCACAAAAGATCAGACGAAGTGGATTATCCCGACTCACGAACGCTTCCGCGATCTGAGCCTGACGGGGGGGACGGTCACGAGACAGGAGGCGTCCGCCAGCACGCTGCGGTTACGCCCGCTGGCCTTGGCCTGGTACAGGGCCTCGTCTGCTTTTCTGAAGGCCCCGTCAAACGAGAGATCACAGCAACCGCACACCAGCAGGCCGCCCAGCGAAACAGTCACCACAGCCTTGGGGCCGTTGGGATGCTTCAGTTGCAACCCTTCCACCGCAGTGCGGATTTTTTCCATCAAACAGCGCAATTGCGCTTCGTCCTCCGCGCCTGCAAGCACGGCAAATTCTTCGCCCCCGATGCGAAACACCCTGTCGCCCTTTCGCGACAACGTATTTTGCACGCAGGCGGCTATTTTGCGCAGCACGTTGTCGCCTGCCTGGTGCCCAAAAGAATCGTTGAGTCGCTTGAAGTGGTCTATGTCAAACAGCACCAGTGAAAAGGGCACCCCAAGACGCAGGGTCTGGGCAAACCAGGATTCGGCCATTTCATCAAACATTCTGCGGTTGAGCAGCCCGGTCAGGGCATCGTGCTGGGCCTGCACCCGCAGGGTGTCGTTGAGCTTTTGCAGCGTGTTGCGCTGATACCTGTCGCGCAAAAAGTTCACAAACGTGCCAATGATAACTGCAGAGCCAAGAATCAAAAAAAAGAACGCGGTCAGCAGGCGCACCCTGAAGGACGCCTCCGTTTCGGCAACCAGCTGGCCAATGTTTTCAAACCCGTAGACGCTCAGCCCCTCTTTGCCGATGCTGGCAACCGTGCATAAAAACGGCTGTCCCTCCGCATGGCGCAGCCAGGCCTTATGGCCATGCACGTTCACCTCGCGCAGATACACCGTTTCAAGCTTCGCGCGTTGATAACGCAGCTGGCTCTGCTCCACGCCAAGCGACGCGGCAGACCCGCCGGGCACCACCCGCAGCATGTTTTCCGGCACATCTGGCACAACAACAACCCCGGCGCGGTCAGTGACAAAGCCGGTAGGCAGGTACAGCTGCTGGGCCAGAGTATCCTTGTCAATTTTGAGTACGACCACCCCAAGGTATCCGTCCGGGCCGATCACGGGAGCGGAAAAATGGAAACCGGGAACAGTGGAAACACGCCCCACCACAAACTGCACCGCGCTTTCGCCAGCCATGGCGCGAATAAAATACTCACGGTCAGCCAGGTTGACCCCAAGCAGATTTTTGGCAAGCCCGGCATCGTTTGAGGCGACGCACACGCCGTTTTTGTTGAGCAAAAACGCCCGGTGCAGGCGTAGCGTATACCCCACGCTCTGCAGGTAGCTGGTGCACTCCACCAGATTGCCCTGCCCACTGAGCGCGGCGACAATGCGGGAATCCGTCGCCAGAAGCGCCGTCAGTTTGCGGATTGTATCAAATTTGAGTTCCGTCATTTCCGCAACGCGCTGCACCCGTTGCGTCAACGAAAATTCAGCTTCGTCAAGGCCTGCTGCAAAATGTTCGGAGCGCCAATACAGAGCAACCAGCAGCGAAAGCGCGGCTGCAAAAGGTATGGATAACGCCCAGAGCGCCAATATGGTACGCGTGGGCCGTTCTTCAATATGGATTTTGAGTTTGCCGAGCAGTGCGGCTGCACTGCGTAAAACTGCTTTCATCATCCTTAACTTACCTTAAAAAAACACAAAAAATTAACTGACGCGAGCTTCATCAATTTGCAGGAATATTGCAACAAAAAAGATATTTTTTATCATTCAAACAGAGACGTTTTTACTGTTACTCTGCGTAATGTAAATTAATAATTTTGTCCGCGACTGGTTGAAAGAAACAACAAAGGCCACGTGCCTATTTGATATCATATGCAATATATGGACAATACGGTCGCATATTAGCATAACTGCATGGCGCAGGCATTTTTACGGGCACCGGGCAGCCGACCTGCCCGATGCCGCGCAGGCGCAGGCATACGCCTATTCTTCCGTCATATCTTCCGCATACTGCTGCTGAACCCACTGCGCCACGCGCCGCTGCACCTCGCCCGCCTGATAATCGTCAAGCGCAAGCCCGGCAGCCTCGGCGTAATTGACGGTATAAGCATAGGGATCGGCCTCAAACCGCTGGCGGTCGCGGTTGTTGCTGATATTGTCGGTCATGGCTTTTTCAAGCCAGTCCAGCATGTCTTGCGCGGTTGCAAACACATGCCCCCCGGCCAGATCGTTGGTTTTCTGATACATTGGGCCTCCCGTGGTAAAAGGTGGCAGATGCCTGTGCGTGAGGATTTATTCTTTATTGGTAACGGCAGCCGGTCTATTTTTCAATACGCCGACAAACCGGCCCCGCGCCCGCAACATGACGCTGGACTTTCGCGCACATGCGCTGCATCATGAGAAAAATTCAGTTTATTTACAGGCCGTAAAGGCTCTGCAAACATCTATAAGCACTTTTTGCCAAGTTTTTTTACATGCGCACATCTTTACGCACCACCCCGGACGCCTGTTCAACCGGCGTGACCTCACGCACGCACCGGAAATTTTCTTCACTGCTGTTTGACCCGCAGGATCACAAGCTGATCCAGCTGGTCAACGCCTTTGTGGAAGCCCGCGCGCAGGACAACGCGCTGCGCCAGCCCGAGCCGGGCCTGCACCCCCACGGCATTATTGAAATGGCCTCGTCCCACGGCCTGCGGCTGGCGAGCGCCGTAATTGTACTGCTTGAAAGCCTGGAGGCTGGCGGCCCCAACGAGCGCCTGCAGGCTCTGCGCCGTCTTCACGACGAAGTGCTGTACTCCTCGCACTCGTCGCTGCAAAACAATACCGCCCGCGTGCTCGTGCAGATAATGAAAGACCTTGTGCGCTCCGACGATCCCTGCCGTCAGCTGCCCCTGGCGCACGAATTTCACCAGGCCGTGCGCGGCACGCCGCGCATTGTACGCGCCCTGCTGCGCAAGTTTCATCTGCTCGAAATGCCTGAGGAATGGAACCAGCACGCCTTTGACCACCATGTGCACGACGCCAATACCAAGGGGCGCAAAAATCCCACGCATCTGGTCATGGACGCATGGATCAAGGGCATCCGCTTTCTGACGGTGATCTACTACAACACCGTCGATCCCGAAGCCGCGCAGGAGCTGCTGCGCGCGGCGCACATCATGGGCATTACGGTGCGCATCGGCATAGAGTTCAAGGCCACGTTTCGCGACAAACTGGTGGAATTTACCTGGTCACCGCTCAATACCGAAACGTCCAAGGCCTTTAACGACCTGCTGCACCGGCGCGACATCGTGGACGCACTGCGTAAGTATGCGCCGGTAAACGACTGGATGCGCGAATACGTGCTCAAACTGCTGCGCGCCTGGAACGAACGTCACGCCGCCTCGCTGGCCGCGCGCTGGGATATGCCGACGCCCGCCCCGCTTAAGGAGGACGAATTCCTTGCCTATGTGGGGCAGCGCCAGCCCTCGTCGCTGCACCTTGCCGAATTTATCTACAACCAGCTGGAGCCGCTGCGCCAGATGCGCAAGGAACGCCTGAGCGCGGCGCTGGAGGCGGAAACCGACCCGGCCAGAGCGGCCAAGCTGCGCGAAGGACTGACGGAACTGGCCGACATGGTTCCCGACATGCTGCGCGAAGACTGGCTTGGCCCCGAGGCCAACCCCAAAATTGTCTTCCCCTACACGCCAAACACCGAGCTGCCCGCCATCATGCAGCAGCCCCCGGAGTTTCTGCTCGAAAACATCCACCCACTGCACCCCTGCCAGATCATCCTTAACCTGGCGGGCCTGACGGCGCAGGATGTGCTTGAACTGCTGTGGATCGGGCGCGGCCGCATCACGCACCTCGAGCTGTTTAACCTGCGCGAGTGGACAAGCGGGCAGCTTGCCCATGTGGAAGAGATCAACACCCTGCAAAGGGCGGTCAACGAGGGCAGCACCCCACGGCTCAAGCAGGTTATCCGCCGCATCATCAGCGGCGAACCTAAAGACTCCGCAAGGATGCACCTGTTTCACGAGATTCTTGGGCATATACCGCAGCTGCAGGAATATTACGCCCTGTCGCCGCTGGGTTCGCGCATCGGCACCGACTCCACCAGCCGCTCGCACCACACCCACGGCATGGGGCTGGTTTTTGTGGAGACCCTGCCGCCCAAGGCCCGCGCGGTGCTGCGCAGCGAAGACAACGCCCAGCGGCTCACCCTGCCCGTGCATACGGACATTTACCGCTTTACCCAGTACCACGAGCCGCAGCAGCCCCAGCCCCTGTGGCAGCGCCTGCTCAGGCGCATTCCCGGTTTCGGTAACGTTGGCTGCCACAAGGTGCGCGGCTGGGGGCTTGAAAAAAACACTACCAGGGTCGGGCACGAGGGCAACCTTGTTACCCTGGGCGGCGTCGACGCCAAGGGCGTAAACCGCGACCTGCAACAGCTGCAAAGCCCCTCGCAGGAAGAAATACCCTTCTGGTCGCCAGACTACATGAACAGCGACATCGTCAACGCCCTCAAAATTCTGGCGGGTTTTTTGCCCGCGCAATGGGCGTTCAGCTACGTAAACGGCTGGTGGGTGCTCACCTGGTTTGGCGCGTTCATATGGTTTGCCATTACGGCTGTGCGCAACGTGGGTCAGGCGGTGGTGGGCGGCGGCGCCTTTACCCGCTCCATGCTCGTGCCCTGGAAGCGTTATGTCAGCTGGAGCCGCATGGCCGATTCACTGCTGTACACGGGCGTGTCGGTGCCGCTGCTCGAGGTGGTGGTGCGTCTGTGGCTGCTGCAGGATCTCATGGGCCTCACCGTGCAGGACAACGCGCTGGCGGTGTACACGGTCATAGCCATGGTCAACAGCGCGTACATATCGGGCCACAACATTTACCGAGGGCTGCCCAAGGAGGCCATTGTCGGCAACCTGTTTCGCAGCGCCCTTTCCATACCGCTTTCGCTGCTCATGGGGCACGGCCTGCTGCTCTTTTTTACGGCCATGCACCTGCCAGACCCCGCAAGCCTGCTGCAAAACTGCGCCGCCATCGTGTCCAAGTGCTCCTCGGACATGGTCGCCTCGATCATCGAGGGCTTTGCCGACCGCAACATGTACCTGCGCATGCGGCAGTGCGACTACGACAGCAAGTTTGCCCAGCTGTATAAAAACCTTACGCGTCAGGAGCTGCTGTTTCCCAGCAAGGATCTTGAGACCCTGCTGCAGGACCCGGCGGAGTACTGGCGGATACTCTACGGCAAGGACAGGGCCACCGCGCGGCAAACCATCACCCACCTGCTCGACATGATGTACATGTGGTACTACCAGCCGAGGGCCAGAGAGGTGTTCTGGCGCAAAATGTGCGCCCTGCCGCAGGCCGAGCGCAGCATTGTCATGGGCCTCAATTCACTGCTTCTGCTTGACCGCGAGATCAGCACCTTGATTCTTGAAGGCCTGCTGAAAAAAGATTTTGCCCGCTCTCTGGCGTTTTACCTGCAAAACAACGCCGCATATGTTAAGGAACTGCGCCGCGAAGCGCGGATCAGGCTCAACGACGGCGTCTGCCAGTGCTGATGCATTGCACCTCCACAGGGAGGGCGGGAGCCAGCCAGCGCCAGTATCTGCTTGACTGCACATCGTTGCTCCGTTAGAGCTGCATGCCCAACGTATTGTGCGCACATGGGTGCAACCGGATGGAGCCGCAAGAAGATTGATCTGCAACAGTGCTGATTTATTTGATTTTTTTGTTTTTTTCAAAAAAAGTAAAAAAAATCAGCCTCAACCCCTTTTCAAGCTCCAAGCGCGTCTTATTTCTATGCCGGTGCGGAACCGGGGCGAAGCTTACCATGCTTCGGTTCGTAACGCGCAATATTTCCAGCGCGGCCAAAGAGATGCGGCCGCTGCTGCGTCCTAGATGGACAATAAAAAAAATCATTTCCGGGAGGATTTGACGTCATGAAGCTCAAGCCCCTTAACGACCGTGTGCTGGTCAAACGCCTTGAATCCGAAGAAAAAACCGCCGGTGGCCTGTACATCCCCGATACGGCGAAGGAAAAGCCTTCCAAGGGTCAGGTTGTTGCTGCTGGTCCCGGCAAGACTGGGGAAAATGGCGAACGCGTCGCTCTGGCTGTGAAAGCGGGCGACATGGTGCTGTTCAACAAGTATGCCGGCACCGAAGTCAAGCTGGACGGCGTTGATCATCTTGTGATGCGCGAAGAAGACATTCTCGCCATTATTGACTAACTCCCACTGCTGCCGAATTATATTCAGGAGGAACTTTCCCAATGTCCGCTAAAGAAATTCTTTTTGACGTTAAAGCCCGTGAAAAACTTGCCCGTGGCGTAGACAAGCTTGCCAACGCCGTTAAAGTTACACTTGGCCCCAAGGGCCGCAATGTTGCCATTGAAAAGTCCTTTGGCGCGCCCGTCATCACCAAGGACGGCGTTACCGTGGCCAAGGAAATCGAACTGAGCGACAGGTTTGAAAACATGGGCGCTCAGCTCGTCAAGGAAGTGGCCTCCAAGACCTCTGACGCCGCTGGCGACGGTACCACCACCGCCACCATTCTGGCCCAGGCCATTTACCGCGAAGGCACCAAGCTTGTGGCCGCCGGCCGCAACCCCATGGCCATCAAGCGTGGCGTGGACAAGGCTGTTGAATCCCTGATCGCCGAGCTGGCCAACCTTGCCAAGCCCACCCGCGACCAGAAGGAAATTGCCCAGATCGGCACCATTTCCGCCAACTCTGATACCACCATCGGCAACATCATTGCCGAAGCCATGTCCAAGGTGGGCAAGGAAGGCGTTATCACCGTTGAAGAAGCCAAGGGTCTGGAAACCACCATGGACGTGGTGGAAGGCATGCGCTTTGACCGCGGCTATCTCTCCCCCTACTTCGTGACCAACACCGAAAAGATGGTCTGCGAAATGGACAACCCTTACATCCTGTGCACGGAAAAGAAAATCTCCAGCATGAAAGACATGCTGCCCGTGCTTGAGCAGGTTGCCAAGGTTAACCGTCCCCTCATGATCATCGCTGAAGACGTCGAAGGCGAAGCCCTGGCCACCCTGGTGGTCAACAAGCTGCGCGGCGCCCTTCAGGTTGTGGCCGTCAAGGCTCCTGGCTTCGGCGACCGCCGCAAGGCCATGCTGCAGGATATCGCCGTGCTGACCGGCGGCCAGGTCGCCTCCGACGACACCGGCTCCAAGCTTGAAAGCATGACCCTTGCCGAACTTGGCTCTGCCAAGCGCATCGTTATCGACAAGGAAAACACCACCATCGTCGACGGCGCTGGCAAGGGCGACGACATCAAGGCCCGCGTGAAGCAGATCCGCGCCCAGGTCGAAGACAGCACCTCCGACTACGACCGCGAAAAGCTGCAGGAACGCCTGGCCAAGCTCGTGGGCGGCGTGGCCGTTGTGCATGTGGGCGCTGCCACCGAAGTGGAAATGAAAGAAAAGAAAGACCGCGTTGAAGACGCCCTGAACGCTACCCGCGCTGCCGTTGAAGAAGGCATCGTGCCTGGCGGCGGCACCGCTCTGATCCGCGTTTCCAAGGTGCTCAACGACATCAAGCCCGCCGACGACGACGAACTTGCTGGCGTGAACATCATCCGCCGCTCCATCGAAGAACCCCTGCGCCAGATCGCCCACAATGCCGGCTTTGAAGGCTCCATCGTGGTCGAAAAGGTTCGCTTGGGCAAGGACGGCTTCGGCTTCAACGCCGCCACCGGCGAATACGAAGACCTGATCAAGGCTGGCGTTATCGACCCCAAAAAGGTTACCCGTACGGCCCTGCAGAACGCCGCTTCCGTGGCCTCTCTGCTGCTGACCACCGAATGCGCCATTGCTGAAAAGCCCGAACCGAAGAGTGCGGCTCCTGCCATGCCCGACATGGGCGGCATGGGTGGCATGGGCGGAATGGGCGGCATGTACTAAGCCAGCCCCTGGGCTCATACGCTTGAATAGCAAAGGCTCCCGCTTCGGCGGGAGCCTTTTTTTGCGCTGACGACGACCAGCTGGCCTGTCGGGCAGTGGCAGCCCCCCCCCATCGAAGGCGCTTGTTCAATAGCCTGAAAAACCCCATAAGCCTTTTACGGGGGAAAAGATGGGACAGGGGAAAAGATGGGACAGCGAGGGTGGCTATTGCCCTGATATTCATTTACGGCTTAGAGCGTCAACCAGATTCCCACCGGAGCCACCTCACAAACCCCGGCGGCGGCACAAGCCCCCACATCTCCCGGGCCGACCAGCTCTATGCGGGCCGAGCCTCGGGGTTGAGGCAGTTGGCAGGCAACTTGCCATCAAGCGCGGCAAAGATCTTTTCCGCGCTGCTGCGGCCCATGTTGAGGAATCCGTCCATGGTTGCAGCGCCCTTGTGCGGCGTCATCAGCACATTGGGCAGCGCGCAGAGGGCGGGGAGAACCCGCGGCTCGTTTTCAAACACATCCAGCCCGGCTCCGGCTATGGCGCCGCGTTGCAGGGCGTCGGCAAGGGCCTGCTCGTCAACTACCCTGCCCCGCGCCGTGTTGATGAGTATGGCGTGGGGCTGCATGAGCTCAAGCTCAGCCTTGCCTATATACTTGTCAGTTTCAGGGGTCAGGGGCATGTGCAGGCTGACAAAATCAGCCTGCTGCAGCAGCTCCCGCTCGCTGGCGTAGCGCGCACCGGTGCGGGTCTCAAAGTCTTCGTTGCGGTGACGCGACGTGTACAGCAGGGTCATGCCAAAGCCAGCCGCACGGGCGGCCACGGCCTGGGCAATGCGTCCGCTGCCCACAAGGCCCAGAATTTTACCCGACACGCGCAAGCCTATGTTGCTGGTCATGGGCCAGGGCTTTACACCGCTGCGCACGTAACCGTCGCATTCGTGCAGCCGTCGGGCCACGCCGAGTATGAGCGCAAAGGCCATGTCCGCAGTATCGTCGGTCACAAAGCCGGGGTTATGGGTCACCCATATGCCGTTACGGGTGGCGGCGGCAATATCCACATGGTCAAAACCCACGCCAAAGCATGAAATAATCTTGCAGGTGGGGGCCATAGCTTCAATAACTTCCGCCCGCAAGGCAACCACAGGAGAAAGGATGCCGTCGCAGCCGCGCACGGCCTCTATCAGTTTATCGTCGGTCAGGCCTCCCACTGGGCCCATATCCACATGGCAGCGGGTGCGCAGCAGTTCAAGGGCTTCAGGGACGACCGCCCGGGGTATAAAAATTCTTGGCTTGCGCATGGCAACTCTCCCAAAAGGCAAAAAAATAGAAACATCCCTGCCTGGTGCGGTTTCCCTACACAGCAGGTATGCTTTTGTAAGTAATCAGATGAAGGGCTGAAAGCAAGAATAAAGAACACGGCACGCCGCTGCTGCCACGGCATGCAATGCCTTGCGGCTGTTCGCGGCAGGCGGCAGAGTTACAACGGCAGCTACCTGCCCGGTGCAAGGGGCCGGTCGAGCAGCGAAGCCATATCGCCGCCCAGTTTTTCCTTCAGGGCTGCGGCACGCTCCTGCTCCAGCATGATCATGTCCACCTGCCGGGTGTGGATAAGCAGATAGCCTATCATGCGCGTTTTTTGCAGGATGTCGTCAGCGGCGAAGTTTTCCGCCACCGCAAACAGCGAGTCGTCCTTGACGTCGGCGCGAAAACCTTGCTGTTCAAGAAGATCTGCCACCATGCGGGCGCGCAGGCGGCGACGCTGCCTGTCGGCTGCCCCGCCCTTGAACTGGAAGCTCACGAAGTTTTCGTGATTATTTGCGCCAGCCAGACTTTCCACCGTACAAAAGTGGTAACCGTAACGGGCCTGCAAAATCATGTAATTATCAGAAATTATAAAGAAGTTTTTATTCGCCATGGCATTGGGCGCCGTGCTTTCCAGGTCGGGATTCATGGTGCTTTCAATCATCACGCTCATAAAACCCGACGCGCTGGCGGCTGGCGGCCCTGCCCAGGGCACGGCAATCATGCCGTCCCACAGGGCCAGCATGGGCGTACTGGCGATATCGGCAATGTCCACCACTGCGCCGCCCACATGCCGTGCAAAACCCCCGCCCATGTCCACAATCCAATACTGCAGCTTGACCCCGGCCTTGAGCTGTTTGCCCATGCGCTGGTTGACGCCCGAGCCGTCTTCAAACATGAGCTGTACGGATTTTTCGTGGCAAAAACGGGTTATGTCGTGCAGGGTCTGGCAATGCTCGGGCGCGAACTGAGGCGACTCCGGATCCAGAAGATTGAGCGGCACCATCAGCCGGGCCAAGGCCTCAAGGCGCTGGTGCACGGGGCTGCCTTCCATAAGATTGGGCGGCTCGGCCACACGGGCGGCAAGCTGGGGATTACGCCCTGCAAGCACTGCGCAATGCCCGGCGTCAAGGGTGGCGTCGCCTGCGTTTTCAAGCAGGGCGCAGGCATTGGGCAGGCTGAACAGCGCAGGCAGGCGGTACTCGCGGGCCACAGAGGCCAGATGCCCGGCCATGCCGCCCGTTTCGCTTACCATGCCCGACGCGCGCGAAAGCAGCGGTGCCCAGCGGGGCAATGCCCGCTCTACCACCAGGATTCCGCCATTGGGAAAGGAGAGCATGTCCGCTTCCTTGCGGGCCACAAATACCGGCCCCATGCCCACGCCGGGGCTCACGGCCACGCCTCCCGCAGCAAGCACTTTCAGCCCATCGGGCAGCTCCGACAGGCATTTGCACTCGCCGGGCCGAGCGCCAGCGTCGTCAAGCTCCCCGGCAGGTGCCCCGGCTGCGCCCTGGGCATCCGCATCAACGGCGCGGTTTTCGGTGGCGGCATCGGCCTCGCGCAGGGGGCGGCTCTGCAGCACCACAATACGCCCGGTGCGCGAGTCGAGCGCCCACTCCACATCCTGCGGTTCGGCGTAATATTCTTCAAGCGCCAGCGCCACCTGGGCAAGCTCCGCAGCCTGAAAATCCGTAAGGCTGGCAGGCACGCCCGCAAGGCCGGCCAGCGACTTGCTGATGGGTCTGGGCGGGTTGGCGTGGGTAAAAATAAAGACATCAGGGGTAACGGCGCCGTCCACCACTCCCTGGGGCAAGCCCGGCACAGCGTTGAGCAGCACCTGCTCCTGCCCGCGCGCCGCGGCCACAGGGTCGCGGCTGTAGGCCACGCCGCCTGCGGCGGCGGGAACCATGGCAAGCACGCCCACGCACATGGGGGCCGTATCGTCAGGGATACCATGCTGGTAGCGGTAGCTCATGGCCGTGACGGCATACTTGCTGGCGACAATTTCTTTCCAGACTTCACAGGCTTCTTCTGGCGGCACGTTAAGCTCGGAGCGGTACTGCCCGGCAAACGACACCCCAAGCGAATCTTCGCCCACTGCGCTGCTGCGCAGGGCCAGCAGCAGGCCCGGCCCGGCCCGGCGCTGCATTTCCGCGACGGATTCGCTAATTTCCCGCTCCAGATCGGGCGGCAGCGGCGCACTGAGTACGGCCTGCTGCAGCGCAGCGGAAAGGCTGAAGACTTCCTCAAGGCTGTGCATGTCTGTGGCCTGAATACGGCGGTTCAGCTCGCTGCGCAGCCCGTTGTATTCCATAAAGCGGTAATAGGCGCTCACAGTTACGGCAAAGCCCTCGGGCACATCCAGCCCGGCGTGGGCCGCCACCTCGCCCAGGTTGGCCATTTTGCCGCCCACCAAGGCAATGTGGCGCAGGCGGATATCGCCAAGCGGCATGATGCTGGGGCCGTCCTGCAGCGGCTGTTCTTCAAGCAGGCTCTGCATCTGCCCGCGGATGCGGTCAAACGACTGCTGCAAAGACTGGTACTCGTCGTCGGACAGTGCGTTGAGGTCGCGCACCATCTGAAAAACAGCCGTCACAACGCGGGTGCTTGCGGCATGCACGTAATCCATGCCAAACGGACGCGAGCCGGAGAGATGCTCTTCCACATCGCTCATGGCCTCAAGCGCGGTCTTGTTGGACGACAGCAAACGGCGAAAGCGCGCGCACCGCTCGCGCAGGCGGGCCTTAAAGGCCTCCTCGCGCGCAAGCTGTTCCGCATCCGGCTCGTCCGGGCCATCACGCCCCAGCAGTTTCCGCAGGCAGTCGAGCAGCGCCATGTTTACATAGCGGACCGAGCCGCTTCCTCCATCTTGATGATAAGCTCGCTGATGGCCACGGGCTTGAGCATGTAGTCGTACGCGCCGAGGTCGAGCCCCTGCACGGCCACGCCCATGCAGGCATGCCCCGTAAGCAGGATAACAGGGATCTTTGGGGCTTTTTCCTTCATATGCCGCAGGGTTTCCAGACCGTCCATGCCCGGCATGCGAACATCCATGACCACAATTTCAAAGGTCTGGCCCGAGGCAAGGGCCTGGTCGAGCGCGTCCAGGGCCGACTGCCCGTCGGGAGCAGTGACGACATCCATGCCGCGCCGGGTGAGGCGTTTTTGCATCAGTTCCAAAAATTCCACTTCGTCGTCCACAAACAGTGCGCGCATGGGGGCCTCCTTTATATGGCAGCATGCCCCGACGGGGCAGCCCGGTGGTATTACGCTTCCGCGCTGTCTTCAGGCGCAAGCTGCGGCGGTTCCGCCGGCAAAAAGATGTTGAACGTGGTGCCGTGCCCAAGCTCGCTCTGCACGTCTATGCGGCCGCCAAGCTTTTCAAGTATGGTGTAGCAGATTGCAAGGCCAAGACCCGTACCCTCGCCGACCTTTTTGGTGGTAAAGAAGGGGTCAAAAATCTGCCGCATGGTTTCCTGATCCATACCCGGCCCCGTATCGGTGATGGAAACGCGCACGCCGGCTTTCCATGGCTGGGTGCTGACGGTCAGGGTTCCATCCTTGCCCATGGCGTCAATGGCATTGTCGATCACGTTGATAAATATCTGCTCAAGCTGGGCCGGGTCGGACAAAATGACCGGAACCTGCGCGTCAAACTGCCGTACAATGGCAATATTGCGGCTGTTTGCCTCGGACTTGAGCATTTCAATGGCCTGATCGGCCAGCGAGCTGATAAGAATTTCTGTACGGCCCGGGTTCATGCGCCGCCCAAAACCCAGCATCCGCTGGGTAATGCCCTTGGCGCGTTTGACGTGCTGCTCGATTTTTTCGGTACTTTCAACAATTTCTTTGTAATTCTTGATTTTTTCGGGGTCTTCGTCGTCCAGCAGGTCGCGGATCCAGCCCGCGTTTTCCTGAATAAGCATCAGCGGATTGTTGACCTCATGCGCAACACCCGCAGCCATCTTGCCCAGGGCGGCCATCTTGCTCGATTGCAGCATGCGGGCGTCAATGTGCGCCTGCTTCTGGTCCGAGACTTCAAGCGAGGCCACCAGCCGCCGGGTGCACAGCTCGGCCCCCATGCAGGTCAGCGCGCCGCCAAGCAGGGTAAAAAAGAGTATCAGCGCCTTGAGCTGCCGCAAAGGCCTGAGGCTGTCACGCACGTCGTCCATGACCACCAGCACCCAGGGCATCGAATCAAGCCGCATCATGGCCACGACCATTTCTTCCCCGCTGGGGATGGTCTTGTGCATGGTCACCACGTTGTTGCGGGTCAGGTTTTCCTGCGGCAGGTCAAACGTGCTCATGATTTCGCCGCAGTAAAGCGAGCCTGTTTGCAGCACGCCCTGATTGCTGACAATGAAGGCGTCGCTGTGCGGGCCGGAGTAGATGCGCCGCAACAGGGCGTCGATGGCGTCCATATCAATAGTGGCTCGCATTATATAGCTGCGGCCGCCCTCGTGCCGCAGCACGGCAATGATAAAATGCGGCACATGGCGATAGCCCATGAACACGTCGCTGACGTACACGCCCTTGCGCAGCACCTCCGTAAACCATGGCGCGTCGGAATAGTTGGCGTCGCGCAGGTCAAAAGGGCCCACATACGAAACATGACGGCCATCCATGCCAATGATGCCCAGATCTACAAACGAGCGGCTGTTGCTCTGCAGCACGCTGAAAATTTCGCTCAGCCGCACAGGATTGCTAAGGTCGGCGTAGGGGTGGGTAAAAGCCAGATTTTTGACCTGCGCGATGCGCTCCACCATAAAGGTATCAAGGGCGCGGTGCTTGCTGCTGATAACAGCCTCGATGCCCGCTGTGATTTTTTCGTCATAGATGGCGCTGAGCCTGTCGAGACAAAACAGTCCAAGAGCGACGAGAGGCGTAAGCGCCATGAGCAGCAGGGTAACCAGCACCCGGCGGTAAATGGCCCTGTAGCCTCTGTGGGGAGCAGGCACGGTGGACGACATCAACGGGCCTCCTGCGATGGAGAGTCGGTGGAAGCAGCAATGGGCTCGCCCTGAAACAGCGCCCGGCAGTGGCCGAGCATCTCGTTGCGGCGGGCGGCCACCATGGCCGGATCCTGCATTATCATGTCAAGCTGCCGGGTATGGATGGTCATGTAACCCGCCACGGCCAGCAGGCGCTCGCCTTCTTCTTTATCCATATTCTTGAGCGTGGCGCTCACGGCATCGTTGCGCACCACTGGTGAAAAACCAAATTCCCAAAGGATATCGGCAACAAAGCGCACTCGTAAGATACGGCGTTCAATATTGGCAGCGCCGCCGCGCAGTTGAAAATTCAGATAATTCTCGCTGGTGCGGTCTGAAAGGCGAGCCTCCACCGAAACAAAATGAAAACCAAAACGGGAATGCAAACTGCAATAATCGCTTGAAACAAGAAAATAATTTTTTTCAGTAAAATATGCGGTCTGTGCGGCGGGGTCCAGATTAGGGTTGGCCGTGGCCTCAAACAGCACCGAAAGAAAACCCTTGCCGTCCACGGGCGGCGGCCCCTGCCAGGGGTGGGCGTTCATACCGTGCCACAAGGCCTGCATGGGCAGCGAGGCCACATCCTCCACGTCGATAACCGGTCCCTGGGGGGTACGCACAAAACCGTCGCTGAGGTTGACCACCCAGAACTGCTTGACCACTTTGTCGCGCAGCTGCTTGATGCGCTGCGGAGCGTATTTTTTTTCCGAACCGAGGCTGAACATGGCGCTCACGGCCTTTTCGTGGCAATAGCGCACAATGTCGTGGTAGGTGGCGCAGTTGGCGGCCTTAAAATCGACGCTGTCCACCTCCAGCGTGAGGGGCAGAATGCGGCGCGAGGCGGTCTGCAAAATCTGGTACACCGGGCTGCCGGGCATATAGTCCTTGCCTGGCGGCACCTTGGGCAGCAGCGAATCCTGACGGTTTTCGTACACGGTGCGCAGGTCGGCGCACAGCGTAATGCGCTGGCCGCTTTCCACGACCTCAGTGGCCCACTTGAGGCCAAAAACCGCCGGTTTGCCAAATTCGCGCGCCAGCGAGGCCAGACGCGACCCCTGAAAGCCGCGCTCCGTCACAATGCCGGCAGCACGGTCGATCAGCGACCCCCAGATATAATTATCGCCCGGCACCACCAGGATGCCCCCAGTGGGGAAACGCCGCGCATCCTCCCAACGGCGGGCCACCCAGGCAGGGCCGGAGACCCGACCTGGGTTTACCGTAAAGCCTCCCTCGAGCAGCAGGGCGTCGTCCAGAGCCTTGCCGGGCTGGGGCAGCGGCTGTTCTTCTTGCTGCGGCAGCGACATGGGCCGGGCCATGAGCATAAAAACGCGGCCCTCCGGGTTGCATACCCAGGTGAGCACCTCTGGCCTGCCTGCGGCTTCCTCCACCGCAAGGGCCAGCTCAGCAGCCCGCACGGCGGTTGCATCATCCAGCACCGGGCGCTTGGGCTTGAAGGGGTGGCGGTCTGTCACCGCATGCGGGGCCGCGCGCGAAACGCTTATGGCGTCCACCGGCATGGTGGAATATTCCACCTCCTGCGGCAGGCCCGAGCACCCGTAGACATGCACGTTGGCGCTGTGCGGGCTCAACGGCGCGGACGACTGGGCAATACCGCCGCAGCAGCCAGCATCCACGGCCATGCAGGTCAGGCAGACGCCCGTGCCGCCTTCCGTAAGCCCCCGCGCACGCCGGTACACCAGGGCCTGCGCGCGCTGCTTGCTGGCCAGGGTTGCGCGCACGGCACGCAAAATATCCTCATCCGGCGCATCAAGAGGTACCGGCGGCCCCCACAACACAACGCCGCAGCCTTCGCCCTCGCCAGCCGCAGGCGGCCACACGCGCCCGCGCAGCAAAAGCTGCATGGGCCGGCTGCCGCACAGGTCGCGCAACCGCTGCACCTGCTCGATAATTTCGCGGGCGAGATCCTCCGGCAGCGGGGTTGCCTCCACCAGTGCGCCCAGCTTTTTGGAAAGCCGCGCCAGGTGGTTGGGGGCAAGACCGCCAGCGGCCTGAATGCAGCGGTTTATCTCGCTTTGCAGGTCGCCGCTCTGAAAATAATGCTGACAGCCCGCCGCCGTAACCACAAAGCCCTGCGGCACAGCACCGGGAAACATCGGGCGCAGCCTTTCGAGCCGCGCGGTTGCCGGGTCTACCAGCACCCGGCCCTCGCTGTGCAGGCTGGCCAGACATCCGGCGTCGTCCTGACACAGAGGAACCACCAGCGGCCCCAGCAGGCAGGCCTCCGGCTCGTACACTTCTTCGGCCACAAGCTTCTGCAGCTCGCCAAAGCGCGCATACAGGGCGGCGCACGGCGCTGGGTCGAGCCGCTCAAGCTGCTTGATGCACTGAAAAACCTGGGTGGCCATGGATGTGCACAGGGCGCGCACGCGGTAAAGACCGAAGGGGTGGTCGCAACAGAGCGTGTATTCGAGGTCGGTCATGGTTTCCTGAAAGGCGTTCCATGCCGTAAGAAACATACGAAACGAGTGGTGCCGCAAGGCAAAAAAACGCTGAGCTTCTTCCGCCGAGCTGACGGAAGAAGTGGACACGGATTCATCTCCGCGCCGGGCGGCTCGCGTTAAAAAGCCCAACAGGCGGCTCAGGGACATGGCGGCTCCACAAGATAGAGCGTTTTCACTGTGAAATGCCTGTTTACCGGCAAAACACCGTTGCTGTCTTCGTCCATAACGTCGTGCATCGTGGCGGGCGGAAAGTTTGCCTTGCACGCGTATTGCGTCGGGTTTTTACAAAAAACCACGCGGGGCGGACAAACTTTTGGCGTTGCCCTGCCCCCGCCCAGCAAGCCCGTGCCAGGGCAAAAAAACCGGTCAGCGCCAACAGTTGCACATTGAACCTAGCACAGCACTAAGCCGCCTTCAAGCCGCATGTGACAGAATTCCCATACTTAAAATAAATAATGAGGGGAAAGGCAGAATGCCGTGAGCGTCTACAGAGGCGCGACGCCGTTGGGTTGCTGCGGCACGGGCATGCCGCCCTGCGGGTTGCCGTTGGGGTCGCCCTGCTGGCCGTCGTCCATGTCGGCCAGCGCGCGCATCTGGGCCATGCAGTCTTCCACATACTGCGGCTCGCCCACATCCTGTCGCAAAAAGGCGTTGATAAGCGGCATTTTGGCGATGGCCGCGTCAATCTCGGCATTGGTGCCCCTGGCATAGGCGCCGATGTTGACCATGTCTTCCACCCGCCTGAAAGTGCTCATGCAGCGGGTGACGACGCGCCCGGCCAGCACGTCCTGCCGGTCGCAGATGTCGGAGCGCAAACGGCTGATGGAACGCAGCACGTCAATGGCGGGGAAATGCCCTTGATCGGCCAGATCGCGGGTAAGTACAATGTGCCCGTCAAGGATGGAGCGCACGGCGTCGGCGATGGGCTCGTTAAAGTCGTCGCCGTCAACAAGCACCGTATAAATGCCCGTGATGGTTCCCTTGGCGGAGCGCCCGGCGCGTTCCAGCAGTTTGGGCAGCTGGGCAAAAACCGAAGGCGTGTAGCCCTTGGTGGTGGGCGGCTCGCCCACTGCCAGACCCACCTCGCGGGCGGCCATGGCAAAACGGGTTACGGAGTCCATCATCAGCAGCACGTCCATGCCCTTGTCGCGGAAGTATTCCGCAACCGCCGTGGCCGCGTAGGCCGCGCGCATGCGCACAAGGGGCGACTGGTCTGAAGTGGCGATGACAAGCACAGAGCGGGCCATGCCCTCGGGGCCAAGGTCGCGCTCCATAAATTCCACCACTTCGCGCCCGCGTTCGCCGATGAGGGCGATGACGTTGACGTCGGCGCGCGTGTAGCGGGCCATCATGCCCATGAGCGTGGACTTGCCCACGCCCGAACCGGCCATGATGCCCACGCGCTGCCCCTTGCCCAGGGTAAGCAGGCTGTTGACCGAGCGCACGCCCACATCAAGAATATCGGTGATGCGGGGGCGCTGCAGGGGGCTCGGCGGATCGGCATAGATGGGCGCAAGCTCGGGATGCCAGAGTTTGCGGGCCTCGTCGGCCCACTGCGGCGCAAAGGGGCGCTGCTCCTCCTGCTGACGCATAAAGTCTTCTTTGGAGCTTTCGCCCACGGGCAGGGGCGAAACGTACAGCTCGGCGCTCACAGGAGCGCCTGCGTCCAGCGGCGAGCCAAAGGCGTCAAACGCCCGGCCCAGCATCTCCGGCCCTACGGGAAAAACCGGCGGCAGACTGGTATTGCGTATGCGGCTGCCGGGCCGTATGCCCCGCATGTCGCCGTAGGGCATAAACAGCAGGTTGCCATCGCGAAAGCCCACCACCTCGGCTGCGATGCCCTCGTCGCCGTCGTCGGGCAGCATGTGGCACACGGCCCCAAGGGGTGCGCGCAGGCCGCTGCCCTCGGCCACCAGGCCCACAACCTTGTTGACCTTGCCGTAAAGGCGCACCGGCGTGCTTGTTTTGAGCAGTTTTATGCAGGCATCAGGGTCGAGCTTCATGACGGGTTACTCCGGCTGACCGTTGCCGGAGCCGGGCAAAAAGCCCCCGCTGACAAATACGCTGGAATCCGGCTGGGCTGCGTGGATTTTTTCTTCTTCCGGCAGGGGAAAAAGCTCGTCCTCAAGCTCGGCCAGACTGGGATTGGCAACCTGACGCCCATGGGCGTCAGCCTGCTGCGGGGCCTGAGGCTCCGCTGCAAATGTCGGCTGCACGTCTGCAGAATGTTCATTGGCAGGCTGCTGCACGTTGTCCGCTCCGTGCTTGGGGGCGGCCTGACCGGCAGCTGCCGGGTCTACAGGCTCTGGGGCTGCGGGCACTGCAGGATGCGCCGATGCGGGGGGCTCGTCATGTACGGGGGCCGCATCGGACAGCAATGCCGCTTCAGGCGCGCGCATGGGAGCGGCGCCGTCATCGGGCTGCGCGCCCGCGTCAAAGTTGTGTACGGCGGGGTCTGCTGGCGCATCCGCAGGCACGGGTGCGGCGTCGTTGCTCGCAGTGGACCCCATGGCGAGGACCGCGCCCTGTTCGGGATCGCCTGGCTGCGGCGGCTCAGAATCCTCCACGGATTCAGGCCCGGATTCCTGCTCGGCTCCCGGCCCCGCTTCGCCCTCGGGCATGTCGTCCACCAAAACGGGCATTTCCCCTGCTGGTACGGGCCTGGGAGGCACAACCTCGGCCAGCCTCGCCAGCTCCTGCGCCGACACCTCGCTGGCAGCCTGCGCCGCCTGCCCCTCTTGCGCTCCCTGCGGCAAGGTGAGGTGCTCAAGAATGCCGTTGACCATCTCGCGGTAGTGAGCGCGCAGATTTTCCACCGAACCGCTGGCGCTCTCCGCCACAAGGCCGCCGAGCTCGATGGAGGCGTCGCCGTTGACGATCCACTGGTTCAGCTCGGGCACGCGCTCGCGGGCAGCCCTGAAAAGGTCGCTCACGGTCTCCTCGTCGTCGGGGTGCACGCGCAGGGTCACGGTAGAGCGGTTTTCGAGCAGCTGCAGCGAGCTGAACACCAGATGTTGCAGCACATTCTGGTGCTCGGTCTGCAAAACCCAGCCGGTACCGGCCTCGACGGCCACGCGGGCCAGCTCGGCCAGCTCGTCGCGCCAGTCTTCAACCAGCGCATGCCGTTGGGCCTCCAGCGCCAGCAGGGTATTGCCCAGCATCTGCCCCACGTCGGCCCTGAATTCCTTAAGCTCGGCTCCGGCCTGTTCCATCCCGGCCTGAAAACCGTTGTTGTGCGCGTTGTTGCGAATAAACTCGGCTTCATCGCGCAGCTCGCGGGCTTTTTCGTGCTCGTCATGGGCTGCGGCCATTTCGCCCTGCGCCTGCGCCTTAAGCGCCCGGGCCTCTTGCGTAAGCTGCTGTATTTTGGCCTGAGCTTCGCCCCCGGCTTCTTCCAGCACCTTTTGGCGTTCAGCATAGGCAGCGCCAAGAATTTCGCGTGCGCGTTCCTCGGCCCTGGCACGCACCCGCGCAAGATAATCTTCCTGCTGCTGGTGCTGGGCGCGCTCACGGAGCAACGGCTCTTGCATGGCATCGAGCTGCTGAGGGGATGTCTCGCGCTCGCCCATAAAGATGGTGCCCCATTTTTTGCGCAACTGGTCTGACGCCATGGCCGGTTCCGATGGTTACAGATTTTGCGGCGAGCCGCTAAACAAAAACGTCGCCGCTGCCACGGCTGATGACCAGCTTGTTTTCGCCCTCAAGCCGCCTCACGATCTTGACGACGTTCTGCTGGGCCGCCTCCACGTCGGAGAGCTTGGCCGGGCCCATGAACTCCAGTTCTTCGCGAATCATGTTGCCCGCGCGTTCCGACATGTTTTTGAAGAATTTTTCCCTCAGATCTTCGCTGGCGCCGCGCAGGGCCAGGGTAAGGTCTTCGTTGGAAATTTCCTTGAGCATTTCGCGCACGCCGCGATCGTCGATATTTTTGCAATCCTCGAACACAAACATGAGGTTGCGGATATCTTCGGCCATCTGGGCGGAGTCTTCTTCGATTTCGGAAAGCACTTCTTCTTCGGTGGCGCGGTCCACAGCGTTGAGGATTTCGGCCACAGACTGCACGCCGCCCACTTTTTTGCCTTCCTTGCCGCCCATGGCGATAAGCTGGCTAGTGAGCACCTTGTCCACTTCCATAAGCATTTCTTCCGGCACGGCCTCAAGCCGCGCAAGGCGCATGAGCACCTCGGCGCGCACGCCAGCGGGAAGGTTTGTCAACAAATTGGCGGCCTGATCGGGATGCAGATGACCGATGATCAGGGCCAGGGTTTGCGGATGCTCGTTGCGCAAAATCTGCGAAAGCAGCTTGGGGCTGACCGATTCCAGCTCGCGGAAGGGCGCCGGGCCTGTCTCAAGACTCAGTGAGTCCATGACGTACTTGGCGGTTTCGGGGTCAAGATTCTTGACCAGCAGGCGTTTGAGCGTATCGCTGCCGCCAGTGATCATATCCACACCTTCAACCAGCGACTCGTGGAACTCGCGCAGCACTTCCTCCACAACCTCGCGGGGTACTGGCTCCAACTCCACAATGGCTCTGGAGATGTCGGCTATTTCCTGCCGGTCCATGCGCTTGAACACGTCAGCCGTAAATTTGTCGCCCATGGCGAGCAGCAGCACGGCAGTACGCTGTTTGCCGGTCAACTCCATCTCCCTACTCCTTCACCGTGGCCGCACGAGGCCCATCGGGGTTGCTATTCCTTGTCTGCAAGCCAGCGCTTGATAAGCCGCACGGCCTGGTCCATATGCTGCTCGGTAATATGAAAGAGCCGCATTTTCAGTTCTTCAACACGCTGGTTGCTTTCTTTTTGCGCCAGGCGGATCGCCTTGAGCTGCGAGAGCGACGAGCTGCTTTCCGCCGGCGGGCTGCCCGCTTTTTTAGGCTGTAGCTGTTTCATCATTTTTCATCCAGCCGCGCACCAGCATCACCACCTGTTCCATATGATTGTCGGACAGGGTGAAAATATGCGCCTTCAGGGCTTCAACATCCTTGAAAACCATATCGTCGTCACTTTCATCGACTTCTGCCGCATCATCCGTTTTGGCGGCCTCTTCAAGCGCCTCGTAGAGCGCCAGCTGCTCTTCGGCGGCGGGCAGGCCCTCAAGGCCCTCGATCATTTCACCGGCTTCAACCTTGGGACGGATAAGGGCCAAAACCACGGGCCGCACCACAAGCATGAGAAACAGAAAGGCCAGCAGCGCGTTGAGCAGGGGCTTGCCCAGGCGTTCTGCGTAATCGGCCAGCATTTCGGCAAAGTTGGGGTCCTTGGGCGGCTCGGAATCCGTAAAAGGAGCAGAGCTCACTTCAAGAGCATCGCCACGGGCTTTGTCCAGACCCACGGCATTGGTGACGAGCTGGCGCACGCGCTCAAGGTCGTCTGCCTTGCGCGGCATAAACGTCCACGCACCGTTGGTCTTTTCATACGTCCCATCGATGAGGACTGCAACCGTCATGCGCTTCAAATCGCCAACATTGGTTACGATCTGCTGCTCTTCTTTATTGATCTCGTAGTTGGTGGTGCGGGTTTCGCGGCTGCCGTTCTGCGTGGATGCCGACCCGGTAACGCCGTCGCCGCGAAAGTTGGCGTCGGGCGAGCCGCCCTCAAGATTTGAGCGGCCCTGCTGGGTTTCTTCACTGCGCTGCTCGCTGCGCACCGCTGTTTTTTCGGGGTCAAAAAGTTCGCGTCGGATGGTGCGCTGGCTAAAGTCCATGTCCACGTTGACCTTGGCGATGACGCGGCCAGGGCCAAACATGGGCTGCAGCATTTCTTCGATACGGCGCTCAAGGTTGCGCTGCACCTGCTGGCGGTGCTCCATCTGGGTGGAGCTGGCTCCGGCAAGACTGTCCGACTCCGGCTGGTACAGCACCTTGCCGCCGTTGTCAGAGATGGAAATGTGCGTTTTATCGAGCCCTTCAACCGCCATAAGCATCATGTTGAGGATGGCGTTGATTTCCTTTTGGTCGGGCTTGACGTTGGGGTGCTTGAGCTTGAGCACCACCGAAGCCGAGGGCGACTGGCGCTCTTCGACAAAAAGGCTGCGGTGCGGAATAACAAGGTGCACGCGGGCGCTTTCCACCCCCGGAAACTCGCTGATGGTACGCGAAAGTTCCCCCTGCAGCGCGCGGGTGTAATTTATCTTTTGCACAAAGTCGGTCTGGCCGACCTTGACCTTGTCAAAAATTTCAAAACCAATGCCCTGCCCCACCAGACCGCCTTCGCCCGCGATCTTGATGCGTTCGTCGTAGACCATCTCCTTGGGAACAAGGATGGTTTTGCCATTGTCTGTGAGCTGGTACATGACCTTGTCGGCCTGGAGAGACTTGATGACGACGCTGGCGTCTTCGGCGCTGAGGTTGGAGTACAGCACCTTTAAATCGGGGCGTGAAGCCCAGATGGAAAGGCCGATGGCTGCAGAGCCTACAAGCACCAACCCACCCAGGACGGCCACGCGCTGCATCACGCTCATTTTGGCCCAGATCGCCTTGATGGAATTGACAAACTGCATAAGAAAAGCCGGCATAAGTTAGCTCCTGGTGCGAAGACTGGCGTAATTCCGGCGCTTTGGCCGGACATATGCCATGCCAAAGCAATTGCCATGCCACTTGATAACTACCTATAATAAAATAATCTTTTTATAACCATGGCAGCATGTTCAAATTTGTGACGCCTAAAACGTCAAATCCCTCCCGAGGCTGAGCCGTGGGAGGGACCTGACGTTCAGGAGTGCGTGCGGAAAGGAAAAAAATCAGAACTGCATTCTGGAAATTTCTTTATATGCTTCAAGCACCTTGCCGCGCACAGCCGAGGTAAGCTTCATGGCCATGCTGGATTTTTGCATGGTGATCATGAGCTCGTGCACGTTTTGCGTGCGGCCCGAGGCAAAATCGTCGATGGCGAGGTTTTTGGCATTATCGAGTTCGTTGACCTTGTTGAGCGAATTTTTGATCGTGCCCGAAAAGCTGTTTTGCGGCGTTACCTGGGTGTGCGCCTGCGTAGGATACTTGATAAAATCGGCCTGGGCGCCAAAGTTTTCGCCACGGTCCACGCTGTCGCGCAGCAGGCTTTGATCAAGCGTTTTGGCAAACTGGGACTGCCCCCCGACAGAAGCGCCCTGCTGCAGGCTGCCCTGAACCTTGCTGAAATTCTGTATGGCCTCGCTGTACGCCTTCATGCCAACTGCCTGGATACTCATGACAACCTCCGCGCTTCGCAAAAATTCGTTTTCTATGCCGCAACCGTAGCCAAAACCTATCTGCCGATATCCAGAGCCTTGACAAACATGCCCTTGACGGCGTCCACAGTTGTGACGTTGGCCTCATAGTTGCGCTGGGCGGTCATGAGGTTGGCCATTTCCTCTACCACGTTGATATCGGGATACATCACATACCCTTCGGCATTGGCGTCGGGGTTGCCGGGTTCGTACACCCGCTTGAAGGGGCGGTTGTCCATGGTTACGGCCGATACGCGCACGCCCTGCACCGCCCTGTCGAGAGCCGAACGCATGTGGATGGAAAAAGGATCATCCACATCCGCCGTCTGTTGCACCACGCTGCGGCGGCGGTACGGCCCGCCCTGGGGCGTACGCGTGGTCTTGGCGTTGGCCAGGTTCATCGAAATGGTGTTGATGCGGGTGCGGTCGGCTGCAAGGCCCGACGCGCTGATGTCAAATGCCGTCATGAAGTCCATGGCTTCCTCCTACGCTGCCCGCTGCCTCTCCGGCTATGCCGCGCATGGGACGCGGCGGCGGGCAAAAAATCAGGCCTGCTTGCCGTCCTGAATGATGGTGTTCAAGCCTTCAAAAGACTTGGTCATCACCTGGGTAAGCGCCGTATACTGCAACTGGTTTTTGGCGTGTCGCGCCATTTCCTTATCAATATTCACGCGGTCTTCGCCGTGGACAACGCGGGGTTTGACCGCCATATCCCACTGCGGACCAAAGGAATCCGGGCTGAAGGCCGTGGGCATGTGGCCCGCCTCGGTGCGGGTCATCTCGCCTCTGGCGTCAAGGCCCAGAGCCGACTGCAGCTCTTTTTCAAAGGTCAGCTCGCGCGGCTTGTAGTTGGGCGTCTCGACGTTGGCGATGTTGCCCGAAATGATGTTCTGCCGCTGCAGCTGCATATCCATGACCTTGCCCACAAGGCCAATTTCCATATTGAACATTGATTTCATTATTCGTACCCCCGTGATTCACGGAAATCTGCTTGCCAAGTTTATAGCAACAAGCGTTCCATTACTAATAATTCATTTAATTACAGTAAGTTAACGCAGCATACGCCACTGATGGACAGTATTTTGACAGCAAGGCGCAAGGATGGAGCAAGACAGGGAGAAGCTCAGGGGCCGGCAACAAAAAAACCCGCCCGAAAAAACGGGCGGGCAAATCGGCGCTATGAATTGGGACAGCTGGAGCTACAGCCGCATCTGGGCGTCGGTAACGCCCAGCGAACGCAGCTGCAGATAGATGCGTGCGCAGGCCTCGGCATCGGAGCCAGCGTGATGATGATTCAGCGCGATGCCAAAATAGGAGCACACGCTGCTGAGTTTTTTGGAGGCAAGCGGCAGACTGCGCCGGGATCCTTTAAGCGTGCACAAAAAAGGCGTGCGCGGTTCGCGCTGGCCCGCAGCCTGACAGCTGGCGGCCAGCACGCGCCTGTCAAACGAGGCATTGTGCGCAAGCAGATGCGTCGCCCCTTCAAAAAAGGTTTGCATCTGGGGCCACACTTCGGCAAAGGTTGGCGCGTCCTTAAGCATGGGCCAGGTCAGGCCGTGTATCTCTGTAAACATTATCCGCGACGACGGCGGCCTGATAAGGCTGTAAAAAACATCGGTCACCCTGCCCTGCTCAATACGAGCAAGGCCCACGGCGCAAGCGCTGTGGGCCGAGTAGCCTGAAGTTTCAAAGTCAATGGCTACACTGCTGCATATATCTGTAGAAAGCACACTTACTCTTTTGCGGCTTTGCGGGCGGCCTCGGCCAGACGCGCCCTGATATAGTCGCGCATGACGGCATCGTCGTCCTCAAGGTTAAAGCAGCGGGCGTCCTCGCCCATGAGGCCGCCGGGCACAAAGTCGCCCTTGTCGGCGGGGTCTGTCACCATGTCGTCATAAAAACATATGGAAAGCCAGCGGCTTGCGGGTTCGTCGTCCACAACGTCCAGCAGCACAAAGAGCACTCGTTTGGTCTGGATGCTGTGCCGCGCGCGCAACGAGTAGCTGACGCCAGGCCGGGCCTTAAAGGTAAAGCTTACATTACTGTGCGCAGCCAGAAACTCCATGTATTCCGTAAACGATTTCTTTATGTTGAGCGGGTCGTCCTGCCACGAGTCAAGAAATTCGCGCAATTCTTCGGAACCTGTAACTTCCATAAGCGCTCCTTTTGGGGGTATGACGATTTGTCAGCGGCCCCACTGCCAAGGTGGGGTGCTCATATTCAAACTCCAGATGCCGCGCCTGTCAACCACAGCCTGGTGTTCCTGAATAAGCCAGCGCCGACAAAAAATGGCCCTGCACTTTTGCCTGTCCACCCAGGCCAGACCTCCCATCACCATCTTGTAGTTGATGGAATCGCCACCCACCTGCACCAGCGCTGCAATGGGCCCAGCTTCAAGCTGTCCCACCGTTTCAACGCCGACCTTGGTACCCTTGGGCATGACGCTCTTCAGGTAGGCCACGGCCTCGGGGCCAAAGGGCTGGTTATGGCTGGGGGCCTCGATGCCGTAAAAAATCAAAACCGCTTCCGGTTCATCGCTGCCGTGCTTGGTGCTTACAGAAATGGTATTGCCATCTTCCACATTTACCACATACGCAGTCCAGGTGGTCTCTGCAACTGCAGGAAGCGCAGTGGAAATAATAAAGACGATAAATGTCAACAGCCGGATAAGCATTAAAAAATCCCCCGCAACATCTTGCAGATTGTACTGCCAGATAATGCCTGTGCCGCCAGACCTTTGTCAAGGCAGGCGGCACAGGAGATAAAAAGGGGGAAATCCAATCAGTAAACCGAAGTCAGGCTACCCCCAGGCGACACGTCCGAGCTGGTAGGCAGCCGTAGCCACGGCATAGGCCAACCCGGTGTTGAACAGTATGCTGAAGGCCACCCAGCCCCAGCTGCCAGCCTCCTGCCGTATGACCACAAGGGCCACGAAGCAGGGCGAATACAGCAGCACAAAGAGCATGAGCGCGAGCGCGGTAGCCTTTGACCAGCCCTCTTCAGCCTTGAGGCGGTCGGCCAGGGGGGCGGCGTCTTCGGGGTCCTGGTCGCCCATGGCGTAGGCCGTGCCCATGGTGGCCACAACGGCCTCCTTGGCAGCCACACCGGCGATCAGGGCTATGTCGGTACGCCAGTCAAAACCCATGGGCCTGGTGGCTGGTTCCACAGCCTTGCCAAGACGGCCAGCCACGGAATACGCCAACTGTTCTTCTTTAAGCTCGTTGCGCACGTTGCCCAGTTCTTCTTCAATAGGGGCGCGGGCTTTGTCGCCCTCTGCAAAGGCGGCCAGCTTTTCTTCCAGCTGGGTGATCTGGGTGTCGTAAGGGGCCGACTTGTCTTCGGGCAGACCGGGAAAGGTCATGGCAGCCCAGATGAGCACAGAGATGGCCACAAGCACCGTACCGGCCTTTTTAAGATACATCCAGGCGCGTTCCCAGCAGTGCAGCAGCAGGCTCATGAGTGTGGGCATGCGGTACGGGGGCAGCTCCATGACAAAGGGGGTGGATTCGCCCTTGACGATGGACGAGCGCAGCAGACGTGCCACCAGCAGAGCCATGACCCAGCCTGTAATCATCATGACGAACATGACCGTGGGGGCATTGTCGGGAAAAAAGGCCCCGGCCAGCAACAGAAACACGGGCAGTTTTGCGCCGCAGGTCATATAGGGCAGCGTAAGCAGGGTTGCCAGTTTTTCCTTGGGGCTGCGCAAGGTACGGGTGGCCATGACGCCGGGGATGGCGCAACCGCCTGCAATACCGCCAGCGATAATGTACGGCATGACAGATGCGCCGTGCAGGCCAAAAAAGCGGAAAACACGATCCATCATGTAGGCCACGCGGGCCATGTAGCCGCTGTCTTCCATAAAGGAGATGAGCGCAAACATGATGAGGATCAGCGGCACAAAGCTAACCACGCTGCCCACGCCCGCGATGATGCCGTCAACGATAAGTGACTGCGCGAGCCCTTCGGGCAGCAGGGTTGTAAACAGCGAGCCAAGCAGCTTAAAGCCGTCTTCAACCCAGCCCTGCGGGTATGCGCCCAGGGTAAAGGTTACCTGAAACATCAGGTACAGCACGCCGACCATGATCAGCGGTCCAAGCAGCGCGTTGGTGAGCACCTTGTCCAGCTTGTCCGAAAGGGCCAGACGGTCCTTGCCCGCGTCCTGACGGATTATGCCGTCGCGCAGCAGGCTGCGGATAAATCCGTACCGGTAGTCGGTGATAATGGATTCGAGGTTGGTATTGAGCGTGCTGCGCACATGGCTGACGGCCTTTTTGCGCAGACCGTCCAGCTCTTCGGCCAGCACGGCGTTGGCGGCGCGAACTTCGCTCAATATTTCGCTGTCGCCCTCAAGCATTTTAAGGGCTACCCAGTGAGGCATATACTTGCTGGCCAGCAAGCCGCCGTCTTCAATGCGCTTTTCCATATCCAGCAGCACTGGGTCGATATCGCTGCCGTACGAGATGCGCAGGGCGTTACGCTTGCCCTCTCTGGCCAGTTTGACGGCAGCTGCCATGGCCTCCGTCAGCCCCTCGCCCGTACGGGCCACCATGGGCAACACGGGGATGCCCATCAGCGAGCTGAGGCGCTCCATATCAATATGAATACCTGCGGCGCGGGCTTCGTCCATCATGTTGCAGCACAAAACAACGGGAGCGCCCATCTCAAGTATCTGCACCGTAAGCAGCATGTTGCGCTCAAGGGCCGAGGCGTCCACAACGTCGATAACGGCCTGCACATTTCCAGCCGCCAGCTCGCGCCGGGACACCAGCTCTTCCATCGAGTACGCCGTCAGCGAGTACGTGCCGGGCAGATCCACCAGGGTAACCGGCGTACCTTCAACGGCAATGTTGCCTTCCTTGCGGTCGACGGTAACGCCGGGGTAGTTGCCCACATGCTGGCGCGCGCCGGTGTAGCCGTTAAAAACCGTGGTCTTGCCACAGTTGGGATTGCCCGCAAGAGCTATCCGCAGCCTGCCGTCTGCAGTAAAATTGGCATCATCGGAATTATTGAACTGCCGAACTGCGCTCATGCGCGCACCTCCCCCATGCTATGGACAGACTGAAGCCGCGCCTGCGGCATTGCAGCCATTACCGTGAACAAAACTTCGCTCATACCAGCCTTCCTGAAACAGATTAACTTTGAGAACATACATTCGCAAAGTTTAAGACACGCACGCTATGGTTCTTAACACCGCAAACAACTTGCGCCTACGCCTGCACGTCGGGCGTCTGCTCAGGCATCCGCCGCGGCATTTCAAAATTGAAATGCCCTAACCTCTCCGCATCATGTCTTGCTTGGCCTGCGCCCAAACCCTGCCGTCATTCTCTGCCATTTGTCTGGCTTGGTCGCACCCTGATCAAAAAATTGAAATTCAATTCCAAAGTCCAGATTGATTTAGCCACCTGCCTCCCAAATGTCAAGCCGCGGATAATAATTTCATGCAATTTGTAACAATCCGCCAGCAGTATGTCTTTTTTCGGGCCGCACGCAACACCCCGCTGGCGTTGACGGAGCGCCAGCCGCCACCCGTTCGCCGCCCGCCCCACGCGATTGCGGGAGGCCGCTGAACCTGTCAACGACCTCCCGATGTGTTGCCGGGGAGGCAGTTTTGCATGAAAATACGCTCCTTCAGCAGCCTAGGCTCCCTTGAGGCATTCCCGCAAGGAGGACACGCCGCACGAATGCACCATCTGCAGGGGAATGTTGCGCGACCTCGCCACCTGAACGGCCTTTCGCTTGGCCTCGTGCGAAATTTTGTTGGTGAACACTATCATGGCGTCGGGGTTGCCGATTTTGTTCACAAAGTTCGGCTCGTTACGGGTGATGAACTTCAGGGAATGCCCGTCTTGTTCCGCCGCTGCCATGTACTCTTTTTTCAGTCGGTCCATGCCGCCTATGAGGGTGACGCACATATCAGTCTCCGTATTGCCGCTCTGGGCTTTTGCAGGTTGGGGTTGCTCCGTGACTCCTTTTTAATTGAAAACGAATTTCAAAGTCAAGCATATCCGGCAATATTTTTGAAAATAAATTTCATTCTAAATAATAAAAAAAGGACGTCTCCCCGCTGTACGGAAAAACGCCCTCGGCCATGTGGCCAGCAGCACAGATAATTAGCTGTTTTTGTTAAATACTATTCGCAAAAAACGTCGTCGGATATATTTCAGGCAACATGGGCATGCACCCCGCCGCGCCCCCTCTCCAGGTCAGAAAGTTCACGCTGGAGCCTGAACCGCAAGCAAAAAATCCAGCGGCGGCGCGGGGTAGAGGCCCCTTTGCCCTGCTGTGTGTTTTTCCAGCCGCCGCACGGCAAAAAAAACATATACAGGGGCAGCAAAGGGCCTCTCTCCGCAAAAATCACGCTGGCAGACGTTTCTGGCCGGTGTTACTTCCAGCGGGCCATAAACTCGGCAGCGCTGTTGCCCGCATCAATATGCTTGAGCAGAGCGCTGCCAAAGACCACGGCGTCGGGCTGCGCGTCGGGCGAAAGAGCCTCAAGCTGCGAGGGCTCGCGCAGGCCGAAGCCAAGTGCCAGCGGCAGTTTGAATGCAGACCGCGCCCGCCGCATGGTCACGGCCACCTGAGGGGCAATATCATTGCGCTCGCCGGTGATGCCCATGACCGACACCACGTACACGTAGCCCTCGCCCACGCTGTCGTACAGCGCCATGCGCTCCGCGCTGGTGTTGGGGCCCACCAGGGGGATCAGGGCAATGCCCTCTTTTTTCAGGGCTTCGCGCAACGGGCCAGCCTCTTCATAGGGCAGGTCGGGCACAATAAAGCCGTGCACGCCGCCGCGCGCAGCGTCGCGGGCCAGTTTTTCGTACCCGTACTGCAAAAAGGGGTTAAGGTAGCCCATAAGCACCACCCCGGCCTGAACGAGCCCCTTGCGCTCAATGAGTTCCTCAAGAATACCCCGCAGGCTCACGCCGTCGCTCAGGGCGCGACGCGAGGCTTCTTCCACCACCGGGCCGTCGGCAACCGGGTCGGAAAACGGCACGCCGATTTCAATGATGTCGGCCCCGCTTTCGTCCAGCTCCATCAGCGTGGGCCAAAAGGTGGTCTGATCGGGAAAGCCCGCCGTCAAAAAGGGAATAAGCGCCGGGCGTCCGGCGGCCTTGGCATCGCGTATTTTTTGTTCAAGAAAATTCATGGCTACACCTCTTCCTGACCCTGCGCCGCAAAGCCCAGCGCCTTGTTGACAATGCCCAGATCCTTGTCGCCGCGACCAGACAGGTTTACCACCACCTGGTCGCCCGCCTTGAACTCGTGCGGGTGATCCAGCACCCAGGCAAGCGCGTGCGAGGACTCAAGCGCGGGCAGGATGCCCTCGGCACGGCACAAACGCTGGAAGGCGTGGAGCGCGTTGGCGTCCTTGACCATGCCGTAGTGGACGCGCCCGGTCTTTTGCAGCCACGAATGCTCCGGCCCCACGCCGGGATAATCCAGCCCGGCGGAGATGGAATGCGAGGGCTCGACCTGGCCGTCTTCGTTCTGCAGCAGCATGCTGTATGCACCGTGCAGCACGCCGGGCGTGCCGAGGTTCAGCGGGGCGGAATTGAAGCAGCCGGTCTCGCCCGTGCCTGCGGCTTCCACACCGATAAGGCGCACGCTGGCGTCGTCCACAAAGGGGTGGAACATGCCGATGGCGTTGGAGCCCCCGCCCACGCAGGCCACCACGGCGTCGGGCAACCGCCCGGTTTTTTCAAGCATCTGGGCGCGGGTTTCGCGCCCTATGACGCTTTGCAGCATCCGCACCAGCGTGGGGAAGGGGTGCGGACCGGCTGCGGTGCCAAAGCAGTAGTGGGTTGTCTTCTGGCTGCCGATCCAGGCGCGCAGAGCCTCGTTGATGGCGTCCTTGAGGGTGCGGGTGCCGCTTTCGACCGCATGCACTGTCGCGCCAAGCAGCTTCATGCGCATGACGTTGGGGGCCTGCCGCTCCACGTCTTCCGCGCCCATGTAGATGGTGCACTCCATGCCCAGCCGCGCGGCGGCGGCAGCCGTGGCCACGCCGTGCTGGCCAGCGCCCGTCTCCGCCACCAGTGCGGTCTTGCCCATGTACTTGGCAAGCAGGGCCTGCCCAAGGGTATTGTTGACCTTGTGCGCGCCCGTGTGCAGCAGGTCCTCGCGCTTGAGCCACAGGTCAAAGCCCAGCTCGCGCGAAAGCGTGGGGCAATAGGTCAGGGGCGTCTCGCGCCCGGCGTAATTGAACAGCAGGTCCTTAAGCTCGGCCTGAAACTTTTCGGTGGGGTAAATGTCGCGCATGGCCGCTTCCACTTCCAAAAGGGGCGGCATAAGCAGTTCGGGCACAAAGCAGCCGCCGAACTCACCAAAATAACTGTCTTTCATAGCGAATACCCATTGCCTTTGGAGTTTGCGGCCATAAAGGCGGCCGCCATTTTTTCCCTGTTTTTTCGCCCCGGCGCGTCTTCTACGCCGGAATTGAAATCCACCCCTGCAGGTGAGCACATGCCCAGGGCCTTGCCCACGTTGATGGCGCTCAGGCCCCCGGCAAGCAGCCAGGGCTGCGGCGGAAGCAGGCTGCCCAGATCGGACCAGTCAAGCCTGTGCCCGCTGCCGCCGCCTTTAAGGCCTGCATCCAGCAAAAAATACGCGCAGGCTTCGGCATTGCGCTGCAAATCATTATACAGCAAAGCCCGATGCGTGTAACGGTCGGGCCAGAGCACCCGTATGACGCGCTCCGCGCCCACAGCCTGGGCGCATGCCACGCTCTGGTGGCCGTGCAGCTGGGCAAAATCAAGCCGGGCTTCGTCCATGATGCGCCTTATTTCGTCCGCGCCCTGATTGACAAATACGCCCACCCGCTGCAGCGAGCCGCTGTCCATGCCGGCGGCCTGCGCCGGGCTGATGCCGCGCGGGCTGCGTGCATGAAAGATAAAACCGCACATGGCAGCGCCCAGCCGGGTCGCCTGATCCACATCTTCCTGCCGTGTAAGGCCGCAAAACTTGATCAACATGTGCGTTCTCCACCGTTTTGGGCCGTTACGCCCAGCAGTTCGGCCAGCGCCTGGCCCGGATGGCCGTTTTCCATCAGGGCGCTGCCCACCAGGGCCGCATGGTAACCCGCCTCGGCGGCGGCCTTGAGGTGCGGCGGGCTGCTCATGCCGCTGGCCGCAATCCACTGCTCGCCATTGGCGGGCGGGCAGGCCCGCACCAGTTGCAGACAGGCATCCCTGTCCACCGCCAGACTTTCCAGATCGCGGGCGTTTACCTGTATGATGCGCGCCCCGCTCTGGCGGGCAAGGCGCAGATCTTCGGCATCAAATATCTCAACCACTGCCTGAATGCCGTAACTTTCGGCCTGCTCGCGCAGGGCGCGCAGGGTCGCGGCATCAGGCGTCAGCCGCACGATGAGCAGCAGGGCCGAGGCGGGCGTCGCTGCCGTAGCCCGCACCTGCAGGGGGTCAAAAATAAAGTCCTTGCGCAGCAGGGGCACGCGGGGCCCGTTGTAGAGCGCCGGATCAGCTGCGCGGGCCAGATACTCGAGCCGTCCGCGAAAAAAGGCCTCTTCGGTCAGCACGGATATGGCGCTGGCGCCTGCGGCGGCGTACTGCCGGGCTACGTCCTCCACCTCAAGGCTCTCGCAGATCACGCCGCGCGAGGGCGAGGCGCGCTTGTACTCGGCCACCACGGCCAGCGGGCTGCCGGGGGCGCGGCGGGCTAGCGCCGCCGCAAAGTCTGGCCGCGGGCCTTCATGCACCGGCGGCAGCTTGCCCAGAGCCTGCAGGGCTTGCAGCGCCTCTACTTCGGCCTGTTTAGCCTTGCGAAAACGCTCAAGCAGCATTGAGCACCTTCCTGCCCGCACCGGCGTTCACGGCCTCGCGCGCCCGGGCCATGCAAAGGGCCATGTCCATTTTTTCTTCCAGCAGATAGATGGCGAGGCCCACGTTGAGCACCACCATGTCCATCATGGCGCGCGGCCCCTGCCCGTTGAGAATGTCGTTGAGCACGGCCACGGCCTGTTCCTTGCCGCTCACGGCCAGGTCGTCCACAGAGCAGGAGGCGATGCCGAATTCCTGCGGGTCAAGCATCATGGAGGTTACCTTGCCGTTTTGCAGCAGGGCCATCTTGGCGGGCCCGATGGGCGTCACCTCGTCGTAGTTGCCCGAACCACAGACCACGGCGGCCCGCTGCAGGGGCGACTGCAACAAGGTCTCGGCCACCAGATCGACCAGCTCGGGCCTTGCCACGCCCATGAGCAGGTGGCTGGGCCGCGCGGGGTTGATCATGGGGCCAAGGATATTGAACAGGGTACGCACGCCCATCTCCTTGCGCACCGGGCCGATGTTGGCAAAGGAGGGATGGAAGTACGGAGCAAAAATAAAGGCAAAGTTGCGTTTTTTGACCATCTCGGCCACGGAGGCCGGGTCTTTTTCCAGCGTGATGCCAAGGGCCTCCAGGGCGTCGGCGCTGCCGCACTTGGACGACACCGCGCGGTTGCCGTGCTTGACCACCCTGTAGCCCATGCCTGCCAGCGTGAGGGACGAGGCAGTGGAACAGTTGAAGGAGTGACGCCCGTCGCCGCCGGTGCCCACCACGTCAATGGTTGTTCCCGAAATGCCGTCCACCCGCACGGCCCGGGCCAGAGCAGCGCGGGTTGCGTGGGCCAGCTCAAGGGCGCTCTCGCCCTTCATGCGCAACCCCATGAGAAAGCCGCCCGCCTGGGCCGGGGTCATCTTGCCGTCCATGAGTGCGGCAAAGCCCGCCGCCGCCATCTCTGCCGTAAGGTCTTCCCTGCGGGCCAGACGCTCCAGGATGCCCGAAAAATCGGAGGTTTCAGCGCCGGTGCCCATGATGCTCTGCGGAAAGTTGCCCAAGAGGCGCAGACCGTCGGGGGTCAGCACCGATTCGGGGTGAAACTGCACGCCAACCCACGGGCGGTCGTTGTAGCGCAGGGCCATGACCTCGCCCTCGGGCGCACGGGCCGTGACCGTAAAGCGTGGGTTTTCGGCGTCTTCATCCGCGCGCACCACGAGGGAGTGGTAGCGCCCCACGCGCATGGGGTTGGGCAGGCCCAGGAACATGCCCGTACCGTCGTGCACGATCTCTGACTGCTTGCCATGCATGATGCAGGGCCCCACCTCAACCTTGGCTCCGGCGTGCAGGCCCAGCAGCTGGTGCCCAAGGCATACGCCCAGCACGGGTACGCGCGGGTTGAGCCGTTTGAGAAACTCGGGGCACAGCCCCGCATCGGCAGGATGCCCCGGCCCTGGCGAAATGCAGACCATGGAAAGCTCGGGGTTCACCGCCATGTCAAGCACGGCGGGGTCGTCGTTGCGCAGCACCACAGGCTTGTGACCAAGGGCGTAAAAAGCCTGCACAAGATTGTAGGTAAAGGAATCGTAATTATCGATGAGCAGAAACATATTCTTCGTCCTCCGCACGCAGGGCAAGGCGCATGATGGCTGATTTGTTGCACACTTCCTTCCATTCCAGATCGGGATCGGAGTCATGCACGATGCCTCCGCCCGCCTGCCAGAAGAGCTTGCCGTCACGCATCCACATGCTGCGGATGGTGATGCCCGTATCAAGGTTGACGCTGTCCTTGTCCAGACCCAGCCAGCCTATGCAGCCCGCGTAGGGGCCGCGCGCGCGGCCCTCAAGCTCACGGATGATTTCCATGGCCCGCACCTTGGGCGCGCCGGATACCGTGCCCGCAGGAAAGGTGGCCGCCAGCACGTCCAGGGCGTCTTTGCCTTCTTCAAGCCGGGCGCTGACGCGGCTCGTGAGGTGCATGACGTGCGAGTAGCGCTCAACTTCCATATAACGCTCAAGATTCACCGAACCGGGCTGGGCCACGCGGCCAAGGTCGTTGCGGCCAAGGTCGACCAGCATCACATGCTCGGCGCGCTCCTTGGGGTCGTCGCGCAGCTCGGCGGCCAGGCGGGCGTCTTCAAGGTCGTCGGCCCCGCGTTTGCGCGTGCCCGCTATGGGCGAAAGCTGCAGATGCCCAGCCGTGCAGCGCACCATGACCTCGGGCGACGAGCCAAAGAGCGTCAGCTCGGGAAAGCGCATGTAAAACATGTAGGGCGATGCGTTGAACCGGCGCATGCGGCGGTACAGCTCAAAGGGGTTGCCCTCAAAGGGCGTGGAAAACCGCACGGACGGGACAACCTGAATGGCCTCGCCCTGCCGCAGCATCTCCTTGATGCGGCGCACATAGTCCTTGTAGCCCTGCTCGCCCGGCTCGGCGCAAACATTGTCTGGGTCGATGCGCACGGCTCCGGCCTGACCGGTGGCGCGGGCCTCCAGCGACTCGCGCGAGCTTTGCAGCGAGCGGTGCTCGCCCAGGCTCACCTGACACAGACGGTTGTACAGGTGGTCAAACACCAGCACGGTGGAGGGCAGCATGAGCAGGCAGTCGGCCTCGCTCTGCGGCATGACGCTCGCCAGCTTGGGGTTGAACAGACCGGCCATGCCAAACCCAAGGTAGCCGTACAGGGCGCGGGTAATGGGCGGCAGGTTGCTGATGTTTGCCGGAGCCGCGATGCAAAGCGCCGCCATGAGCGCCCGCAGGCCGTCCACAAAGGGGTCGCCCTCAAACCGGCGCAGCGCGTCAAGCCTGCTGTCGCGCACGTCGAGCGCCAGTTTGCCCTCGCGGCAGCTGATGAACATGGCCGCATCGCAGGCCAGGATGCTGTACCGGCCCCAACGGCCGTCCACCTCGGCGCTTTCAAGCAAAATGCCGTTACCAGCGCCGACCATGCCCATGAACAGGCTGATGGGCGTATCCATATCCGCCGGCAACCAGCGGGCGGACTGTTGCAGCGTCAGCATGTGCTGCGCATCCCCATTCGTATTCATCTGCCGCATCCTTTGGGTTGTTTTGTACCAGAAAAAACAAAAAGCGCCGCCTCCCTGGGGAGACGGCGCCTGCTTACGACAATGCCAACGTACCGGAACTATTAAGCCCGCACGTCTCCCCCACGCAGTTGGATGCGCCACCACCAGCCTTTGAAGCTGTTAGAAATGGTGTTGGAGAAAACGTTCATGCAGATGCCTTGTTCCTTATGTTTAAAGACACATTACGCGCCCGCTGGCGGGCTGTCAACAGTTCCAAATGGTTTTTTGCAGGCCGCGCGGCCTGCGGGCTGTTGCGGGCATGTGGAGAGGGGCATACTCCCCCAACCGGGCCTTTGCCCTCTCCACACGCCCGCTCTCAACTATTTGCCGAACAGAATTTCCTGATAATTGGGCAGCGTCCACAAATCGTCTGCCACGCGCACCTCAAGCAGGTCGGCGTAGCGGCGCACCTCAAGCATGCGGGGCAGCACATGCTCACGGTAGCTGTGGGCGGCCTCAAAGCCGTAGCCCAGGCTGTCGGCCTTGGTCAGCGCGTCTTCAAGCTGGGCGCTGGCGTCCTGTATAAGCCGCAGGCTTGCGGTGATCTCGGCCAGCGTCACGGTTTTGGGGTCCTTGCCGATGGCCCGCATGTTGGCCGCCGTGGCAGCCAGCTCGCCCTGATAGCGCATGCCCGCGGGGTAAATGATGGTATGCGCAATGCGGATAACCAGATTGGCCTCGGTGCGCACGGTTTTGCAGTACTGCTCAAGATAGATTTCCTGCCGCGCCTTGAGCTCTGAGCGGTTGAGCACGCCAGCCTTTTCGTAGAGGTTGATGACCTCGGGCCTGGTAAGCTCGGCAAGGGCCTCGGGGGTGGTGCGCAGGTTGGGCAGGCCACGGCGCTCGGCCTCTTTGTGCCACACTTCAGAGTAGCCGTCGCCGTTAAAGATAACGGCGCTGTGCTCGTCGATGACGTGGCTGATAAAGGATTCCAGCGCCTGATTGAAGGTCTTGCCCTGGGCCAGTTCCTTTTCAAGCCAGTCGGCGGCAAAGCCAAGCGAGTCGGCCATCATGGTGTTGAGCGCGGTAATGGAACCGGCGGCGGACTGGCTGGAGCCAAGCGCGCGGAACTCAAACCGGTTGCCCGTAAAGGCCACCGGGCTTGTGCGGTTGCGGTCGCCCGGATCGGCGGGCAGCGGGGGCAGCGTATCCACGCCCAGGTTGAGGGCGCGGCCCTTGCGGCCTCCAGAGGCGTTTTCAACACGCCCGGCGCGGAAGGCTTCAAACACTTCCGTCAGCTGGTCGCCCAAAAAGATGGACATAATGGCCGGCGGGGCCTCGTTGGCGCCCAGGCGGTGGTCGTTGCCAGCGCTGGCCACGGTGGAGCGCAACAGGCCGCCAAACTTGTGCACGGCGCGGATCATGGCCGCGCAGAACACCAGAAACTTGGCGTTGGCGTGCGGGGTTTCGCCGGGATCAAACAGGGTGCCCAGCTCCGCATTGCCGATGGAGTAGTTCAGGTGCTTGCCCGAACCGTTTACCCCGGCAAAGGGCTTTTCGTGCAGCAGGCACTTGAGGCCGTAGCGCTTGGCCACGTTGCGCAGCATGGACATGGTGATGTGGTTGTGGTCCACGGCCAGGTTGCTCACCTCAAAGAGGGGGGCAATTTCGTACTGGCTGGGGGCGACCTCGTTGTGACGGGTGCGCACGGGCACGCCCAGCTTGTAGAGTTCGCGCTCCACTTCCATCATGTACGAAAGCACGCGCTGCGGAATCACGCCAAAATACTGGTCGCTGAATTCCTGCCCCTTGGCAGGACGCGCGCCAAACAGGGAGCGCCCGGCGATCTGGATGTCGGGACGCGCAAAATTGAAGTTGTGGTCGATGCAAAAGTATTCCTGCTCAAGCCCGGCGTACGAAACAATGGGCAGGGGCGTGTCTTCGCCAAACAGGGCCAGCACGCGGTGCGCTTCACGGTTGAGGGCCTGACCCGAACGCAGCATGGGGGTTTTTTTGTCCAGGGCAACGCCCGTCCATGACAGAAACATGGTGGGAATGCACAAAAATGTGCCGTTGCGGTTCTCCATGATATAGGCGGGGCTGGTCACGTCCCACGCGGTGTAGCCGCGCGCCTCAAAGGTGGAGCGCAGGCCGCCGGAGGGGAAGGACGAGGCGTCGGGCTCGCCGCGAATAAGCATGGAGCCGGAAAATTCGGCAATAACGCCGCCGGAGCCGTCAGGCATCAGAAAGCTGTCGTGCTTTTCGGCGGTCTGCCCGGTGAGGGGATAAAAAATGTGGGTAAAATGGGTTGCCCCTCTTTCGATGGCCCAGTCTTTCATCACTGCGGCAACGGTGTCGGCGATGGCGGGGTCCATGCGTTCGCCAAACTCAATGGTCTTGCGCAGCTCCTTGTACACGCTCTTGGGCAGGCGCTCGCGCATGACGCGGTCATTAAACACGTTGCACCCGAAAATATCTGTGGGTTTGGTATCCACGAAGTTGAGGGGGGCCGCTTCGGGTTTGTAGGTGGTGATGGCCTCAATGGCGCTCTGTCTGGCGGATTTACTGCTCATGGACGAACCTCGCGCTCAGGGCGTGCGCTGTGTTGTGGGTGCGATAATCCCGATTGCGGCGGTTGGACATGCGCCTTTGCAGCAGCCGCTGTAACGCCCGCGCCCGTGCCGCCCTGAAGCACGCGGACAAGGGGAGCCGCCGCAAAAGCACGCAGGACGCTTGGGCAGCGCCCGCTCCAAAACCATGTCATCCAGGCCTGCGCGACAACAGCTCAGACCAGTACAGCCTAAACGATACCGTTAAAAAGGTGCGCCGCGCCCGCTGCCCGTAAACGGCAGCAGGCGGTTGTGCCAGGCGCACCTCTTCAACAGCTGCAAGCAAAACCGCAGGTCGTGCAATTTCAGGCAAAACTGCTCGCGCTGCGTTAACGCATGCCCGCCGCGAGGCTGTCAGGCGTCGCGGCAAGGGCTGATGCACCTTGAGAAATACTCTCTCAACGTCGGCAGCTTCTAGCCAACGCTCACGATTTCAATTTCAAACGTCAACGTTTTGCCCGCCAGGGGGTGGTTGGCGTCAAGGGTGATCTCGTCCGCACCCACTTCGGTGATGGTCACGTCCATCTGGCCCTGCTCGTTGGAGAGCTGCAACGGCACGCCGACGTTGAGGGGAATATGGTCGGGCACCTGGGCGCGGGGAACGGTGAACACGAGTTCGGGATCGGCATCGCCGTAGGCATCGTCAGGCGCAATGGTCACGGTAACGGTTTCGCCCGCTTCGCGGCCCTCTACGGCGCTCTCAAAACCCGGAATCAACATGCCCTTGCCCAGCACAAATTCAAGGGGTTCGCGCTCACGCGAAGAGTCGAACACCGTGCCGTCGTCAAGGGTGCCCGTGTAGTGCGCACGCACCGTATCGCCTTTTTTGATAGGCATAACTACTCCATATGCAGTGTGTATGGGCGGTCAGCGGCTACTCCTGGCCACACTGGCGGCAGGCGCTGCGCAGGCCAGGCCCGCGCGCGAAAAGAACAACGCCCAGTAAAATATAAGCAAAACATGACAGGGGGGTTATGTCAATGTTGCACCTTGGGCAACGTGCCCCTCGTCCCGCATTTGCGCGGGTTTGCGGGCATTGGGCCTGCACCGTTGCCGACCTGTGCCCGCATGTTTTGCACCGCCTGCTTTTACGCTGTCGGCCGCTGCGCAAGCGGCTGCAATACCTGTCAGCGCACTTGACAGAGCGCGAAACCGTACGGATAATCAACAATTGCTCTCAACGGGAAGCCTCCGCTCTGGTCAGGGCGGCTTATGCAATCTTTCAGAGGTATCATCTCAGAGGTATTTATGTCCGACATCCGCTCCACGTACACCGACGAATGCAATTTTTACGGCCGCCACACCCCCCGCGAGCTGGCTGAAACCTACGGCACGCCCCTCTACGTCTACAACGAAAACGTGCTGCGGCAGCATTGCCGCGATCTTATGGGTCTTTCAAAACACCCGGGGTTCGGCGTAAACTACTCCGTCAAAGCCAATGCAACCCCCGCCCTGCTGCGCATCGTGCGCCAGGAGGGGCTGGTGGTGGACGCCATGAGCCCCGGCGAGCTGTACATGGACGAGCTGTCTGGCTTTACCCCGGCGGAGATACTGTACATCTCCAACAACAACTCCGAGGCCGAGCTGCAAAACGCGGTTTCGCGCGGCCTGCTTGTGAGCGTCGATTCCCTTTCGCAGCTCGACACCCTTGGCCGCATCAACCACGGCGGCAAGGTCATGGTGCGCTTTAACCCCGGCATCGGCGCGGGCCACCATGCCAAGGTCGTGACGGCTGGCAAGGAAACCAAGTTTGGCGTCACCCCCGACAAACTGGACGACGTGTTTGCCCTGCTTGAAAAGCACGACCTCACCCTTGCGGGCATCAACCAGCACATCGGCTCGCTCTTTATGGAGCCCGGCGGATACCTCGACGCCGCCGAAGTGCTGCTGCACCTTGCCGACCGCCTGCCCGCCAGCATGCTGGCCAAGCTTGAAGTCATCGACTTTGGCGGCGGCTTTGGCATCCCCTACCACAAGTACGAGGGTCAGGCCCGCCTGAACATGGCCGATCTGGGCAGCCGCCTGACCGCGCTCATCAGCGGCTGGTCCGAAAAGTCGGGCTACAAGGGCCGCTTCCTTGTGGAGCCGGGACGCTATGTGGCCGCTGAATGCTGCGTGCTGCTGGGCTCTGTGTACGCCGTCAAAAACAACGGCGACAGGCGCTATGTGGGCACCAACCTGGGCTTCAACGTGCTTGTGCGCCCGGCCATGTACGACTCGTTTCACGATGTGGAAATTTACGGCGCGGACAAGGCCGCCCGCAAAAACATGGTGCAGACCATCGTGGGCAATATTTGCGAAAGCGGCGACATCCTTGCCAAAGAGCGCGATCTGCCAGTTATTTGCGAAGGAGATGTGCTCGGGGTACTTGACGCCGGAGCTTATGGATTTACCATGGGTTCCAACTACAATCAGCGTCGTCGCCCTGCTGAAGTTCTCATCCAAAGCGACGGCACTGCCAAACTTATCCGCCGCCGCGAAACCCTTGAGGATCTTGCGAGCTGCCTGATGGATTAATGTGACACAATACAGCGGACCCCCCGTGCAACAGGCCCGGCCAGCGCCCGACCTGAGCACCTCCACGCGCGCTATCTGGCGGCTTACCTGGCCCCAGATGCTCATGATGTACCTTATGTTTTTCATGGGCTTTGTGGCCGTATGGGTAGCGGGACGAATTAGCGCAGACGTCCAGGCGGCGCTCGGCATGGTAAACCAGTGCGGCATCCTGCTGATGGTGGTGGCCATGGCCGTTTCGAGCGGCGCTACGGCTGCCGTCAGCCAGTCGCTTGGCGCGCTCAAGGTCATGCGGGCCCAGCGCTACATTGGTACAACGGTTATCGGCTGCCTGGGCCTGGGTTTTGTGGTGGCCCTGGCAGCCGCTTTTTTCAGCAACGGCATATTACGCATGCTCATGGTGCCCGACAGCATCATGCCGCAAACCAGGGACATGTGGGCCGTCAGCATGCTGGGCCTGCCCGCCCAGTATCTGTACGCCTCTACGGGCGTCATGTTTCGCGCCACACGTCAGGTGCTGCCGCCCCTGTGGGTGGCTGCGGGCGTGTGCCTGTGCAACCTGATGGCCTGTCTTGGTCTCGGGCTCGGCTGGTTTGGCATGCCCAACATGGGCTACATGGGCCTGATCTGGGCCAACGTGGGCGCGCAGTATCTTGGCGCTATATGCAACTGCATCCTGCTTGCGCGTTCCGGCTATCTTGGCCGCAAGTCACTGCCTTCGCTACGCTGGCTCAAGTCCGGTCTGCCCTACCTGCTCAAGGTTGCCCTGCCAGCGGGCGCGGCGCAGATCGTGTGGCAGTCTGGCTACATGACCCTGTTTGTGCTGGTGGCCTCGCTGCCCGCCGACAGCGTCAACGCTCTGGCCGGGCTCAATGCGGGCCTGCGGGTCGAAGCCCTGTTGTTTTTGCCGGGCATGGCCTTTAATATGAGCGTGGCCGTGCTGGTGGGCAACAGTCTGGGCGCGGGCAAGCCCGACGAGGCCCGCCGCGTGTCCCTCAACATGGTAAGCCTTGCGGCCGTGACCATGAGCTTTATGGCCGCCCTGCTCTGGCCGTTCAGGCAGGAGATCGCGCATCTGCTTTCACAGGAACCGGGCACTCAGGCCCAGATTGTCAGTTACCTTACCTACAACCTCCTCTCCACGCCATTTTCCATCGCCAGCACCGTAATGGGCGGCATAATGACCGGAGCCGGGGCCACCAAGTACAACCTCATGATTTTTGGCGGCAGTTTCTGGGTGGTGCGTCTGCCCCTGGGCTGGCTGCTTGGCCACATACTCTGGGGCACCGCCTCGGGGGTGTTTCTGGCCATGCTCGTCTCCCAGATTCTGCAAACCTGCATCATGCTCTATGTGGTGCTGTTCCGCGACTGGACGCGCTTTGCCATGAGCCGCTGCCGCCAGCCGCAAACCCCATAAATACCGCCTGAGCGGCCGCAACAGCGACCATCGTGGCATGTGACCCGCATGCTTTGTGCATTTGTACGCCGGGACGCAAGGAGAGAACTGTGAGCAAAAATTTTACGCCTGTCAGTCTGGACGGACGCCAGCAATATTATGAGCTGTGGGCGCGCACGCCCCAGCGTTCACTGGACTACACCCTGGCCAACCTCTGGGGATGGCAGGATTATTACGGCCTTGAGTGGTGCTTTGACGATAATCTGTGCTGGATCCGCCAGACGCGCCCCTACCAGGTATGCTGGGCCCCCGTGGGCGACTGGAACGCCGTTTCGTGGAAAGACCTGCTGCCCTGCGGCTTTAACCCCGAGGCGCACAACATCACCCGCGTGCCAGAAAAGCTGCTGCAAATCTGGCAGCGCGACCTTGGGCATCTCGTGGATGTCGAAGAAGACCGGGGCCAGTGGGAATACCTGTACAAACAGGATGAACTGGCCGAGCTGCCGGGCAACCGCTTTCACAAAAAGCGCAACCACCTCAACAGCTACATAAAAACCTACGGCGAGCCGGACTACCACCAGCTCGACGACGCCATGGTGGAAGACGTGCTGGCTGTGCAGGACGACTGGTGTCAGTGGCACGAATGCGAAGAATCCCCCTCGCTCAGGGCCGAAAACGAGGCCATCAACCGCGTGCTCAGCCACTGGAACTGCTTTACCGGGCTTACGGGCGGCTCGCTGTATGTGGACGGCAAGATGGTGGCCTTCAGCGTGGGTGAAAACCTGGATGGCGAAAACCTTGGCGTGCACTACGAAAAAGGCCTCAACGGCTTCAAGGGCGTGTACCAGACCATCAACTGCCTGTTTTCGCGCAACGCGGGTGCGGGCTTTACCTACATCAACCGGGCGCAGGATCTGGACGAAGAAGGCCTACGCCAGGCCAAGATGACCTACCTGCCCGCCGACTTTTTGCGCAAGTACAAGGTGCGCATCCGCAAAAACTGATACTATCCGCCGCAGCCGTGCAAAATTGCGGGGCCGACACGCTCTGCCCTTTTGCACGGCTGCGGTCTGCCGCCATCAACCCCAGAGGGCTGAACAGCAGGGACTCCGCGCAACGGCCGCCACAAAGCGGCTGCGGCGCGGATTTTTGCAAACGCGCGATTAACCTGCGCCGCGCTGCGAAACTGGCTGAATTAACAGATGGCTGCACGCCGGAAAAACGCGCAGCAGCAATCAGGCAAACGGCACGGCGCAGTGGGGGCGGGGCAAAACAGACCGGGCAGGCCGGGCAAAACGCGAAACCCCGACAAAAGCCGGGGTTTCACAAAAAATAAAACAGTTGAGGTGAAAGGATCATGCCATATCTGGTATTCTTGTCAACATGAGATACCAAGTTGAAAAATCAAACAGCCCCAACCCAACCTTGGCGCGCCACAGGCTCATAATCTTTTTTATCTGTAAAACCAAGCACACAGACAGCAGACCGCAAAAGTCCCTCCCTCTCTCCTGCGCAGCAGAAGGGCAAAAATATTTTCACTTTCTCCCGCCGGTTGCCTGCCCAGATATTTATTGATCTTTACCGGCCTGCCCGACCGACGCGACCTTGCGCGTCCATTGCCAATGCAGGTTTGACCGCCAGCGAGCATGCGCTGCCGTCACCCCATACGTTATTGCCCCAAAGCAACCCCTGTCCGCACAACTGCCCAACGGCAAAACACCTGCGTGCCGTGCTGCAGCCGCCGCGCCGACGGCAAAATGAATGGTTGCAGGGGCACGCGGATGTTCAGCAATGCGGCTTCCAGATCCCCAAAAGGTTGCGAATGCATTCCGTGCTGCTTCAGAGGCGGCGCGGCTGTATAATGAAAAAAGGACTTGCGAATTTCGCAAGTCCTTGTTTTCATTGTGGCGTCACCAACGGGATTTGAACCCGTCTTAGCGGCTTGAGAGGCCGCCGTCCTAACCGGATAGACGATGGTGACAACGTCGAGTTAAATACGGTGCACTGGCCTGTTTGTCAAGTATTTCATGCACGGCCATTAAAAGAGCCGTTGCCGAACATGCGCCCAGGTGCTAGACATAGTCCAGCCGCCGGAGGCGGCGCAAATTTGCCTGAAGGAAGGAGCAGCCCTCATGAAATCTCGTCTTCACCTTCCCCTGCTGATTGCCTGTTTTGCCCTTTTGACCGCGTGCGGCGGGAAGGTAATTCCCACCCGGGACGGCAACATGCCCACATGGATGGGCACACTTGAAGACCTCCGGCGCTACCCCCAGAACCTGGATGAATACGCCAAGGCCGCAGGCGAAAACAAACAGCTCATTTCAACTGCCGAGCAGGCAAACCAGGCTGCCAGATTTTTGCGCATTGTCTTTGGCCCCTGGGAGATGACCAGAACGTCCATCCACAAACGCGATGTGTCCGTGTTGTTTAACAAGGCGCGCGGCTATAAAAACGGCGACACCCGCTGGACCCAGGCGGAATGGGACTACATGAGCGCCAATGCGGCTCTGGGCGCATACCCCTCGCTCAGTCAGCCCGCCATAACCGTGCGCAACGCCAACCTGCGCGAGCTGCCCACAAACGAGCCGCGTTTTTCAGAGCCTACGCCCAACCCCAAGTCCAACCCGTTTGATTACTTTCAGTATTCACTGCTGCCCGTGGGCACGCCCGTACTTATTGCGCACACTACCCGCGACGGACGCTGGCATTATGTGGAATGCCCCGTGGCTGGCGGCTGGGTTGCGGACGAAGACCTGGCCCCCGTCAGCGCGGAGTTCAGGCATATGTACCGCAACAACGCCTTTGCGGCGCTTGTGCGCGACCGGGTAACCATGGTTACGCCCAACGGTCCGGTTACCGCCAATATCGGCGCACTGCTGCCCATGCGCAACGGCGCGTCCATGGCTGAGGGCTCCGGCCAGATGAGCATAGAAATAATGACCCCGGTCAAGGGCGTGGACGGCATGGCCGAGCTGGCTCAGGTATCGCTTTCCTCCGCCGACGCGGCGCCCTGGCCCATGCGCATGACCCCCGGCAACGTGGCCAAGGTGGGCAATGTGATGATTGGCCAGCCCTACGGCTGGGGCGGCATGTTTGGCGACCGCGACTGCTCTGCCCTCACGCGCGAGCTGCTTACCCCCTTTGGCATATGGTTGCCGCGCAACTCAGTGGCGCAGGCACGCACAGGCGCGGTCAACATGCTTGAAGGCCTGCCCACAGAAGCAAAGGAAGACGTGATTTTGCGCAACGGCGTGCCGTTTTTGAGTCTGGTGGGCATGCGCGGGCATATCATGCTGTATGTGGGCAAGTACAACGGCCGGCCAGCCATCTTCCACAATGTGTGGGGCGTGCGCACGGTTGAAGGCAGCGACACTGATGGCCGCTTTGTCATCGGCAGGGCCGTGGTTACCTCCATCACTCCCGGCGCGGAGCTCAAAAACCTTTACCGCACAACGACATTTGCAGACAGGCTGCGTACGTTGAGCACCCCGGCGGACACGCTTCAGTGACAGAACTGCGCCTTGCAACTACCGCAGACGATGCGGGCCAGCGCCTTGACCGCGTGCTGCGCCAGGCAGCGCCGGAGCTTTCGCGGGCAGCGCTGCAAAAGGCTGTTCAGGCCGGGCGTTGCCAGATAGACGGCCTGCCCGAAACCCGCGCCGACGCAAAAATACGCGCCGGGCAGACTATTGTGCTCAGTCTGCCGGAGACCTCCACAACCCTGCAGGCGGAGGAGGGGCATCTCGAACTTTTATGGCAGGACGAGCACATGGTGGTCTGCAACAAACCTGCGGGGCTTACGGTGCACCCCTGCCCCTCATGCCCGGAGCAGACGCTGGTGCAGCGGCTGTTGGGGCGGTTTCCGCAGCTTGGCCGGATAGAAGGCCAGCGCCCCGGCATTGTGCACCGGCTGGACAAGGCCACAAGCGGCATCCTGCTTGTGGCCCTGACGGAGCAGGACCGCCTTTTGCTCAGCGAAGCTTTTGCCCGGCGCGAGGTGCACAAGGAATACCTTGCGCTGGTCAGCGGCGTGCCATCGCCGCAGGGTCAGTGCCTCGAGCCCATAGGCCGCCACCCCACAGCAAAAATCAAGATGGCCGTGGTGCCGGAATCGCGGGGAGGCCGCCCCGCGCATACCGAATGGAAAACCCTGTGGACAGCGCCTGACCGGCGGTTTTCGCTGCTGGCGGTGCGCATACATACGGGGCGCACGCACCAGATACGCGTGCACTTGGCCCATCTTGGGCATCCCCTGCTTGGCGACAGGCTGTACGCCCCCAAACAGGTTCAGGCCCTTGCCCCACGGCAGATGCTGCACGCATGGCGCATCAGCTTTACCCACCCTGCCACCGGCGCGCCCATGAGTTTTGCCTGCCCGCCGCCGGACGACATGCTGCTGTCCGCGCTGCAGGGCTGCCGCCGCATGCGGCGCGTCATTGTTACGGGCAACCCCGGCAGCGGCAAATCCGCCTTTACCCAATGCCTGGCAAGGTTGGGCGTGCCTGTTTTCAGCGCTGACGCGGCGGTTGCGCAACTGTACGGTCCCAAAGGCGAAGCGGCCAAATGGATTGGCCGTATGGCTGGCGACACCCCGCTGCTCGGCCCTGACGGCTCGGTGGACAAGGCTGCCCTGCTGGAGGCCATGCGCGACAATCGCGAGCTGCGCCGCGAGGTGGAGAAGCTCGTGCATACGCTGGCGCGCAACGAGCTTGAGGCCTTCTGGGCGCAGCAAGAGTCGCTGGGGGCTCCTCTGGCGGCTGCTGAAGTACCTCTCTATTTTGAAACCAGCTGGCAGCACAGCTTTACGCCCGAGCCGCACGTGGTTGGCATTTGTTGCCCCCTGCCCGTGCGCGCGCAACGCATAGAGGCCAACCGGGGCTGGCCGCAGGACAAAATTGAGGCTATTGAAGGCTGGCAATGGCCGCAGGAACGCAAAATGGCCGCATGTGACACGGTGGTGCAAAACGATGGATCTGCGGAGATATTATGCGAACGCGCGCAAGAATTTCTTGAAAAAATGCGCGCAAAAGATCAAAAGGATGAACAGGCCCTTGCTAAACATCTTGTCCGTCTGTGGCAATAAATAAAGGCAACTTTAATCAGAAAAAAAAGGCAATCAGAAATCACTTATCCGCTGAAGTTTCATGAACTTTTCATCTTATTTGTCATTTCTTGACACTATTCGCTCTATTCGCGTATAGGCAATCTTTAAATTTTCAGAGCAAAAGCATCAGTTGAAGTAAGCAATGTCAGACACACATCAGCCATATCAGGGCAACCTTGCCAACCCCCTGGTACTGGCCTTGGAAATATCGAGTTCAGCCCTTCTGCACGTCAGCAAAGAGCCTTTTCTCAGAGCAGCGATGGCCAGCATTGGCGAATCGCTGCACTGCGATACGGTGTCTCTGGTCGAATTTGACGACGAGCAGTGGTTTGCGCCCATAGTCTGGCGTTCCAGCATGCACCCGGATGCGGGCATGCCCGCTGTTACCCTGCACGATATCGCGCCAGTCCTCAGTGTTTTTGAGGAAGGCAGCAGCATGTGCGTGGCCGACACGGCAACCATGCCCGAAGGGCCGCAAAAAGACCTTTTTCTCTTTCGTGGAGTCAAATCGGCCATCTGCGTGCCCATTGCCCATGACGGCCAGCTGTTTGGCGGTATTTGTCTTTTGCGCCGCCGGTATATCGGCAAATGGACTATTGAGGATTCCAGCCTCTGCCATCTTTTGGGCAACATCCTTGCCATTACGCTTACGCATTTTCGCCTTTACGGGCAGTTACAGCGCAAACACCGCCAGCTGCATGATATCCTTGGCGCTTTTTCCGACCCTGTCTGCATAGTTGACATGGAGACGTACAAGATACTTTTTGTCAACAACAGCGTAGAAGAAACCTGCCAGCATAAGGACGATTCACTCTCCAATATCTGCTACAAAAGGTTTATGGGCCGCGACGCGCCCTGCCCCTTCTGCACCAACGCCATCATTGCGACCTCTGGCGAACCCTACCACTGGACCTACGAAAACAAGGTGAACAGGCGCACCTATACCGTCGTTGACAAGGCCATCAAGTGGGACAACGACAAGATGGTTCGTCTGAGCATCGCGCGCGACGTTACCGATCTGTTGCAGACGCAGCACGAAAAGCAGAACGCCCTGGTGGCCTCGCAGGCCAAGAGCGAGTTTCTGGCGCACATGAGCCACGAAATACGCACGCCCATGAACGGCATCATCGGCCTGACCCACCTTGCGCTGCAGTCAAACCCCAGCGACGACCAAAAAAATTACCTGCAAAAAATCCGTTCTTCCGCCACTAATCTGCTGGCCATTATCAACGATATTCTGGACCTTTCCAAAATCGAAGCCAACAAGATGGTGCTTGAAAACACCAATTATCCGCTGGAAGACGTGCTTGAATTTGTGCACACATCCCTGCGTTTTCCCCTTGAGCAAAAAGGGATTGAATATATTTGCAGGGTTGGCGACGAGGTGCCGCTCAAGCTGTGGGGCGACAGCCTGCGGCTCAAGCAGGTGCTGCTCAACCTGATGAGCAACGCCGTCAAGTTTACCGCCGAGGGGCGCATTTCGTTGTGCATCGACCGCGAAACAGCGGGCGATACCGACAACCTGCACTTCAGGATTACCGACACGGGCATGGGCATCAGCCGCGAATACCAGCAGTTTCTCTTTGACCCGTACACCCAGGCAAATGCCAGCATCAGCCGCCGGTTTGGCGGTACCGGGCTTGGATTGAGCATCTGCAAGCGTATTGCAGAGCTTATGCACGGCTCGCTGTGGTGCGAGAGCGAGCTGGGCAAGGGGTCGACCTTTCACCTCAGCATACCCTGCACGCCCGCGCGCAACGTCTACTGCCCGCCGGAGCACAATACGTCCATCCCCATGCCGCTTGACGGGGCCGGAGAGTGCAGCGTTCTGGTTGCTGAAGACAACGAAATCAATGTGGAAGTGTTGCGCGCAATGCTGCGCCAGCTGGGCTTTGAGTGCGATGTTGCGTCCAACGGCAAGGAAGCCCTGCGCATGGCGACGGAGACCCCATATGATATTGTGCTCATGGACGTAAACATGCCGGTTATGGACGGACTGACCGCCACGCGCGAGCTGCGCCGCACACTGCCCAAGGATAAAAACAAAAAAAGCCTGCCCATTATCGCCCTTACCGCCGCCACCATGCCGGACAATATTGCCGAAATCATCAATGCCGGCATGAACGACCACATAGCCAAGCCTTTCAGTCAGGACATACTGCGCAAAAAGCTCGCCGCATGGCTCAACCTGCACTGATACCGCCCTCCATGTCCGCCGCCAAAGTTTCCAAAACCAATGCCGCCAGAATTCTTGAAAGCATGGGCATTGCCTTTGAGCTGCATACCGCCGAGGTGGACGAAAGCGACCTCTCTGCGGTAACCATGGCGCACAAGCTGGGCGTTGACCCGGCATGCGTGTTCAAAACCCTGGTCGCACGGGGCGACAAGACGGGCGTTCTCATGGCCTGCATACCCGCAGCGGCGGAGCTTGACCTCAAGGCGCTGGCAGTCGCCTCTGCCAACAAGCATGTGGAGATGGTTCCGCTCAAGGATGTGCGCCCGCTCACCGGCTACATACGGGGGGGATGCTCGCCGCTTGGGGCCAAAAAGGCCTATCCTGTCTTTATGGACGAAAGCGCCATTCTGTACGACTATATCTTTGTCAGCGCTGGGCAGCGCGGCGTGCAGCTGCGCCTGCCCCCCGACGATCTGCTCCGGGCCGTTGCAGGGCAATACGCTCCTCTGGCGCGGCAGTAAGCTCCCCCGCCTTTTTACGCATCCCGACCAGCCGGGCGGTCTGGCAGCCAGCCCCGAAGTCACGGGTCCCAAGCACTACGCCCACGCACAGGAGGCTACATGCTGTACTACCACGCGGATGTCTTTTGCCAAAAACCCATGACCGGCAACGGGCTGACGGTTTTTGTCGCACCGTCCTTTCCCGAGCGGGCCGTGATGCAGCAAATTGCGCGGGAATTCCGGCAGTTCGAGACGATTTTTCTTGTCAGATGCGGCAAAAACAGCTTTGATGCCCGCATTTTTACTATTGAAGAAGAGCTGGACTTTGCCGGGCATCCCATCCTGGGCGCAGCGGCTGTGGTGCGGCACGAATTTTTACCGAGCGACGCCGGGGTTGTTTTCTTCAACCTGAACAGCCGACAGGTTTCGGTTTCCTGCTCGGCGCGGGGCGACTGCCATGACTGCTGCATGGACCAGGGACAGGCGGAATTTGTTTGCAGCCCGCAGCCCCAGGAGTACCCACACCTTCTGCAGCCGCTTAACCTGAGCGAACACAACATGACGCCGCAGTTTCCCCTGGAAGTTGTTTCGACCGGTCTGCCCTATCTGCTTGTACCCGTAGTTTCAGGCCTCGAGCAGGCCCGCATTACGACTGACGATTATGAGGGCAGACTTGCCCGGATCGGTGCAAAGTTTGTGTACGTCTTTGATGTAAATACACTGGAAGGCAGAACCTGGGACAACGCAGGCCTGATCGAAGACGTGGCCACCGGCAGCGCCGCAGGGCCAGTGGGGGCCTACCTTTACAGCCGCAACAGATTTTTTCCCGCCGAGGCCATTGTGCTCAGGCAGGGGCGCTTTGTGGGGCGCGATTCAAAAATCGGCATCCGCAAGGACAAAGCCAGCGGCAGCATGCTGGTAAGCGGCGAGGTGCGCCTGCTGGTGCGCGGCGAGTTTACCCCTGAGCTGTAAAACAGCGGCAGCGCAAAATTCAATTGCCAAAACCCAGACGCCGGGCGGAAACGCCCTGGAATTTCATTCTGACGCTCGCGCCGCCTATACGGCAAAATCAGGCAGACATCTCTTGTTGCTCGTGGTTCTTCACCATCCTGCTGCAACCCCTGGCGCAACACAGGGGCAGCAGCTCCCCTCTGGACCCGCGCAAAAATCTGCTTGCAAGACCGCTATGGCATGAATTGCACTTTTTTGTGCGGCCCGGCTACTGACAGTTTTTGCGGGGCAAACTTTCATCCTGTTTGGCAGATTCCCTGCCTTTGATTTTTCTGAACAACGTGCTGCGGTCCATCTGCAAATGGCGGGAAAGCTCACGCAGCGACCCATAGCGTTTCAAGCCCTGCTCAATGACGGCATTTTCCACATCACGCATAATGCTTTTGAGCGACCGTCCCTCAATCTTGGGGTACCAGCAGTTTTCACCTGCCGACGCTTGGCAGGGTTCGTGGCTGATGCCTGCGAGGTCAGCGGCGTCAATAACGCCCCTCTTGCAGGTCACAACCAGCCCCTGCACAAGGTTTTCAAGCTCACGCACATTGCCAGGCCAGCGGTATTCCTGCAGAATTTTTTCTGCGGATTCGGAAAACCATGCATTTTTTCGGTATCTTCTGGAATAATAAGCCAGAAAACCCTCGGCCAGCGGCAGAATTTCGACCTTGCGCTCGCGAAGCGGCGGCACGGTAACGACCACAACCTTGAGCCTGAAATACAGATCGGCCCGAAACATCCCCCTGTCGACCTCACGTTCCAGATCCTTGTTGGACGCCGCCACAATACGTACATCCACCATTTTGGGAGCTGTTGCACCGACGCGCTGTATTTCCTTGTCCTGAATCAGGCGCAGCAGGCGGGACTGCATGGGCATGGGCAGCTCCCCCACCTCATCCAAGAACAGGGTGCCGCCCGAGGCCACCTCAATCAGGCCGGCTTTTCCGCTCCGGCTGGCGCCGGAAAAGCTGCCGGACATATAGCCAAATAGCTCTGATTCAATCAGGTTTTCCGGGATACTACCGCAATCTACCTTGATAAACGGCGCATTGGCCCTCTGGCTTTGCTGGTGGATATGCCGGGCCACCATGTCCTTGCCGACGCCGGTTTCGCCCTGAAGCAGAACCGTTGCATCTGTTGCCGCAATGCCTGACACCTCGGCATACAGGCGCTGCATAACCGGGCTTTTTACAACACGCGGATACTGACTGCCCGATTTGCCTTCATGGTTCATGGATTGAAACGTTTCCAGCAGTTCCCTCTGCGATGCTATTTCCTCGCGCATTTCAGCCAGCGCCGTGACATCGCGTATAACAGTAACAACGTAGATAACGCTGCCGTTTTCATCCTTGACGGGGTGACCGTCCAGCAACATCGTGCGGCCATTATAAAGGTTTTGCACACTTGAAAACGGCCTGCCGGATTCAACGATGCGCGGGTTGAGCACCACGTCAAAGACACCGCTTTGCACCATGTCCTGTATGCGTTTGCCGATCATCATTTCCTTTGGAATTCCCGTAAGTTCAGAATGGCGGGTATTAACCAGAACCACCTGACCTTCGTGATCGGTAACGCATATGGCGTCCTGAAACGTATCGCACAGTTGTTCCATATACTCGGCAAGCACTGTTGGTCTTTGCATATGCGCTCCCCAGTATGCTGCACGGTTTAGGCGGTCAACTGCCCGGCGCTCACTGTTGGCATACGCAGCCGGACGCCCGAGCGAACTGCGACGGTCACCACCATTTGATTTTTTCTGTCACATAGTCGCGGATGGCAACAAACTTGGGATCATCAAACTGCCGTGGTCGGGGCAAATCCACAATGACTTCTTCCTTGATGGTGGACGGCTTGGGAGAAAGTATCAGGATACGCTCCGCAAGATACACGGCTTCTTCTATATTGTGGGTAATAAAGGCAACAGTGCTTCCAAGCTCCTTCCAGATGCGCATAAGCTCGTCTTCAAGGTAGTAACGCAGTTTTACGTCAAGCTGCCCATAGGGTTCGTCCATAAGCAGCAGGTCGGGATTGATGGCAAAATTTCTGGCAATAACCACCCGCTGCTCCATGCTGGCCGAAAGCTGCTGGGGAAAGTAGGTGCGGTATTTCATAAGGCCAACCACATCAAGCATGCGTTCAACACGTTTTTCAATTTCATCTTCGGGCAGCCGCTTGATGCGCAGACCAAAACGGATATTGTCTTCCACTGTAAGCCAGGGAATGGCGGACACTTCCTGAAACACAAAAGCAATATTGTGTTTTCTGGGGTCGGCGGATTCTCCATCGACATTTATGGATCCGTGCGTAATGGGAATAAAACGTGAAAGACAGTTCAAGAATGTTGTTTTTCCGCAGCCAGTCGGCCCCACAATGCACAGCATTTCGCCCTTATAGATATCGAAGTTGATATCATTGAGCACCAGCAGGTCGTCGTACCGCTTGGTCAGACTGGAAACCGAAACCTTTACTTCCCGGTTTGCGGCGTAGGTGGCTTTATTTCCAAATAACATACTTGTCTCCTACAGCACCAAATCGGTGTCTTCTGAAATCTGTTTGCGCATGGCAAGAAATGTGGGATGCGTGTACTCGCGAGGTGACGGAATATCAATGTTGTACTCTGTTTTTACCTTGCCCGGCATGGCGGACATAACCACAACCCTGTCGCCAAGGTAAATGGCTTCTTCAATATTATTGGTTACAAAGCAGACAGTGCGTTTTTCTTTTTCCCATATGCTGCGCAGTTCCTGTTCCATCGCGTAACGGGTCTGGGCGTCCAGCGCGCCAAATGGTTCGTCCATCAGCAGGATGTCCGGGTCATTGGCGTAGGCACGGGCAATGCCCACGCGCTGCTTCATGCCGCCCGAGAGCTGCGCCGGGTAGGCCTTTTCAAAACCTGTAAGTCCCACAAGCTCTATATATTTGTGGGCGATTTTAAGCCGTTCCTTTAAGGAAACACCGCGCACTGCAAGACCAAAGGCCACATTGTGCTCTATTGTTTTCCACGGAAAGAGCGCATAGCGCTGAAACACCATGCCCCGGTCTGTACCCGGCCCTGAAATGGGCACATCGTTGATGCAGATTGATCCGGCAGTGGGTTCCAGAAGCCCCGCCACGCAGTTGAGCAGCACGGTTTTTCCGCTTTGCCCAGGCCCAAGAATGACCAGAAACTCGTTTTCGTACACCTGCAGTGAAACCTTGTTCAGTACATGCAAAAGCTGTTTTTGCCCCGGCACATAAAAAGTTTTGGAAACGTCATTGCAGGCAATTTTGACTTTTTTTTCGGCATTCATACCATTTCCCTCCTCCAGGGGCAGAGCACACGTTCAACCCAGCGCAAAGCCGCCGCCAGCAGGGAGCCCACCACACCGATGAGTATCATTCCCACGAGAATCATGGAGGACTTGTTAAGATCCATGCCCTGAATGATGATAAAGCCGACCCCCTCGCGCGCGCCGACCATCTCTGCCGCAAGCACGCACATCCAGGCCATGGAAAGGGCATTTTGCACGCCCGCAAATATGGACGGCATGCAGGCAGGCACAGCCACGTTGAAGAACTGCTGCGACCGGCTGGCGCCAAAGGATCGCGCCGCATCTATCAGCAGAGGGTCTACATAGCGCATGCCGGTGTATGAGTTGAGAATCATGATGACAAAAGCGCCTACAAAACAGATGAAAATCTTTGAGCCTTCCGCAACGCCAAGCCAGAGAATGGCAATGGGTATCCATGCAATGGGCGGAATGGGGCGCAGCAATTCAAAAATGGGGGAGACTATTTTTTCGCACACTCTGCTCCACCCCATCAGCAGGCCCAGTGGCAGCCCCATGAGTATGGCGAGGCCAAAGGCTATCAATACCCGTTGCAGGCTGTAGCCCACATGGCCAATAAGGCTGGTGCCGCCAACAGGGACATGGCAAAGCCGGATAAATTCATGCCACACCATCGCGGGCGAAGGCAAAAATTCCGGGTTGACCTTGAGGGACACAAGCCCCCACAGCACCACAAAAGCACAAATAGATGCCATAGGCGCAAGCCAGGCGGAATGGGCCTTGATAAATCCATTCATGAGAGCCTCCTTGACGAGGCAAAACGTGCTTCTATCCTTGTGAGAATCCAGGACATCAGCGCACCCAACAGGCCGATGGTCAGCATGCCGACAATGATGATGTCAGGTCTGGCAAGACGTCTGCCCTGCTGGATCATAAAGCCCAGCCCAACCGAGGCAGCCAGCAGCTCTGCGGCCACAAGGGTTGTCCACGCCGCATTGAGCGAAAGCTTCATGCCTGTAAAAATCATGGGGATTGCCGAGGGCACGCCAATTTTGCGAAATGTTTCAAAATTGGAAGCACCGTAAATTTCCGCTACGCGGATAAGCACGGGATTGGTAAGGCGTATGCCGGTATAGGAATTGATTACACAGGGCACAAAGGCAGCCAGAAAAATGATAAATGCCTTTGCGGGCATGCCGATGCCCAGCCACAGAATGGCAATGGGAATCCATGCAATGGGCGGGATGGGCCTGATGGCGTCAAATATGGGCCGCACAAGCATGTTGACCCTGGGGTACCAACCCATAAAAAGCCCCAGCGGAACCCCGATAACCACGGCAGCCACAAAACCGGTCAATGCCAGCAGCAGGCTGGCTGCGGCATGCTGCTGCAGCAGACCGCCGTCGGGATTAACTTGCGTGAATTTTTCAAAAAAAACGGTGATGACTTCTGACGGCGGTACGAGCTGGTAGGGGCCGATGATCTCAAACCGGCAGATCATTTCCCATACCAGAATAAAAACCGCAAAGCTCACCATTGATATCCAGTTTTCCTTGGCTGCGGTTGCAAGGTAGTTGGCCTTCTGAATTTCAAGGCTCACCTCTTCGCTGCCGTCGTTTTTCTGTTCATGGATGGGCGTCATTGTTGCTCCTCGGTTCCCGGGGCCGCAGACCCTTGGCTGTCGGCCCCGGAAAGGCGTATAAGGCGGCTATCAGATGCAGCCGTTGCCCGTTACTTTGAGGTTTCTGCAGCCAGCTTCTTCATGAAACTGGGATCAATGAAGAAGTTGGCCTTGACGTAACGGTCAAACTCCTTCTTGGTGATACGGCCCTGATCCAGCATGAAGTTGGCAACGCCGCTCATCCAGGCAGCCAGCTTGGCTGGGTCTTCAAGGGCGCTGACCTGCTCGCTCACGCTGAACAACGGGCGATACTTGAATTCCATCCGCACCTGTTCTTCGGTAAGTTCAAGCCCGCAGTAACTGTTAAAGTATTCAAGCAGGGGCTTCACGTACGGCTCGGGGTTGGTCTTCATGCCTTCGATAACGCGCATGTAGATGCCAAGCCAGGCAACCACCAGGTCGGGGTGCTTTTCCGCAAAGTCCTTGCGCGCGCCGATGCCGCCGGCAATACGAACCTTGGCCGCCATGCCCGACGAAACCTTGGTCCAGCCCTTGGCTTCTGCCACATAGCTGAGCGGGGCCCACAACTGCAGGATGTCCCCCTGGCCTGCGCTAAAGGCTGTCATGGCCTGGCCCTGTTCCATATGTACAATGGACACATCGCTGTCGTTAAGGCCCAAAGCTTTTAGCGTGGCGGTCAGGGCGTAGTGGCCAGTGGAAACGGTGGTAGCCAGAATTTTCTTGCCCTTCCAGTCATCTGCATTGCCTATGATTTCCGGAAAACCGGCCAGTGCAGCCTTGTGCTTGAGCAGGGGCGAATCGGGCCTTACCCACAAATCGTTTGTAGCGCCTTCCTCGTTGGACACGCCGATGAGCTTGTAGCCATAGCGCATGCTGGCCATCATGGTTGGCACCGTGCCCATGGACCCGATGTCCCACTGATCAGCGGCCAGAGCTTCCGTCTGGGGTGCGCCAGAGGCAAAAAGCATGAACTTTACGGTAAAGGGGGCGTCTTTAAGCCAGCCCTGTTTTTCGGCATACCACATGGGAAAACCATGCAGACAAGGTTGGGCGCTGGTACGGACAACGGGTTTTTCTTCGGCAACGGCGGCCTCGGGCAACAACCCTGCGGCCAGACTTGCCAGCAACATAAAGGCGGCACATAGTTTTTTCATCTACAGACTCCTTTTTCTCAAACACAAAAGACCAATCATATCTACAGCCAAGCCCTTTCAACGGGCACTAAAACCACCATCAACCATAATTACCTGACCGGTTATGTACGCGGAGGCGTCGCTGGCCAGAAACACGGTGCAACCGTAAATATCATCAAGCCTGCCGTTGCGCCCAACGCATGTCTGGGAAGCGTTCTTTTCGGCCAGCTCGCTATTCTCAAATACCGGACGCGTCAGTTCTGTGGGGAAAAACCCGGGGCCTATGGCATTGCAGGTTATTCCGTACGGCGACCATTCTCTGGCAATGGCCCGGGTAAGCTGGACAATCCCCCCCTTGCCCGCCCCATAAGGGGCACTGTCGGCAAATGCGCGGAAAGACTGGAGGGAAGCGATATTGATTATTCTGCCCCATCCCCTGTGACGCATGTGGGGAGCCAGAATCTGGGAAAGAAAGAAAGGAGCGGAAAGGTGAAGGCTGAGCTGTGCGCCCCATGATTCGGGGGTTACCTGACTGAACGGCTGACGAAGATTGACGCCGGCGGCATTGATCAGGATATCAACAGGCCCAAACCTGTTTACAATTGACCTGCCGCACGCAAGCGCAAGCTCTGGCCCGGAAAGATCAGCGGAACAGGTCTGAACGCTCACCCCCTCTGCCTGCAGTTGCGCAGCAGCCCGCTGCAGCGCGTCTTGCCGTCTGGCTACAAGAATGACTTCTGCACCTGCCAGCCCCAGAGCATGGGCCATAGCCAGCCCCAAACCAGAATTGCCGCCGGTAACAAGGGCTGTCTTACGCGAGAGATCAAACAAAGCTGCTAAAAGCATAGCGTCTCCAGTAAAAACGGCTGCAAAAGTGCACAACGCTTACGGGGAGTACCTAAAACAATGTAGCAGTTTTGAAAGAGCAAAAAGCAGGCCATTTGTGATTTTTTTTACAAAACAGATAAAATAAACGTATATATCACTTGTTATAAAAAAAATAATATATTAATATTAGTGACTTATATATTTATATGAGATTGTACCAATATTAACAAATACGATCATCGGCCTGTACCATCCGTCATTGCCTTCTCTGCGGCTTGGGCTGCAAACCTGAATTTTTTATATTCTCTTAATTAACAGATAGTTATAATAATTAATAATGATTTTCTTTCGTAATTAACAGTAGTGCAATCCACATGTTGCAATAAAACAACATGCGATAATTGTACATTACTTGTTTTATTTTAGCGAGTTATCAGTACAGCACCTGAGTATGTTGTGCAAAAATACACAAAAGTCTGGTTTCTTGTTGCAAAAAAGCATCAACGAAAAGCTCAAGCGTTTATTAAAAAAATTGATCAGTTATTAATTTTTGCAACAATCCGGCAAACAGATGGTTACCAATGAGGCCCTTGCAGCTGCGTTCAGGACATGCGGCGCAAGTATAAAACGGGCAAGCTGGGCCAGGCAAATCAGGGGGGATATTAGGGAATACCGAAGAGGCGGGATGTGCCACGGGTTGCAGACCGCGTCCTCGGCGGAGTGCTCCGCAACTGCTTTGCACAAATAGCTTTGCGAATTTTGTCAAACAAACGTACCTGCTGCCAGACTGGCACACCAGCCAGAAACTGGGGTTGCACAGCAAAGGGGCGCACCCTCAAACCCAGCTGCAAATGCGAGCCTCTGAGTTTTTTGAGGCGCTGTGCATGCACGTTCTATTTCGGCAGTGGCCCATCTTCCGGCGGCATGCTGCAAAGGAGTGCCGAGGACAGACGCTGCGCAACTACCTTGAGCATGCAGCCAACCCAATAATGCCCGCACGAATCATTAATCGTCTTTAACACACAAATATTACGAACAACAACGCCAGGGCGTCTTTGCTCTGGCGTTGCTGTTGCGGGCAATATTGCTGCAGGGCGTCATCAGGCGGAGATGTCCCTAAGCCGCTGTATCTTCTGGTCATCAAGCCGGGCTCCATCCAGGGCGTACTCCCGCCCAAGGTAGGCGTACTTGGGCTGCCCCATGCGGTGGTAGGCCAACAGTTCATACTCTATGTTGGGACGCCGGGGGATAGATTCGCGTATGGCGAGGATATCATCCTCGTTGTCGTTAAAGCCGGGGATAACGGGCGTGCGCACCAGGATGGGCAACTGCGGAAAATCCTCGCAGACTCGCGCAAAATTACGCAAGATCAGCATGTTGTCCACGCCCGTATGCTGTTTGTGCAGCACAGGGTCAAGGCTTTTGATGTCAAAAATAAGTTTGTCCAGGTACTTGCACGCCTCGTGCAGGTATTCGTAGGGATAACAGCCGCAGGTCTCAATGGTGGTGTTGATATGATGCCTGCGGGCCTCGCGCAGCAGTGCAGCGGCAAACTCGTGCTGCATCATGGCCTCGCCGCCAGACAGGGTCATGCCGCCGCCGGAGCGATGATAAAATACGCCGTCTTCTTCAACCTTATCGAGCACCTGCGCGACACTCATGGTTTCGCCGTACACGCTCTGCGCACCAGAGGGACAGGCGCGCACGCAGTCAAAACACTCGCGGCACTTGCTGCGGTCGTGCATGATCAGGCCGTTGACCAGGCTCAAAGCGCCCGTTTTACAGGCCGTAAGGCAACGCCCGCACACCTCTGCCGTGAGACAGCGCGAGGGGTTAAAGGCGTGCTCTGGCTGAAGGTTTTGCGATTCAGGATTACTGCACCAGCGACAACGCAGGGGGCAGCCTTTTAAAAATACCAGGGTGCGGATGCCTTCGCCATCGTGCACGCTGAATTTTTGGATATTAAAAACAATACCTTGCACTTGCGCGTCAGTCATGGGGGTATCCTTCGTGTGCGGCCAGCCCTGGCGCACCGGTTGAAAGAAAGGGCAAGCCCTGCAGGAGGGAAATTTTGCGGGGAGGGCGCCCCCTCCCCTTTTGGGTTTGTCTGCTGCGTATTGCGGAGAGAACCCGGCGGGCGGCATGCATTGCGGCAAGGAACCTGACGCAGCCGAAGGGGCAAACCGCCCGCCGCAAGCGACCTAGAACTGGGTGTGTTCCGTACGGTCGATGATGTCGTTCTGCAGATCACGCGACAGATCGCAGAAGTACGCGCTGTAGCCCGCAATGCGCACCAGCAGGCTGCGGTAGTTGTCGGGTTCTTTCTGGGCGTTGAGCAGGGTCTGCTTGTTCACGATATTAAACTGCAAGTGCCACAGCTTGAGGTCGCACCAGGTACGTATGAGGTTGACGATCTTTTGCGTGCCGTCATCACCCGCCACGCACTTGGGCGACAGCTTGATGTTGAGCAGGCGCGAAGCGCGGTTGATCATGCCGTAGTTTTTGGAGTGATAGTTGGAGAGCAGCACAGCGGTGGGGCCGTTTTTGTCCGCGCCGTGCGAGGCGGACGAGCCGTCGGAAAGCGCCGTCCAGGCATGGCGGCCGTTGGGCGTGGCCGAAACCACCTTGCCAAAAGGCACGTGCGAGGTGATGGGCACGTAACGCACGTCCACATGCACGCCCCGGTCGCGCGAGCTTTTTTCTGCCTCCACCTGGGTAAAGCGATCCACGTCCTTGGCAATGCTGTCCACATAGGGGTCGTTGTTGCCGTAGCAGGGAGCGTTGCGCAGCATTTCGCGCACGGGTTCATACCCCTTGAAGTCGGCCTTGCAGGCCTGCACAACTTCCTGCATGGACAGGCGCTTGTCGTCAAACACCAGCTTTTTGATGGCGGCAAGCGAGTCTACCACCGTGCCGTAGCCCAAAAATTCAAAGTACGAGTAGTCCACACCGCCGGGGATTTTTTCGCAGTGCAGGTCCATGAGGTTTTCCATGCACAGGTTGTGCAGCACGGACGAAAGCGGCGCGGCAAAGTGCTGCGGGCGCAGCTTGTCCACCACGTGCTGCTGCTGGAAGGCCTTGCGCAGCAGGTTGAGATGCTGGGCCTGATAGGCTGCGTAGAATTCCTCCCAGCCCTTGAAGCTGGTCGCTTCGCCCGTTTCAATGCCCACGACCTCGTCGCCGTAGTGCTGCATGCGGCCATTGTACAGGGTCATTTCAAGCGCGGTGGCAAAGTTCACGTACACGCAGCCCGAGGTGTAGGTATCGCGGTTGGGCATGCGGGTTTCGGTGCAGCCCGAAACGGCGTAGTCCAGAGCTTCATTAACCGGGCAACCCTTGATGGTGTTGAGGAACACCACTTCTTCGTCATTGATCAGCTTGGGAAAGCCCGAGCCGTCCTTGATGGTCAGGGCCACTTCGCGCAAAAAGCGTTCGGGCGAGCGGGAATGGATGCGGGCCGCAAGGTCGGGATAGTTAAGCGGAAACTCGCGCTTGGATTCAAGGAACAGGTACGTCAGGTCATTGGTGGCGTCTTCGCCGTCGGGGGTCTGCCCGCCGATGGTTACGGCCTCCCAGTGGGCGTAGCCTTCCTGAAATTCAACGCCCGTAGGGTTGATGTACAGGTCGATAAACTGGGCCATGTCCACCCACATGCATTCAAGCAGTTCCTTGGCTTCTTCGCGGGTAAGTTTGCCTTCCTCAATGTCCTTTTTGTACAGGGGGTACAGGTACTGATCCATACGACCATTGGAAATAATGGCGCTGGCCTTTTGCTCAATGCGCGAGAACATCTGCACAAACCACTGGCACTGCATCGCTTCGCGGAAGCTGCGGGCAGGATGCGCGGGCACGTGGTCGCAGGTTGCGGCAATCTGCAGCAGCTCGGCCTTGCGCTTGGCGTTGGCCTCTTTGGCGGCCAGATCGCGGGCCAGATCGGCGTGGCGCTTGGCCCAGATCATGATGGCGTCGCACACGATGATCATGGCTTCGAGGAAGGGCTTTTTATCCCACAGATCAACGGAATTGGTCAGATCGAGGGTGGCCAGCTTTTCGCGGGCCTCTTTTTGAATGTCGAGAAAGCCGCGCTTGATGACCTTTTCGTAGTCCGGCACCCACTGCAGGGCCGAGCGGTACGAGGAGGTTTCGCTCACCACAAACTTGGACTTGAGGCCGCGCTCGTCCACATAGGTGACGTTGCGTATTTCGGCTGGCAGGGTTTTGTTGAGGTGCTCGTGGTAGGTCTTGCCCTCCCAGTAGGGGGCAATCTCTTCCATAACAACCTTGATGTCTTCCTGTGAAATCTGGAAGGGGCTTTTGTCGCGGTGCTCAAGGTCGGCCAGCACCTCGCGATAAAAGTCGCCGTCGATTTCAGGATACAGGATGCCGTAACGCCCAAACTTGCCCACGCGTCCAGCGATAAGCTGATTGGGGGTGATGTAGACGGTGATTTTTTCCGCCACGTTTTTCAGGGCCTTGGCCCAACGCAGGGTCAGCAGTTCGCCTTCGGTCCCGCGCATGGATTCGGTGAAATACTTGGCGCGTTCAACGTCCACATGGGGAAGGGTGAACTGGTTTTGTTCCAGAATGCCGTAAACACGTTCGCGCCCTTTGCGATCAACGCTTTTATTGGCAACGCGCTCTTCCTGGGGGGACATGCAGCAACCGCACTGACTCATGATTAAACTCCTGGATGGTGAGTATATTCAAGCGAGATGCTTGTGATATTCATCGCAATACCCATCTATGAGCATCATTCGTGCCACTACTGCTAACTATATGTTTTTAAACATTTTACTTAAATTTTCCCTCAATATTCACTTTTCCCCAAAGCGTTCCCATGTTGTAATTTTGCAACAAAATTTTAGTAATAATCTTATTTTATTAAATAAATTAAAAAAGTGTTTTTTTGCAACAGTGCAAAAAAACACTTTTCACAAGCAGCCCCAATTAAAACTCTCAAACAAGTCTTTACCAACCAGTATTTGCGGCTATGGCAAATGGGAGCCATCTAAACTGGCACGCTCCTCCTTACATGAAAAAGCAGCGCGCAACATCAAACAGTGGCTACGATGATTCGGGACGATTTGCCCAGATGCAGCTTTTTTGCCCCTTCTTAGTGCATCTGTGTAAACTTTCTTACCAAACCGGGATCATCGCCGGTTGTTTTTCGCAAAAGTTCTGCCCAGCGACTCCCCAGATCACTGAGGGTTGCGCTTGTGGGTTCTGCGCCGCCACGGCCCGCTCAAGCTCATTCTGGCACTGCTCCACATATGCCCATGTTACGCCTGAAGGGCAGTCCAGAGCAGCCGAATTGATGCCGCCCTTGGATTTGGTGCAAGATGGTGCGGAAAAATCAAGCAAAAGGGTTAGGGAATTAACCCTAACCCTTGATTTTACGTGGTGCGGGAGCGAGTGCCATTTATTAGACACAACACGCTTAAATATAAACATAAAAGTAATTCAATAAAAAAAGTTGCCCCTAAAGTTGCCCCCTTTTTCATTCGGTGCCATACTGGCGGGGCATCCAGTGGGCAAGTGGGTCGAAGAGAGTGGGCATGGGGAAGAGGATAATATTAGCGATGCAATGTGCGTGTGGCTCATCATTGCCAGGGCTATGCCCATTCTGCTGGACATCTTATCTTTTTGCCATTTGGCTTTACAAGGACTGTCGGGAGAATAAAGTTTTCTAGCGAGTTATCGTCAGTTTTATAGCTTAGATGGGCTTCTTTTTTCATTTCACCAGTATATCTGTGGTACGGGAAAATTACCCCTACGGTTGTTTGAGGAAAGTCCTGTTTAATTAATCTTATGGCTGGGATCATGTCTGTGTCCCCAGTGATTAAAAAAACTTTTTCGACACCTTGTGACGCAAGCCTGTAGGCAAAAAGCGCGATATTAACATCAGTGGCTTTTTCTTCATGCTTAGTGAAATTTTTTTCACAGTATGGGCATCTGGCTGTTTTTTCTTTAAATTTTCCAAGAACTACGTTTACGCCCATCACCCCACACGCTTCTATAAAAACGCTATGGCGCTTTACAGCGCGTTCGCGCCAATTGGCCAGGGCCGTAAAATAGGTGATACTGTGCAGCGTGTCTTCTTCCCGCATGAAGTGCTTGCAGAAACTTGAATAGTCAAACCATTTTAGCTTATTATTAAGATATTGTATTGAGTGGTAAAAGTTGAAACCGTCGATGAGAAAAGCCGTATGCATCTCATTTCCCCAAAAAAAGAAACCCCGGTGCGTACACCGGGGGGTCGCAGACCCGATGCCGCGAAGGCCGACAATCTGCGGGTTGATTTGTGATTTTTGTATATACACATATATCGCATGCGTCAATAAAAAAGCATGTTTTGTATTTACAAATTTGCTCGGAAAGCCTTATTCCACGCGGGTTTTGTGACGTCAAGGCTATGCTTTTTGTATATACAATATGCTGATGTTCCAAGGAATTTGTGCGTGCTGTGCCCACTAAAGAAGGCATCCATGCTACCGACACCCTTTGATCAAAAAAGGCCACCCCGAAGGATGGCCCCATCGCTGGTTGCCTCGCACTTGTCCCGGCCCATGTACTGAGTCGGGATTTTCGTTTTAGATGGTCAGGCTTAGATTCTAGGCCGCTTTTCTCGCCATCTCCGATAGCAGATCATCCAGCTGCTTTGCCGCATTGGCGATCAGGCCAAAAGCGCCGTCAGCAAGTCGGCCTTCGTTGGTGTCCGCCCTCATGAGGCGGCGTGCTTCGTCTGCCAGGGTGACAATATCACTTGCCAGCAGGGAAGCAGAATCGAGGCTTATATCAATGGTGAGGCGAATATCTTCACTCATGGCTTGCCCCTTTGCCGGGTTTCTGCGCCGCCGCTGCCCGCTCAAGCTCATTCTGGCACTGCTCCACATAATCGCCCAAGGTGTGCGCGGCGTGGGCCATAAGGTTCAGCCCGGCAAGCAATGACTGCTCGGCGGTTTCGTCACCAGACTTTAAGCCGTGGTCAAGGTAGGTTTCCCGCAATCCACGCGCCATGAGTTCAATGGATTCAGACAGCATGATTGCGTTGCCGTGGTCGCGTATGGTCAGGGGGGTGCTATTCATTGTCAGCCCCCTTGCATCCATTTTGACGCACTGGCGTCTGTCCGATTGCATCAATGGTCAGGTGCGACAGGTGCGCGAGGATTCGCTTCAGGCCCAAGCGCCCGCAGTCGGAGAACGTCAAAGGGGTATCCAGGCGTTCTTCCATGTTCACGACTTCGGCAAGGAATGTTGAAAGCTCGTGAGCTTCCCATAGCAGGGTTTGCAAATCAGGGTCGGATTCTTTGGCGAGGGCGTGCTTGCTGATAGTTTCGGAAGGAGATAAGGATTCCATAGCTGTGAACCTCCTGGGGTTCGTGGTTAAGCTCGGTTGGGAAGTTGCCGCTTCCTTGCCGGGCTGTTTGTTTATTCCTTGTTTGCCGCTTTGCCCGAAAGAAATTCATCCAGAGCTTTGCGGGTAACGCGCCACTGTCGGCCTACCTGAACCGCGTTAACCTTCCCGCTTTGCAGGAGGGTAAGGGCTGAATTACGCCCAACGCGGAGGTATTCCATGACTTCTTCAAGGTTCATTGGCCTATTGGCCTTTTCCTCTTCTGTCAGTGGGGTCATTTGTTCACCTCCGTTTTTTTCTTCTTGCCATTTTCGTTTAATTTATGCAGCTATAAATTTAATAATCTCAATTCAAGTTTAAGAAAGTTTACATATCACCTCTTATGAGACATGGACCAAAAACAAATATTCAATGATTATCAGCGTTTCACAAAATGGCCCTGCGCACATTAAATTATTGTGCTACGAAACATATACAGCGTGCCACTCTATTCTCTGTGAAACATTTTGCCGGGCAGAGGGATGGCATGTCCACCATATGTACTCCACGCTGACAATCTGCCAGCCGCCACATTTCGGCTCTGAGGCGTTACTTTTGAGTAGGTGACACATTTGTAGAATGCGGCATACGGCGAATGCGTAGCGTACCGGATGCAAAAAGAAAAACCCCGCAATCGCGGGGCTTGGTGGGGGCTAGTAAAAATGTAGATCAGTGTAATGCACGCCTTTTATGACATCCTTACCAATTTTTTTGTTTATGGATTTTAATATCTCATTGGATAGTGCTAATTTTTGTTGCGGTGCTTCAAGAGATTTTAATGTTTTCTCTCTTAACAGTGCAGTAACTGTATTGTGAATTGTTTTTGACTCTTTAATTATTTCAACTGGAATTACACCTTCGTTCAAGTCTGCCGTAAAACTCGCCCTAATGAAGCTATCCTTATTTTTCCCAGACAGCTTAACATTAAACTCGCCAAGTTCTATATACTTTTGTGCATTGATTTGGTCTATAAATTTTATCGCAGGCGCATATCCTTGTGCCGCGCTTTGTTCCAGAAGTAGCACCCCTTCTGAAATGTCCTTTTTTATATCCATACCTTCATAGCAAGCTCTGCCATATTCATAGAGGGCAGTTTTGTTGCCCTGGTCGGCGGCTTTTTTATACCAAGCGTACCCTTTAGCCACCCTGTCTTTAAGATCGCTGGTTAAAAGCTTATTTCCATAGATATACGCCCTGCCTAGGGCTATCTGAGCCTTTACGTCACCACCCTCAGCCAATTTTTCATACGCGCTGACGGCTTCAATAGTTACAGGCTCAGCGTATGCGATTTTTTCTTCAGCTGGGACAGATGCAGTTTCTTGTTTGTCTTGAGTTTCTTTGAAAAAGAAAACAAACGCAAAAATAGAAACGACAAACAATGCCACGATAATCAATAAGACATTGCTCATTAGTTTAATTTTCTTTTCTGAGTTCTCTTCTTCAATTTTAAATTTTTTGCATCTATCGCAGTCTCCATGCCCCAATATGGCCCTACAGGATTCACATACCTTTTGATTTTTTTGTAGTGCAATTTGATAGTTCTTTTCTTTTATGCACGCTTTGCAATGTCCATCACCAAGGGCAGAGTGGCAAACATTGCAGACAGGGTTCCCGCTTTTTTTTGCAGAATCGTAACCTAGGGACATTCTAGCCTGATCACACACTTCGCACGTGCCAAGCCCTTTTGGGGTATTGCACTTTAAGCATATATCTAACGGTTCAACGTCATGACCACAATGTTTGCACACAATGGCTTCTATCTTGATATCTTCTGCACAAAATGGGCATTTGCGGGTGTGTTGTAACTGTAAGCTTGGTGGAGATGTTTGGACAGTGTCTTCTTTTGGCATAAAGCCGACAGCAAGTAACGCTATTGGGCCAAACAGCAAACCAAGAAAAAACCATCCCCCAAATCCACGACCTTTGCTTGAGGCAACAGTTGCGGCGAAAAATCCGCAGGCGATCCATACTAATATATACTCCATACGCTCACCCACCCAATCAATTTTTCTTCTTGCCTACCAGCATCAAGCGTGCATGGCAACGGATCGAGTTCCCTTTCCAGTGTCGTTTGCGGGACGGGGATGCTTTCCGCGAAGCTCGTCACTTGCGACCACGTGAATTGGCCCCATGAGAGAAACACAAGTTTTCCCTAGCTCACGATTTCAACTTTTTTCAACCAGTAGGACTGAGGTTTTATGAAGCTGGGGGGGGGAGGGGTAAATCTTGGGACTGTTTGGCTTTAAGACCGTGCGGATTCTATTTGAATCTATTTTAGACAGAAATGGCCCGGAATAATCCTCTCCATGTGGGGATTACGCCGGGCCGTGTTGTTTGTGGGGAATTGGGGGGCCGAGGTAGCCTTCCCCTTTGCCGTGCATACCGAACCGAAGGCGAAGCGAACAAAGGTTGAACAATGGATGAGCAACGGTGAAGCAAGAGCGAAGCTCGGATGAAGCTCGGAATAGTTAGCGTTTTACCGATGCCGCGCAGTACGCGCACGCGCACGCGCGCGAGGCTTGCTACAATAGGGTTGCCAGCACTCGCCTTTCGGGCCGAAGATGCGACGCAATACGCGCGCACGCGCGAGGTTTAGGCTACGATTAGAAAGCGACACCCAAAACGACACCTAAAAAGATCCGTTACACAGGGCGCTAGCCGCTCAAGCGGTCAGGCTTTCCAGTGAGGCTTGATACACGCCGTCAGGGATATTCACCGTCATTTCCTGCCCGGTCTTGGGGCAAATAACCGTTTGTCCTGTATGCCGGGTGTCGAGGCAGTCCCAACAGGCTTGCCCGCTATCAAAGTCCATTGCCGCCGAACCGCCTTCATACCTTTCCCGCTGATACCTCAGCCCATGCCGCCGTATGTAGTCCCACACGTCCGAGCGTTGCCAGTGCAGGAGAGGAGTAACCCGCACCCCGCCACCAGCCGGAGCAATGCTGTCACCCTGCCACGGCTCCCCTTGGTTCATATCGCTCGTAAACGCGCACTTCAGAATGTCACTTGACCTTTGCCCCGTAACGAACATATTCCACGCGCCTTTTAGGCCTTGTGGGGCCAATGGTGCCGACAAGATTTCATGCCTTGCGCAAGTGAATGGGCCAGAATCGCCCCGCTTATCCTTTGAGTGCAAGAATGCGCTTGTTGAAAGAAGCTGCCCATTGAAGGCATAAGCACCGAGCAAGAGGAAGTCGTCACCGTTCTGGCAAAGCTGAAAACAGGTGGGCGGCATGAAAAAGGCGCACAGGTTTTGCTCTGTAAGCTCCTGCAAAGCCCATTTCCAACGCCAAGACGAGCTGCCGTAGATATGCCCACAGAAGATCACGGCAGGGGAAGAATGAACTTGCCGCAACAGGTGAAGGGCAACTATGCTGTCCTTGCCCCCGCTCCAGAACATTGCCGGGCTGTCATGCCCTGCCAGGGCTTTTTCAATCGTTGCCAGGGCATCACGTTCAAGCTGATTCATGCGGCTTCACCTCCCTCAGTGCCTTCACCATGCGCCCGAACCAGCGCGGCTAGGCGTGTTTGCTGTTCCTTCAAAAACTTCTCTAGCAGGCTGTGAACCATGTACTCACCACCTTCACGGCTCCCGCACCAGTGAATATGCAGGCCGTAGCGAATCGACCACGCAGCCAGAGTTTGCAGCAGGCTTTGCGGTGTCATGGCGCTGCGGTAGTTGTGGCGGCGCACATCGTCCATGCTGGGCTCGATCACCAGCCCGAAGTATTCCAGCCCCCGGCCCCTCTCGCATTCGCGCTTAAACCGTTCCCGTCCTGCCGTGAGTGTTCCGCACAGGTCGGAAAGGCTCTTTCGCTCAAGGGCAATGCGGTCAGTCAGGCCGTGCAAGGAATAGTCACCAGTTTGCAGCGTACCGACCTCCACGCTAACGCCCGCATACTTCGGAGCATTGAAGGCATAGGGGGTTTGTTCTCGGCTGTCCTGAACTATGCGCATGCCGTCACCCCCAAGAAACCCCGATTTTGATAAGAATGAGCGTTCATTTTTTGCCCTCCCTCACACGACTTCGGGCCGGGTGCTTTTTGACGATTCTGCGGCCTGAAAGGGCTTACTGTGCCGAGTGGAAATTGAACTCAGCACATTTTTGCCCGCTGCTGTTTGCCTGAAATTGGCAGCCCGGCGTTTCTCTCGCGTTCCTGCCGTGACATTCGGGCTTTTGCCCATGCGAAACGGGAAGGCGGGACAAGGGCCAGCGGCGGCGGTGTCACCTTGGCAGTCGTCAACCTGCCCTTGGTTCCCGGCTTGGCATTCTTCAACGCAGTATGCGCGGATAGTTTTCAAGGGGCGGTGCTTACCTGCGGGCAAGGCCACGCCCAGGCGATAGGCGTAAAAGGGGCAGGCGGCATATTGGCATTCGGTCACGTTTGCGGAAACGCCGCCCTGACATTGCAGGCAGAACTTGCGAATAGCTTCAAGTGCGGTAAGTTTTTTCATGGCTATACCCTTATGCGGCAAGCGCGTAGGTGGTTGAGTTGCGAGAAGCGAAGGCCAGAACACCGGGTACCCACTCCATGACGCTGGGAATGTCGGGATTAATGGGCCATGTCAGCGCGGCCCGGTGCATGTCGCCCAGGTCTTTAGCGCCCACGGCAGGGGTAAGGATTGCTTGTGGATAGGCTGCACTCCATCTCTGCCAGGCAACTTGCCCGCCTTCGTCATTGTCCGGGCAAGCCAGCAGCAAGGGGGCAGCCTGAATAAAAGCGTGGGTGTCGGAGTCCAGCCCCTTCATGTTGCCCATAAGGGCTACAGCGGCCAGTTTCCCGAATGATTCTTGCCAGACTAGAGCGGCATCAAGCGCGGATTCAACCAGAAGCAACGGAAGCCCGGCACGGCCTGCGATAAACGGCACGTTAGCTGAGCCGGGTATCTGCCGATACTTGGCGCGGCCTTTGGTCTGCCGATCTTCTTCAAGACAGCGTACCGTAAGCGCCACGACACCAGCGCGGCGGCGGGTTGCGATCACCAGCCCGGCAGGAAGCAAAAGCTTTGTGCGGGGCTTTCCGTCCTTGCCCTGTTCGTCAGCTAGCCCCCATGCAGCGCGAGAAACATATCTATCAGCAGGGTTCCAGCCTATGCCACAATCTTGCGCCGTGTATGGGGTCAGGAAGCGCCCGCAGATTGCAAGCAATGCTTCGGGGATAGTTTCAAGCCCACGTTGGCACTCAACTAAAAACGCGGCGGCGCTGCCCATCCATTCCTTGCAGGGCATGACGGCTGGCTCTGGCTTGGGCGGCACATAGGCCATTTGTACCGGGTGTGCCGGACGGGGCCGGACATGTACGCGCCGGGCAGAAAGCAAGCTGGTGGTCGTGGGCTTTGGCTCAATCCCAAGGGCTTCACACGCCTCGCGGTAGGACAGGCCATGAACTTTCTGCATTAGCTGGATATCGTCGCCGCTTTCCATACACTTACGGCAGAAATAACGCGCCCGGCCTTCGGCAGTCAGTATGACAATAAACCCGTCCTCCCTGGTCTGCCCGCATATCGGGCATACGCCGCACCATTCGCGGGAGGACTTCTGTTTCATGGCAGTAATAAAGCTCAGAATGCTATTCATAAGCGTACCCCTCCCCTTGCGTACTGCGTACCCTTTCTAAAGAAAGGGGTACGGTACGTACGCTACTTGAGGTGATGGGGCTGCGTACGTCTGTACGCTTTTGTACGCTTTCGTACGCTGGTACGCTTAGAGAATAGTTGTCATTTTGAACCCTTATCTTGCCAAGGTGTACAAGCTTGTTTTTATCACGGTTGAAAGCGGCTCTTTTCGCGCCGTCAGTATCACCCGTGTGGCGTTCGTAGAAATGCGGCCTCCATTCCTCAAGGTGAACACAGTCTTTTCCAGTTGCAACCAAGGCGCGTTGCAATGACTCTAAACAGTACGCAAGCGCGGGGGCCAGGGGCTTCTCTTCCTCCTGCAAGGGGGTATTGTCTTCCTCGACCACGCAAGAGGTCACAGGTTCCCCGTCTGCGTCATAGCCCAAGCCTACAGACTTGAGACGGAAGCCACGACGTATCCCGTCCCGCCCTTCTTTGGATTTTGCCAAACGCCAGTATCGAGAATCACCATTGCGGCCCACTTCAATGACGGCATCCATTGCAGCATACAACGAAGAATGCCCGCGCAGGCCCTTAGAGGCATCTTTGCCGCTGTGATGGACAATAACCACCAGCCCCTTAGTGATCTGTTGCAGCTTTTTGGCAGCTTCCAGAATCAGGCCCATGTCACGGCTTGAATTTTCATCAAGGCCAGGGGAGGCGGCGTTCATGGTGTCGATAAAAACCACAGCCCCTTCTGGAATATCTGCGGCTAAAGACTCTATATCTTCAATGATATGGAATGGCTCAGTAACGAACAGAATGTTGTCGGGAATGTTGCGCTTTTTATCCGCCTGCAATGATTCAAGACGTTTTTTCAAACTACCTTCGAGGTTTATGTAAACCACGATCATAACTTGCGTCTTGAAGCCAAAGAAAGCCAAGCCATAGCCCAAGGCATAGGCCATATAGACCGCCAGAAAGCTTTTCCCACTACCGGAAGGGCCATAGATAACCACGATGCCACGGGACGGAATAATTCCCTTTATCGCGTCAATCTGTTGGAGAGCGTTAATGATGTCAGCCGCAGTTTGAAAGGTGAACTTGCGCTTCTGCTGCCCTTCCGTCTGCTCTGCTAGCCCTTCGCTAAAAAAAGCCGCCTGTGCATGGGCGATTTGGTTTTGAAGGTTTGGCGTAGCTGTGGTGCTTGGACTATTCACTGAACACCCCCTTGAACAGCAGGGCAAACACTGAATACTCGTTGACGGACGGGATTAGAGCAGAGTAAGTTCCCTTTGCATCGTGCTGCTGCCAGGCTGCACTTTTCATAAGCCCCCACTGCCGCCAAGCTGAGGGGCTTTTTCGTTTTTTATCCACCATCCTAGACACCCCGCTGATCGTGAAACGCTTGATTCAAAAATTGTTCAAGATCTTCACGCAACCACACAGTCGTTCTGGGGGTAAGTCGAATGCCTTTGGGTAATTTTCCCTCTTTAACCCACCGCCAAAGGGTTGATTCGCCAATGTCGAGAAATGCGGCTGCGGACTTTGCGCGCATAGCTCCTGCATATTGAATTCGCCTTCCATTTAGCTGGGACATAAAAAATCCTCCCACGAGTTTTTTTTGAACTACGTGAGAGGATAAGGGGCTGGTATTTTTATTGTAACCCTGCTGATAACGTGGGTACGTTGGCGGACGGGTCGGAGACCGTAAAATACCCCATTGATAACGTGAACTGTTTTCAGGAGTATTTCACGTCATCAGGGGGGTATGCAAAGTGTAGAAAAGCCTTGCTGTGTAACGATTCTCACGTTGTCAGGAGGGTGTCACCTTTCCTCTTGGACCACCCGTACGATCAATATGTTCATCAGGTAGTGCCTTGCGGAAAAGATTCATCTGGGCGTCATTAAGCTCGGCATCAATATCATTGAACATGGCATTAAAGTCAGGTTGCTGCCGGAGGGCGGCCCCATTTTCACCACAGCGCACGGCAACCTTTATCATAGCGTCAATGGCTGGCTTCCATGCGCTCAAGGTCTTCTCTTGCCTTGACTTGGTGGCAGCGTGTGTGCGCGAGGCTGGCTGGCCTTCGCCGCTATCTGTGGCTAGGCTTGCAAGCTCTTCTGCCATGTGCTGGTTCTGTTCAGTTAATAGGCTGTTGGCTTTATTCAGAGCCGCAATCTGCACTCGGGCCTCTGTGAGTTGCATTTTTATGTCATCAACGGATTGTTCTGTATTCTCTGCACTATGTGAATTATCATCATGAATGACGAATCTCATATGCTCGTTAAATTCTGCATCATATTCGTGGAACTTTTCCATGCTTTTTTCATGTTTCTGAATTTCTAAATAATGGAAGGAAATATCTTTTAGCATATCCAATTTTTCAGGGATGCCAACGCCAGAACTATAAAAATCTGATGTTATCCCATATGGATATAAATCATCATGAATTGAAAGATATCCTATAAATTCAGCCGGGCTTAATTTATATCTACGCATCAAAACATCAGGTGGATAATAGTCTCCGCTTTCTGGTTTCGGTATCGTGGTGATAAATACTCTCTTAGCAAAAAAAGCGTCCCAGGGCGGACAAAGTTTATCATCTAAATCAACTGCCAGAAACAAATTGTCCCGGTAAAGGTCGTTTATTTTATTTTTAGCCTCTGGCTCTTCTTCATCTTCATTATTACAAATTACTATAGTTTTATCTTTTATTAACTCTGGATATTTAGATTCTAAAAATAATACTTCTTCAGCATCTACAATGCTACCGTTTGTGTATTGTGCTCTTTTAACGATTGCACTTTGCTTTCCATTGGGCAATAATCTAGGTTCACGTGTATACCAAAGGTTAATATCATGCCCAATACCATGAACAAAAGGAACTATTTCGTTTTTTCCTATTCCCCATCGTTTTTCAAGGTCTTCTATTGTAATGAAATTTCTCAATATTTTCATTCCACCACCCCCTTCAGTTGTTCCCTTAAAAAGTTCCCCGCCCCAGGCCGTAAGGGAACGGCTCTTCGCCTTGGTGGATCAGACCAAAGCTAGGGGCAGGAAATTTGTGGCTAAACTTTGTCTTCCTTCAACCTGTCCAGGTAATCTGCCCACCATTCCATCAAGGCCCGGCGTTCTTCCCAAAAGGTTGCGCGATTATAAACGCGGCGCACGCTGTCGCGGTCTGTGTGGGAAAGGCAGCCTTCTATAACGTCTGGTCGCCACTGCCCGCTTTCGTTGGCTATCGTCGAAAAGGTCGAACGCAGCCCATGCAGGCACACAGTTTCTTGCTGCCAGCCCATAGCCCGCAGCGCGGCACCTCCTGCGGCGTCCACAATGACGGCAGACTTTGAGCGCACAGACGGAAAAAGCGGGGCATCAGCATCACCGCCAGAGAATTGTTCCAACGCTCGGAGCATCTTCACCACCTGCGGGGCAAGGGGTACGGCCCAAGCTTTGCGCATCTTCATTCGGCCTTCTGGAAGTCGCCACACGTTTTCCGAGAAATCAATCTCCCCCCATTTGGCAAGCCGCAATTCACCGGGCCGGGTCGCAACGAATGGCAATATCCGCAAATACCATTGCACAGACGGGTATCCTTCATAGGCCCAAATATCGCGCAGCAAGCGGCCAAACTCTTTTTTCTCGACAATGGCCGGGCGGGGCTTGTGTTTGAGCGGACGCAATGCACCACGCAGGCCAGCAGCCACATTAACGGGCGTCAATCCGCACAAATATGCGTGCCGCATTACCTGGTTGCAAATGGTCATTATTTTGTGGGCAGTATTTGAGGCACCCCGTTTTTCTGCCGGGGCGGCAACGGTCAGGAGGTCGGCAGGCATAATGCTTGCCACAGGCTTATCACCCAAGGCGGGAAGTAGGTCTTGATCTAAATAGCGTTGTGTACGGTCGCGTGTGCGTTCGGCAAGTGTAGGGCCATAGCTTTCCCACCACTGCAAGGCCACAGCTTTAAAGGTCTGTGCGGCTGACTCCTGTTGGCGCTTTACAGCCTCTTTTTCCGCCTGCTTGTGGGCGCTTGGGTCAATGCCTTGGGCCAATAGCTCCTTGGCATCGTCACGGCGTTTTCGGGCTTCACGCAGGCCAACGGCTGGGTACACGCCAAGACTGATCCGGCGCTCTTTCCCTGCAAAGCGGTATTTCAGTCTCCACCATCGCCCACCACTTGGGGCAACTTCAAGGTAAAGCCCGCCTCCGTCAAAAACCTTGATAGTCTTGTTGCCAGGCTTTGCGGCTCGTATGGCGGCATCTGTCAGACTCATAGGGGCAACTCCTGATATAATGAGGGGCAAGCCAGAAATATGCCCCTATTGTTGCCCCCATTTTCGTAACACGTCAACGGGCCTTCTGATACTACCTGAAACATTCAACTACCAAAAAAGTGAAGCCCCACAAGGTCTTTGAGACTTTATGGGGCTTCATGATTCTTTTTTGTGGTACCGGGAGCGAGACTTGAACTCGCAAGAGGTTGCCCTCGGCGGATTTTGAGTCCGCTGCGTCTACCAATTCCACCATCCCGGCAGACAGGCCAGCATACTGCGAATCAGCGTCGCATGCTTGGTGTGAGAGGCTTTGTAGCCCAAGGCACGACGATTAGTCAAGCCCCAGAATCGGTTGCCGGCTTCACCACGCCGCCCCAGGCAGGCAACACCGCATGGTCTGGCAACGGGGTACCCGTCCCCTCTCGCTCACCCTGCCCCTGGCGCGCCCATCTCCCCGCCCAGGTTGCGCCAACACAATCAAGCCCGCGCACGGCGCGGCAATTTTGCTGCGAGCCAGGTTTTGCCCATGGCTATAACTGCCTGCCGTACAAAAGAATTACATAAAAATTTTCATTTACGCTTGACACCCAGCCCCCATTTGCGTAAACACCTTTTCACGCATTGCGGGTCATTAGCTCAATTGGTAGAGCAGCTGACTCTTAATCAGTTGGTTCGGGGTTCGAGTCCCTGATGGCCCACCAGAAAATTCAGGTTCGCGGTATATCCGCGAACCTTTTTTCGTATATGGGCCATGACTGCCCGCCCACCGCACGCGCACGCATGCAGACCCACCGACTTGCCGCCACCTAGCCAATCTCTTCAAAATAATCAGGTCTGTCAGGGTCATACCAGATGGTAATCTTGCCGTCGCTCGAGACTTTGATCCCCACGCCGTACTTTGACAGGGTGCATGCCGCCGCCCGCCGTCCACCGCCGGAAGACCCGCAGTTGATCTTTAGTATCGCACCCACGGCAAATATTGTTCCGTCTTCAAAGATGATTGTCGCGCCATCCATTGCCAGTATTTCCTGACGCAACTGCCGCGATAGCTCATTAAATTTTTTGCCGCCCACAATAGAATTAAGAAGCTTTGTTTTTTCGTTTTTCTTTTTTTCGAGGATGTCTGATTCAGAAACAAAATCCATACAATCCCTGATACCGTCGCCGTCGTAGACGGCGCTTTTTTTTATCACGCCGATGCACGCCCCCTTGCGCCGAAATGAAGCGTCTATCACGCTGACGTATATTGATTTGAATATTTCAAAGGGGACCTCGGCCACGTCAAGCACCTTGAGCAAAATTGGAGCGGGATTGAATGTTGAAGTATATATCTGGTGCGAAAAGTAGCACCACTGCCCCCGGCGTTTCGCAAAAATCAGACACCTGTTTTTGAATACCAATATTTCGCCGTTATCATTGAGACAAAATACGTATTTACCCTGTGAAGACCAGGCGGCAATGGGCAGATACTCCAGCGGCGCAAAGTAGTCTTCCATATCGCAGCTGTTAACCGGCGATAAATGATCAACAATCCCCCCCTGCCTGCTGCAGACCAGCAAGGAATTGCAGTCAGATGTCAGCACACGCGAAAAATCGTGCCTGCACACATCAGACAGGTTGTTGCCCATAAACGTAACTGTTTCATCAATGCCTACAGAAAACGTAATTCTTTGCCCTTCATAGGTCTGCGTAGAAAATTCTTCCAGAATATTCAGCACTGTTAATACTGTTTTGTAGTTTGAAGGCGAAATTGCCTTTGAAATGCCGAGCAATTGCGCTTGCGGCAAGCAGATGTTGGCGTAGTGCGGAAGCAGATGTTGTGCAAAGAGTTTGCGCATTTCTTTTGAAATACATTTTATGATTTCCTGTTCTTCCTGGGTAAAGCTGATTGCCCTGTTTATATAGTACGAGCCTTCATCTTTTTTAAATATATTAACTTTAATACTGCTGCTGCCCTTACTAAAATTACTATCAGCGTTTTCTCCATTTTCCTGAAAAGAAACAGCCCCGAAGAGCGATGCAAAATACCTTGTTACTATTTCCATCCGTTTTTTTACTGACCACATATATAAACTCCTGTAATATTCGCATGGTATAATCATCTTTTGCATAGCTGGCATTGCAGCCCTGTCTGGCAGCGTACAGGGCATTTCACACATGCTGCAAGGCGGGGCAACAGGCCTTGCAGGCCAGATCAGTCATGTCTGACCTGCAGGCGCTGCTATGTAAAAATTATCATCATGCTGATTTTATTGTTTTTAACCAAAACTGGGTGCAGCACTCCACCTGATTATCTTGGCGACAGGTATTTTCTACCAAATTCAAATATCACGTGCAATCTGGATTGCAAGTGCTATCTGAATTTGGTAAGAGGTCAGCCATGGGCAACATCCGGGTTACGGGAGGGACGCATGCAGAGACTTACACGGCAGGAAAGCCGACAGCAGACGCGCCAAGCGCTGATCAACGCGGCAGAGCAGGAGCTGTTGCGGGTGGGCATCTATGAGGCATCCATCCGCCGCATATGCGTAACGGCCGGGTACACGCTGGGGGCGTTCTATTCCAACTTTGGCAACAAGGACGAGTTGTTGATGGAAGTGCTCGAAATCCATACGGTTCGTCTGTTTGCCTCCCTCGACGAGCTTATTGCCTCGCAAAACCCAGAGGATCCTCAAACCATGGCCAGAGAGATTGCGGACTGGCTCAAGGAAGTACAGAGCGATCAGATTCTCTCCAACCTTACGCTGGAATTTGCCCTGTACGCCAGACACAACGACCATTTCAACGACATGTATGCCGCCAACTCAGAGCGCTGGCGCGGCAGGCTCTCCCTGTCTCTTGGCAAACTGGCGGACTGCCTGGGACGCAAACCGGCCATACCGTTAAAGCAGATGGCGCTTGCGCTGATGGCCCTGTGGCAGGGCCTCGTGCTCGAATCCGTCGTACCCGGCACAGAAGCAGCCGACACCATCATACCAGCCATTCTCGATTCACTGCTGCAAAAGCCCGGCAAGGACAGCCTTGAGGAGCCTTAATTTTATGCGCCATGCTGCTATTGTATTGCTGATCTTACTTTGCCTGGCCGCCGTCGGCTGCCAGGACTCGTCCAAGGGCGACCAACCGCGCCCTGTCAAATCCATGGTTGTGGCGCTGGGGTACGGGCAAAAGCCAACGCAGCTGACAGGGCAAATCGCCGCGCACAAATACGTCAATGCCGCATTTCGTATTTCCGGCAAGATTGCCGAGCGTTACGTGTCGGTAGGCGATACGGTTACTGTTGGCACGGTGCTGGCCCGGCTTGACGACACGGTGGTAAAAGATTCGCTCACCTCTGCAAAGGCTGATGTGGCGGCCGCGCAGGCAACTCTGGAGCAGGACAGAAAACAGGCGCTGCGCGTGGCAAACCTGCTCTCCGCGCATGCCGTGTCCAAAAGGGAGCACGAGGCCACCACACGGCAGTTCAAGGCGACGACAGCGCAGCTTGAGGCTGCAAAATCGCGTCAGCATACTGCGGAAGAACAGCTGATGTACACAGTGCTGACCTCGGAGAGCGACGGCCTTGTGGTCAACAAGTTTGCTGAAAGCGGCGAAGTTGTTAACGCGGGGCAGCCCGTGTTTAAAATAGCCGAAAACAACGCCTACGACGCTGTGTTTGATATGCCCGAGAGCCTCCTTGGCTCGTTGCTGCCTGGCCGAGCAATGGAAGTGTGCCTGGACAGACTGCATAACGTCTGCTCAGAGGCGACCATCTATGAAATTTCTCCAGAAGCCGACTCAGCCACGCGCACCTACCAGACAAAAGCCATAGTTGCACAACCAGTGCAGATGCCCCTGGGCGCAACTGTGGTCGGCCGCATCCTGTTGCCGGAAGACAAGGTTATCCGCATCCCCTCCGCCGCCGTGCTGCTGCACGATGGGCAACCCTCGGTATGGGTGATCGACGCTTCCTCAAGCAGCGTAACGGCAAGACCCATTGAGGTAAGCCAATACACTACCGACGCCGTTATTGTGGCAAAAGGGCTGGAGGCTGGCGAAAAGATCGTGACCGCTGGGGGGCAGGCCCTCAGGCAAGGGCAAAGAATCAAGGAAGCGGCGAGCGATGAAGCGCATTAACCTGTCAGAGTGGGCGCTCAGCCATCAGGTGCTGATGGTCTTTTTTATGGTGCTGGTTGTTGTAGCCGGCGTGCGCTCGTACTTTCAGCTGGGGCAGAACGAGGACCCCGAGTTTACGGTCAAAACAATGGTCGTCCGCGCGTACCTGCCGGGCGCAACCATTGAAGAGACCATGCTGCAACTTACTGACCGCATTGAAAAAAAGCTGCAGGAGACGCCATCCCTCGATTACCTCAAGAGCTATACCCTGCCCGGCGAAACCACAATTTTCATTGAGCTGCTTTCGGGCACGCCCAAAAAGGACGTGCCCGACATCTGGTATCAGGTGCGCAAAAAAGTGGGTGACATCCGGCAGGATATGCCCTCCGAGACGCAGGGACCTTTTTTTGATGACGAATTTGGCGACACCTACGGCATCATCTACGCCTTTACCGCCGACGGCTTCACGCATCGCGAGCTGAAGGACTATGTTGAAGATATCCGCAGCGAGCTGCTGCATGTGCAGGACGTTGCCAAGGCGACCACCATCGGCGAGCAGGACGAGGCTTATTATGTGGAATTTTCGCCGCACCAGCTGGCCACGCTGGGCATCAGCCGCGAAGCGATTATTGCCGCCCTCAGCAGGCAAAATGCGCTGACGCCCTCGGGCGCAGTAGACACGGGCAAGGAACAGATTGTTCTTGAACCCACGGGCAAATTCGTTTCCGCCGAGCAGCTGGCGAACGTCACGCTGTATGCCGGGGACAAAAAGGTGCGCCTTGGCGACATAGCCGACGTCCGCCGCAGCTACATCGACCCGCCGCAGCCGCTTTTTCGCTTCAACGGGCATGACGCCGTGGGGCTTGCCGTATCCATGCGCAAGGGCGGCGACGTGCTGCTGCTCGAAAAAAACATCAACACAGCTGTGACAGAGCTGTGCGCAACGCTGCCGCTGGGCATAGAAGCCCACCTGGTGGCCAACCAGCCTGCGGTCGTTCACGATGCGGTTAACGAATTTATGGAGGCCCTGATTGAGGCCATACTGATCGTGCTTGGCATCAGTTTTTTGAGCTTAGGAGCGCGGGCGGGGGCTGTGGTGGCGTTTTCCATCCCCTTTGTGCTGGCCTTTGTTTTTGTCGGCATGGATGTCTGCGGCATCGACCTGCAGCGCGTCTCGCTGGGGGCGCTGATCATTGCCCTGGGCCTGCTAGTTGACGACGCCATGATTACCGTTGAAAGCATGGTCTCAAAGCTTGAAGAAGGCTGGACCAAGACCAGGGCCGCCACATTTGCCTACACCTCCACGGCTTTTCCCATGCTGACGGGCACGCTTGTGACCATTTTGGGCTTTATCCCCATCGGGCTGGCAAAAAGTTCCGCAGGGGAATATACGTTTTCCCTTTTCGCCGTGGTGTGCATGGCCCTGATTGTCTCGTGGTTTGTGGCGGTGCTGTTTGCGCCGCTTATCGGCGTAAAGGTGCTTAAGGAGCATCTGCAGGCGCACAGCGCACGGGCCGAAAAAACCGCCGAGCTTTTCCACCGCGCTCTTTTGTGGGCCATGCGCCATCCCAAAAAGATGGTGGGCGCGACGCTGCTTGCCTTTGTGCTGGCGCTTGCGGCACTACCCCTTGTGCCAAAGCAGTTTTTTCCCTCGTCAGAGCGGCCGGAACTTATGGTGGACATGACGTTGCGGCAGGGCAGCTCCATCAGGGAGACAAACCGCATCTCGCAGCGTTTTGACGCCATCCTGGCCGCTGACCCTGGCGTAGACCACTGGAGCTCGTATGTGGGGCGAGGCGCGATACGTTTTTATCTACCGCTGGACGAGCAGCTGCAGAACAACTTTTTTGCCCAGACCGTTGTTGTCACCAAAGGGCCCAAAGAACGCGAGCAGGTGCAGGAGCGCCTGCAGGCGGCGCTCGACCATGATTTTCCCGAGCTGGTGGGCCGAGCCTACGCCATGGAGCTGGGCCCGCCTGTGGGGTGGCCCGTGCAGTACAGGGTGTCGGGCAAAGACATGACGCAGGTGCAAAAGTACGCGGCTGAAGTGGCCGCGCTCATGGGCACTTCGCCTGTTTTGCACAATATCAATACCAACTGGGGAGAGCCGGAGCGCAAAATACGCCTCCGGGTACGTCAGGACGAAGCCCGGCGCCTGGGGTTGTCCTCCGCCGCCGTCGCCCAGACGCTCTATTCGACGGTGTCCGGCGTCACCGCGACGCAGGTCAGGGACGGAATATACCTTGTTGATGTCGTGCTGCGCGCAAGGGACAAGGAGCGCACGACGGTTGAGGACCTGCAGATGCTCGACATGCCCCTGCCCGACGGCCGGTCCGTGCCGCTGGGCGTGGTGGCTGATATCGAGTACGCCCAGGGGTACCCGTTGATATGGCGCAGGGACAGAATGCCCACCATGACCGTTCAGGCCGATGTAAAAAAAGACGTCATGCCTGACAGTATTGTGGAGGCCCTGCAAAAAGACATGGACGCGCTGCGGCGCAGCCTGCCTGCGGGCTATCGCATCGAAACCGGCGGCTCTGTGGAAGAAAGCGCCAAGTCGCAGGCCTCGGTGGCGGCGGCAATCCCCCTCATGGTTTTACTCATGCTTACCGTGCTGATAATCCAGCTTGAAAACTTCACCCATCTTCTGCTTGTTATCTGCGTTGCGCCGCTGGGGGTTATCGGGGTTGTGCTGGGGCTGCTGCTCACCCATCAGCCCATGGGATTTGTGGCGCTGCTGGGGGTTGTGGCGCTCATCGGCATGATCATCAGAAATTCGGTCATTCTTGTGCACCAGATCGACTGCGAAAAAAAATCGGGCCTGTCTGACTGGGATGCCGTCAAGGCGGCGGCGACCATACGATTCAGGCCTATCATGCTCACGGCGGTGGCGGCCATTCTGGGCATGCTGCCCATCGCCCCGACCGTTTTCTGGGGCCCCATGGCCAACGCGATCATGGGCGGGCTGGCAACGGCAACCGTGCTGACACTGCTGTTTTTACCCGCCTGTTATGTGCTGTTGTTTAAAATCACTGAACCAGCGCCGGATGCGCAGGCAGAACCTTCCAGCCCTGCCTGACGCTTTGGCGCATAGCGTCAGCAGACCTGATACCCCCAGGTCTGCTGACGCACCTAGACCTCGCCGCACAAATACCGCCCTGCGCAGCATACGGCAGCGCAGCGTGTGCTTGCAGCCATCCAGCAGCAAACATTGCGCAATCATGTTGCCCTTTGCTCTGGTTTGGGCCAATATCACGCAGTTTAGTACCGTCGCGCACATCAACCGGAGGGCCGGGTGAAGCCTTTTTTGACGCTGCAATCAGTAGAGTCCGTACTTGAACATATTCGGGCCGTTCCCCTTCTGGATGAAGAGCGCATCCCTCTGGATGATGCCCTTGGGCGTTGTCTTGCCTTCGGCTTTTCGGCAACGGAAGACCTGCCCGGTTTTGACCGCTCGACCGTTGACGGTTTTGCCTGCCGCGCACGCGACGTTTTTGGCGCGCAGGAGGGCAACCCCGCGCTGGTCGAATGCGTGGCCGACTGCCGCATGGGCGAAGTGCCGGACGCGAGCCTTGCGGAGGGGCAGACCGCGCGCATTCTTACCGGGGGCATGCTGCCCCGTGGGGCGGACTGCGTTGTCATGGTCGAATACTCCCGCCCAGCCGGGGGCAACCTTGTTGAAATTATCCGCAGCCAGGCCCCTGGCGACAACGTGATTTTTCACAACGACGATGCCGAGGCCGGAACCAGCCTGTTGCAGGCAGGACGGCGTCTGCGTCCGCAGGACATCGGCCTGCTGGCCGCTTTTGGCGTTGTGGATGTGGTGGTACGCCGCAACCCGCTGGTTGCCGTGCTCTCCACTGGCGACGAAATCGTGCCCAGTTGCGAAACACCGCCGCCGGGCAAAATACGCGACATCAACGCCCACAGCATTGCCGCCCTGTGCCGCGAGGCCGGGGCAAAAGCCCTGCGCGCAGGCATCGTCAACGATGATGCCCAAAGGCTTAAAACGGCCGTCGCAGATCTTGCGAAACAGCACGACGTAGTTGTGGTTTCCGGCGGTTCCTCCGCTGGCATGCGCGACCACACCGTGGAAATTTTTGAATCCCTTCCCCAATCCGAGCTGCTTGTGCATGGGGTGGCCATCAGCCCCGGCAAGCCCTTTATTCTGGCCAGGGCCAATCTGGGCGGTCGCCATGTCTGTCTGGTAGGCCTGCCCGGTCACGTCGCAAGCGCGCTTGTCTGCGCCCGGGTTTTTCTCACGCCCCTGCTGGAGCACCTGCAGGGCTGCGCGGGCGATACAAAACCGCCGCAGGTTCCGGCAGTGCTGACGCGTTCCGTTGCCTCGGCCCAGGGCCGACGCGACTATCTGCGCGTCAGGCTGCGCCCCCTGCCCTGCCAGCAAAGCGTACGCCCGCAGGCAGGCACGGCCCTGCAGCCGCTGTACGAGGCCGAGCCCATCATGGGCGCATCGGGCCTTATATCAGGCATCGCCGCAGCCGACGGTCTTATGGTCTGCCCGGAGAACCGCGAAGGCTACGACGCGGGGGATACCGTCCTTGTGGAACTTTTTCGCTAAAAAGGCCGCAATGAGCCATTAGCAGGGAGATACAACGTGAAGCGCAATACATATCTTACTTTGCTGTCCCCGGAACAGGCACGCGCCAACTGGTATGCGTGCCTTGACGCCAGCGCCTTTGCCCTGGGGGAAGAGCGCGTCCCGCTGGCGCAGGCCCTGCGACGCGTACTCAGCAGACCTGTGGCGGCCCTGCGCTCGTCGCCGGCATTTCACGGCGCGGCCATGGACGGCATTGCCGTGCAGGCCGAGGACACCTTCACCGCCTCGGCCCGCACACCGCTGCGGCTCAAGATCGGCGAACAGGCTTACTGGATCAACACGGGGCATCCTCTGCCCGTGGGTTGCAATGCCGTAGTCATGATGGAAAACGTCAACACCGAGACAGCGCAGGCGGCACACGGCGAGGCGCAGTGGGCCGTTATCGAAAAGGCCGCCTTTCCCTGGCAGCATGTGCGCAAAATGGGCGAGGACATGGTGGCCACAGAGATCATCCTGCCCCCCGGCACCTGCATAGGCCCTTACGACCTTGGCGCTCTGGCGGCGGGCGGCGCGCTTGAAGTGCCCGTGTTCCGGCGGCCCCGCGTTTCCATTATCCCCAGCGGCTCGGAAATTGTGCCCCTGGCCGACGCCCGCGATGAAGACCTGCGCGCAGGCCGCGTGCTGCCCGAATTCAACTCGCTGATTTTTTCGGCCATGATCGCAGAGGCGGGCGGCGAAGCCTCTACCCTGCCGGTGGTTCCCGACGATCCTGAGGCCATCCGCGCCGCCATAGCCAGCGCCATTACCACCGCTGACATGGTTATTCTCAATGCCGGGTCATCGGCGGGCAGTCACGACTTTACGGCCCATGTGCTTGAGGGGATGGGCACGGTCGTCACGCACGGCATTTCGGTTATGCCGGGCAAACCGACAGTGCTGGCGGTGGTTGACGGCAAGCCGGTGGTGGGAGTGCCGGGGTACCCGGTATCGGCCGGCATATCCATGGAGGAATTTGTGCTGCCCCTGCTGGCCCTGTGGCAAAAGCGCTGCGTCAGCGAGCGGCAAAAAATAACCGCCGTGCCCTGCAATCCCCTGCCCTCGCGCCCCGGCATGGAGGAAAGGCTGCGGGTCAAGCTGGGCTGCGTGGGCGATACGGTCGTGGCCGTGCCGCTGCCGCGCGGCGCAGGCACCATAACCAGCCTCAGCCGCGCCGACGGCATTATACGTATCCCGCGCGACAGCGAGGGCTGCAATGCAGGCGAGCCCGTTACCGTTGAGCTGCTGCGCCCGGCCACGGCCCTTGCGGGCGCGTTGCTGGCCATCGGCAGTCACGACAACACGCTTGACCTGCTGGACAGCATGCTGCGCAAGGCGCACCCGCAATTTCGCCTTACCTCGGCCCATGTGGGTTCGCTGGGCGGGCTGATGGCCCTCAAGCACGGGCAGTGCCACCTGGCGGGCAGCCACCTGCTCGACCCTGCGAGCGGCGTTTATAACCGCAAGGCCATCGAGGATAACCTGGTCGAACCCATGGTGCTGCTGCGCCTTGTGGACAGGGAGCAGGGCATATTGACCGCGCCGGGCAATCCCCTTGAGATCAAAACCATTGAAGATCTTGCCAGACCTGGCGTGCGTTTTATCAACCGCCAGCGCGGCAGCGGAACCCGCGTGCTGCTCGACTACCGCCTGAGCTGCCTTGACATTGCGCCTGCGCGCATCAGCGGCTACCGCGATGAGGAATATACCCACATGAACGTGGCCGCGGCGGTGCTTTCGGGCCGGGTGGATGCCGGTCTTGCTGTACGGGCTGCGGCCAATGCGCTGGGGCTGCCCTTCATGCCCATTGGTGTTGAGGAATACGATCTGGTCATTCCCCGCCGTTTTTTTGATACAGATGCCGTGCAGGCGCTGCTGGACGTTATACGCGGCGAGGCCTTTCGCCGCACGGTTGAAGGCATGGGCGGCTACGGTACAAAAAAGACGGGACAGATTATCTGGGAGTATGCGGGCAAATAGCCTGCGAGGTCAGGCCCTGTCCGCCCAGTCAAACCTCTCCAGCTCCGGCACGGAAAGGTCGAGGTGAAACAGTGGGGTGCTGGCGGTGCAGCGCAATAGTGCACGCAGGCAAAGCCTTACCATCAGGCAGGCCACCGAGGCAGGAGCCAGCGCCCCAACGCCCTCGCGTCGGGATCGGTCAAGCTCGTGCTCACTTTGTCCCTGGGGGTAAAGCTCATCAAGCCGCGCCTTCGGGCCCGCGCTGGCGTAACAAAAACCCTCGTTGCGCAGCACAGAGCCGTGGATAAAAATCTCACCCGCAGCCAGAGCCGCCCTTTCCAGCGCAGCCTTGGCAGAGATGTTGTCCAGGCAGTCCAGGGCAACATCCATACCCGCCACCAGGACGGAAAGATTGCCCTCGTCGGCTGCGAACTCCAGGGCTTCGACCTCTACATGGCTGGCAATATCAACCAGGGCATCCCGAACCACACGGGCCTTGGGCTGGCCCAGAACACGCTCGGAACAAAATCGCTGCCGGTTGAGATTGCTCTCGTCAAAGACGTCGTTATCCACCAGCCGTATGCACCCCACGCCAGAGCGGGCCAACAGCTCGGCCACATGACCTCCCAGCCCCCCGCAGCCCAGCACCAGCACACGGCTTTGCAGCAGTTGGGCCATATCCTGCGCAGAAAAAAGCCCGAAATTACGGCGAAAGCGTTCGGGCCAGATGTTGCAGCCAAGCAGATGAACCATGGCGGCACGCAGGGTCATGCCGTTACGGGCAGCCCAAAGCCGCTGGCCCTCAAGGCTTACAAACAGCGTTTCGCGCTGGCCGCAAGCGGCGGTCTCCGTCAGATAGGTCGCCCGGATGTATGGATGGAAAAAATCGTGCGGATCTGGTGTTGTCATGGTCAACGGGCCTAGCCTCCTCCGACCGCCGGAAAATAGGCAATACGGTCACCGTCGCGCATGGGATCGTCCACCTTATGCTGGCGTCCGTTGACCATGACAATTTTGATGTCCTGCGGCGGCAACCCCAGGCGTTGCGCCAGCTGGGCCACGGTGCTTCCTTCCGGCATTTCCACCTGCAAGCCTGTTTCCGGCACGTAGCCTGGCACACAGTCCCGCAGGGTGGTGCTCAACTTAACGGTCAGTTTCATGGACTCTCCTTGACCTTGCCAGGTCTTGTCCAATTATGCCCGCTCTGCCCAAAAGCAGTCAAGCCAGCCGGGGCGCGCACCTCGCGCCGCCGTAAAACGAAATTCGCGGCCGCCGCCCCGCTCCAGGCGGAGCGGCGGCCAATACTGAACCCTACTTCTTTTCCTCAATCCAGTTGAACACTGTTTTGAGTTCTTCGTGGGTGATGTCAAAGGTGGTGTTGTGCGGGGGCAGCTTTTCGTCAGTAAAGAACTCGGGCAGCACGTCCGCAGCCTGGGTAATGCCCGCGCGGCGGTTGAAGTCGATTTCTGTCGACAGAATGCGCTGGCCCAGCGTTACCACGTCGTCGCCGGTGAGCTGCCAGCCAAACTTGGCGTTGAGCATGTCCACGATGGCGGGCAACGCGTCCGGCACGTCAAGGATGGCAAAGGCCGTAAACAGGCACAGCCCCACGGAATCCACAGACGCGGTAGCGACCTGCAGGTTGCGCGAAAGCTCGATCTGGCCTTCCTTCTTGAGCGGATCAACCGTGCCGCCGCAGTTGAGGATGTTGGACGTAACGGCGTAACCGGCCGTGTGGTCGGCGCCCATGGGGGTGGTGGCGTAGGTAACGCCCTGGCCCTTGACCGCGCGGGGATCGTACGCGGGCAGGCTCTGGCCCTTGACAGTAGGCACGCGCCGTACGCCAAACACCCGGCCCGCGGTCGCCGCGCCGCAGCCGATGACGCGACCGATGGGCGTGCCCTCGCTGATGCCGTTCATGACCTCAAGCACGGCCTTGGTATCGCCGTAAGGTATGCCCCCGCCAGCCATGGCAACGCCCACAGCAACGCCGACGTCGATAGTGTCCACGCCGATATCGTCGCACATGTAGTCGTACTTGGAGATGGCGTCCAGGTCGCTGATGCCGGAGTGCGGGCCAAAGCACCACAGGGTTTCGTATTCAGGCCACTTGCTCTGGAACTTGCCCTTTTTGTCCGGCAAAATACCGCTGCAGCGGATCATGCAGCCGCTCATGCAGCCGTGGGCCACAATGCCCTCGCCGCCGCGTTCCTTGGTGAGCTTGTTCATAAGCTCGCCCGAAATGGACTCGTGCTTGTCAAACTGGCCCACGGTAAAGTTGGCCGTGGGCAGGCCGCCCGCTTCGTGCAGAATGTTGACCAGCACGGCTGTGCCGTATTCGGCAAGGCCCTTGCTTGTAATGGGATGCTCCGAAAGAGCCGTTGCAAAGCGTTTGGAAGCCTCGCGAAAGGCTTTTTCGTCCATCAGGGGCTGGCTCTTGCCGCCCTCGGGGTTCACAATGATGGCCTTGAGGCCCTTGGAACCCATGACAGCGCCAACGCCGCCGCGCCCGGCATGACGCATGGGGCGCAGCTCGCGGTCGGTGCAGGCGATGGAGGCCGCAGTGAGCTTGAACTCGCCCGCACGGCCAATGGTGATATAGCTGCAGTCTTTGCCGTATTTTTCCACAAGTTTGGCAACGGCGTCAAAGTTGTTGAGCCCGGCCACTTCAGCGGGAATCAGCCTGGCGTGGTCCTTGCTTACTTCAAGTTGCCACCACTCGCCTTCCTTTGCCATGTCTTCCACAATAACGGCCAGAATGCCCAGACGGGCCAGATGGCCGCCGGGCTGACCGCCCGCGTTGGATTCCTTGATGCCTTCGGTAAGCGGGCTTTTACAGCCCACTGAAATACGGTTGGCGTTGGGGCTGTTGGTCGCGCCCAGCAGGCCGGGAGCAAAAACAAGCTTGTTATGCGGGCCGATGGGGGTGCAGGTGGGCGGAACCTCGCGGGCCACAATGGTGGAGGTCAACGCGCGGCCGCCAAGGCCAGCGTATTCCTGAGGGATTTCTTCAAAAACACAGGTCTTGGTCGCCATATTGACGCGCAAAAAACGGAACATGGAGCCTCCTTGCAAAGGCGTGGCTACGCCTGTTTGTGTTTATCCTTTGATACCTCTGTGAAAGAAAAAAGTGCAAGCAGACAAAAAAAATGTCTCGCTTTTCTCCCGCACGAGAATAAAAGCAAGACAAAAAAAGGGAATTTGCTGGTAACAATATTAAAAAACTGAATATAATCGTACAGACCGGCGCAATGCCGCTACCGGCGCGGGTATGAGGGGCAAAGACACGGGGCGGGCTCCGCGTCCCACGACGAGCCAAGCCTGATCTCGCGAATATCAATGGCACGCAACAAGGCAGGATCGTGTGTGGAGCAGACAACAGTTATGCCGTCTGCCGTGCAGTTTTTTACGGCCTGGGCCAGAGCGCGGGCGCTTGCCGCATCCACATTGGCTGTTGGTTCATCAAGCAGCAGCACCCTGGGGCGCAGGGCAAGGCGCGATGCCAGAGCAACCCTCTGGCGTTCGCCGCCAGAGAGTTCGTAGGGCCCGCGATCTGCAAACTTCCAGGGTTCGTCAAAGCCTGCGGCCTGCATGCTGCATTCAAAGGTTTGCCGCAGGTTTGCCGTCTGGTTGCGAAACTTCAACCCAAGCACCACATTGTTGAAAACACTCATGTGCAGCAGGTAAGGATCCTGCAGGAGCAGGGTTGCCTCCTTGCGCCCGTCTGCCCCGCCAGCGTAGCGCAGTACGCCTGCAGCCGGGCGTTCCAGAAAGGCCAAGAGGCGCAGCAAGGTTGATTTGCCGCAGCCGTTGGGCCCGGTGAGGAATACGGCTTCGCCCTGCTCAATGGCAAGGTACGGCACATTGAGAGCTTCCCGCCCGTTGTAGCGCTGCACAAGGTTGCGGGCTTCGTACAGGTTGGCGCTCACGCACGCCCCCTGCGCTTGAAAAAAGCCAGCGCCAGATTGACCATAAAGGCCATGAGCAGCAGCACAAGGCCAAGGGCAATGCCCTGGGCAAAATCGCCCTTGCTTGTCTCAAGGGCAATGGCCGTTGTCATGGTACGGGTGGCGTAACGGATGTTTCCCCCCAGCATCATGGCCACGCCCACCTCTGTAATAACGCGCCCAAAAGCGGTAACGCACACCATGCCCACGGCGTAACGGCACTCCCACAACGCGTACATGGCAAGCTGTCTGCCGTTGGCCCCCAGCGTGAGCAGGGTTTCGCGGCAACGGGGGTCGAGGTCTTCAAGGGCCTGGGCTGTCCACGAAACCACAATAGGCAGCGCAAGCACCGCCTGCCCGATTGCCATGCCCGGCAGGGTAAACAACAGGCCGTATTCGCCAAGAGGACCCCGGGCGGTAATAAAGGCATAGACCAGCAGGCCTATGAGCACCGTGGGAAAGGCCAGCAAGGTGTCTGAAACAAGCCTGACCGCCCTTTTACCGGGAAAGGAGCAATGCCCGAGCAGAAACCCCAGCGGAACGCCCAGCAGCAAAGCCGCCGCCATGGCATAGCAGGTAGACGCAATGGTTGCATAAATGGCCGAAAGCGTGGCCGCATCCATGTGCGTGAGCAGATAAAAGGCGTTGCTGAACCCGTTGATAAGATAATCCATTGCGGCTGCTCATTGCTGATCAAAATAACATTCGCCCGGAGCCGGGCACAACGCCAGCCCCGGGCGAATGAGCATTACATGCCTGCCCTACCGGGGTAAGCTACTTGTCGGCATTGGGAAAGAAAAGCTGCTTGCCCTTGAGGGCGTAGCCAGCAATCTTTTGCTGGGTAGCTGGCGCTACCCACCAGTCTTCAAATTTTTTGGCCAGAGCGGGGTTGACCTTGGGGCACTGGGCGGGGTTGACCGTAATGACGCTGTACTGGTTAAACAGCGCCTTGTCGCCCTCAACCACAATAGCCAGCGGGTTTTTGTCGCCCATCTTGTCGGCAAAGGTGATCCAGGTTCCACGGTCCGTCAGGGCATAAGCCTGTTTTTCGGCGGCCATGTTCAGGGTAGAGATCATGCCCTGCCCGGCAGAAAAATACTTGGGGTTCTTGTCGGGTGTAATGTTGCTCTGCTGCCACAGCTTCTGCTCCGCCTTGTGCGTGCCGGACTGGTCGCCACGGCTCACAAAGCCAGCCCCGGTATCCAGAATACGCTTGAGCGCCCCGGCGGTGGGCTGCCCTTTCACGCCAGCCGGGTCGGCCGCAGGGCCAACTATCACAAAGTCGTTGTACATGACCTGACGGCGGTCCACGCCATGTCCGGCCTTAACAAATTCAAGCTCAGCCGAAGGCGCATGCACCAGCAGCACGTCGGCGTCGCAATTTTTGGCGATTTCAAGGGCCTTGCCGGTCCCCACCGCTACCCACTTGAGTTCGATTCCTGTCTCCTGCTTGAAGGCAGGTTCGAGATATTCAAGCAGGCCGGAATCCTGCGTACTCGTGGTTGTGGCCATCATAAGGGTATCAGCGGCCAGCACGGGCGCGGCGCAAACCATGTAGCCCGCGGCGCAGGCCAGGAGCAAAAAACGGGAAAAACGGAACATGAATAAGACTCCTTTTGCAAAAGGTAATCGCAAACAACCAGGCTCGTCAGCGAGATGATCATCACGATACCATGAAAAAGCGGGACATAAAAGATTGCAAAAGAAGGTGCAAATCAGGGCGCGCAAACCGCTTTTTGCTGCCCGCCGACAATGCTAGTCGGCCACCAGCCGAACGGCGCTCAATGCAAAATGTGCATAAACCTTTTTGCCGTCGCGCAGATGCGTGTTGGGCAGCGTGCAGGTGTCCACCGTGGCCCGCAGGGTTGTGCCGTCTGGCAAACCAACACAGACAAAGGTTTCCACCATGTCTGAGTGCAGGCTTTCCACCACGCCTTTGACGCAGTTGGCAAGACTGAGGGAGGATTTCTCAGGGCTCAACACTATGCGCTCGGGGTCAACCCGCACGCTTAACACCTGATTTTCATGCACTTCATGCAGGGCGGCTTCTTCAGGGGTGCAAGCCACCGCCAGCCTGAAATCTGAAAAAGTGGTTATCTCCACATATACCTTGCGCATGCCGGTAAATATACGGGTAACAATACCCCAAAAAAGATTGGTGCCGTCGTCGGCCTCGCCGCCGTGGGCAGTTCCGGGGCTGCCCTTTGCGAGGGTCTGGGTGAGCAGTTTGCGCGCCTCGCCGTCAGAAAAATTCAAAAAGGCAAGCAGCTGATCCGCATCCTGCTGCCCCAAAAATTTGAGCACAAGCGGCATGGGCACATGCAGTTCAAGCAGTTCAAGCCCGCGCGAGTAGCGTATGGCGCGCGGCCCCACGCAGGCCGGGGGCAGATCTATGACACTGCCGACAGTGTAGAACTTTTTGCGCAAAAAGCTTTGGTCAAACTGCAAAAAGTCAGGCTCCTCCGCCTGCGGCAGGCTGAGGATGCGGCGGATATTGCGCATGGCGCTGACAGGCAGCAGTATTTCGCGCGCGTTGGAGCCAGAAACACGCAGCATGCCTGTGATGGCGTCTATGGATGAGCGCGGCTCAAGGGCGAGCACCTCGCCCAGACGCAAGCCGCCGTAGCGCATCAGCAAAAAGATCAGATGCAGACGCGCCCGCATGTTTTTTTGGGTGCGGGTCGTGGCCTCGGCCTCCCACTGTTCCCAGCACAGGGTCAGGCCTTCAAGTTGTTGGCGGGTCAGATGATTACGCATGTTTTTTCCCGACGGTACGATACCCTATTGCGCCACCGCTGTCAGCATGCCTGGTTTATACCCGCTTACGGCCATGCGGGGCGTCAGCGCAGAACATATACCGTGCCATGACTGCGCACATGCATGTTGTCGGCTGCCACGCCGCAACACTACGCTGTTGCAGCCCCGCATAGATGGACGGCAGGGAGCCGCACGCTTTACCGTTTCCCAATTGTCCACAGCATGGTGTTTTGCCTCCATACCTGGATGGCAAAAGCTGTACATGCCGCAATGACCCAATCTCCATAACAGTCATGCATATGCAGCGACTGCATTTCTTACCTTTTTTATATTATTTCGTTCTCCATGCATGCGTCGCAACTTGTGGACACCGCAACCTGATTGTGTTTATCTAACCAAACTACCTATGTATATTGTTATTTATGGAGAAAAAATGTTTGTACGCCTGATGGTTCTTATCCTGGCCCTGCTGAGTTTTTCGCTTACGGCCCTTGGGGCAAGCACCTCGCCGTCGGATGAGGCGGACAACCTGCTAAAAACAGGCGTGGAGGCCTACTTTGCTGACCGCAACGACGAGGCCCGCTCCGCCTACAGCAAGGCCCTGCAAATCTATAGGGCTGAGAAAAACCAACTGGGCGAGGCCAACGCCCTAACCAGAGTTGGCAACCTGGAGCGAATGCTTGGCCGCAACGACGAGGCGCGCAAAGCATACAACAACGCCCTGACGCTGTATAAAACCCTTGAAAATCAACTTGGCGAGGCCAACGCGCTCAGAGGACTGGGAGATTTAGAGCTGAAACTTGGCCGCAACGATGAGGCGCGCAAGGCATACAACAGTGCCATTACATTATATAAAAGCGTGGACAACAAACTGGGCGAGGCCAACGCGCTCAGAGGATTGGGAAATTTGGAACAAAGCCTTGGCCGCTGCGATGAAGCGCGCAAGGCATACAACAATGCCATAACATTATATAAAAGCGTGGACCACAAATTGGGCGAGGCCAACGCGCTCATAGGGTTGGGAAATTTGGAACAAAACCTTGCCCGCAACGATGAGGCGCGCAAGGCATACAACAATGCCACAACGTTATATAAAGGCGTGGACCACAAACTGGGCGAGGCCAACGCGCTCAGAGGATTGGGAGATTTGGAACAAAACCTTGGCCGCAACGATGAGGCGCGCAAGGCATACAACAGTGCAATTACATTATATAAAAGCGTGGACGACAAATTGGGCGAGGCCAACGCGCTCACAGGATTAGGCCAATTGGAGTATAAACTTGGCCGCAACGATGAGGCGCGCGCTGCATACAACAGGGCAATAACGTTATATAAAGGCGTGGACGACAAATTGGGCGAGGCCAACGCGCTCAGAGGGTTGGGAGATTTGGAACAAAACCTTGGACGCTACGATGAGGCGCGCAAAGCATACAACAGTACCATAACGTTATATAAAGGCGTGGACCACAAATTGGGCGAGGCCAACGCGCTTAGAGGATTGGGAGATTTGGAGCTGAAACTTGGCCGCTACGATGAGGCGCGCAAGGCATACAACAATGCCATAACGTTATGTAAAAGCGTGGACCACAAATTGGGCGAGGCCAACGCCCTCCGTGGGTTGGGAGATTTGGAACAAAACCTTGGACGCTACGATGAGGCGCGCTCTGCATACAACAGGGCCATAACATTATTTAGAGGCGTGGACAACAAATTGGGCGAGGCCAACGCGCTCACAGGGTTGGGAGATTTGGAGCTGAAACTTGGCCGCTACGATGAGGCACGTTCTGCCTACAACAGCGCCATAACGTTATTTAGAGGCGTGGACGACAAGTTGGGCGAGGCCAACGCGCTCAGTGGTTTGGGAGATTTGGAACAAAACCTTGGCCGCTACGATGAGGCGCGCTCAGCCTACAACAATGCCATAACGTTATTTAGAGGCGTGGACGACAAATTGGGCGAGGCCAACGCGCTCAGAGGGTTGGGGAATTTGGAGCTGAAACTTGGCCGCTACGATGAGGCGCGCTTTGCCTACGATAATACGCTGGCATTATACAAATCCGAGGGTGCCAGATTGGGCGAGGCCAACGCGCTCATGGGGTTGGGGTATCTGGAGCTTACGTTGGGCAGAAAAAATGAGGCCCGTATACATTTTCGTGACGCCGCAATCGCATATGGGCTGGCTGGCATGAAAACGGAACAGGCTGCAGCGGAAAAAATGGCGTCCAGTCCGGCAAGCGATGCTATGCAGCAGCTGGGCGACGCCTGGAGCCGGGGGGACAAACTTACTGCCATTGGTGTTATTGTAGCTGTCTTAGGCATAATGGCAGCGATATTTCCCGCTGAAATTAAGCGTATGCTGCAGCACGTCTGGAGCAAAATCAAACCGAACAGCTAGCCGCACGCAACGCCTCAACCTCATTTGGGGGCTGCAAACCACGGCTTATGCGAACTATCCTGCCTCATGCTGTGCTGCCCTTCCCTGCCTGTGCACGGCGCAGATTGTCTTGCGCCGCAGATGCGGGGCTGCGCTTAGCGGCTTTATGCCTCCAACATCGGGGCGCCGTCGCCGATCCTGACCGCAAACGAGCACTATTGCATTTTTGCAGCGCCTACATGTGCGCTTCTTTATAAAATTCTTCCGGCCTGAGGATAAAAACCTCGTCGCTGCTCTTGTCAAACGAGAACAGCCCCCTTGTCTGGGCCTGCCGCATGACCTTGTACAGCGTGATGCGGTGCATGCCCAACAGATCGGCCATATCGCGATAAGAGATATCGCGCCTTGCCCGCAAAGGGGTTGAGCCTGGTATAATACGCGAGGCCAAAAACTTGCATATACGCGTGAGTTGCGATTCCATGCTCAGCGAAACGACATTTTTTGACAGCAACGTAACCTTGACGCTATAGCTTTTGCAGAGGTTTAAAATGAGCCTAGGCTGTTCCATGCCCAGGCGGTGCACTTCCTCCCTGCTGAACGAGCAAATATAACAGTCTTCGGCGCAGTCGTGAAAAAACTGCACTTCGCTCTGGGCGAAGGGCATGCTTTTGCCGCCATCCATAAACATGGGGGTCTCGTTAAAGCATGAACCGTCGCCAAGATACCAGAGAGTTTTTTCACTTCCGTCAGGGGCCAGGGCCATGAGGCGAACCCTGCCGCTAACCAGAAAGTACATCTCTGGCTGCGTGTCGTAAAACTTGTGGCCCTTACGAAACAAACGCGGCTTTGTCAGCGCCACGCTTCGCCAGCACTCGTTCTGTCTGAGCAATTCCGCAAATGACACGCCAGTCCCCCTTGGCAAACAGTACACACCCGGCCACGCCGGGCAGATGTGAGCCCATGCCTGAACAGCGCTCCATATTCTGTTTTGAACCCTACCGTACCCTTTTTGTGAATTATGTTGCAAGGACAACGTTTCGACCATTTATCTTGTGGCAGCATCCCTTCCAGCACGGTCAAGCGGCCATAGGCCGTTGCCCAGCCACCTTGAGACTTTCACCAGCGGCGAGACGTGTCGTTGCACTGCTTGCCTGGAAGCCTTCAACGGTTCAATGTAAGCACATTCAGCCAACCCGAGGAGGTTGTCATGGGACACCCGACCATTTATCCCACAGGCGTAACCGTCTATAATCCGGAAAAAGCCTGGAGCGGATTCACCATTATTCAGGCGCCGGACAACGGTGCGTTGCTGCTTGGCATGAACGGGCATGAAATACGCATGTGGAAGGACGTTCACGGCTTTCCCAACAAGATGTTTCCCGGCGGCATGCTCATGGGCAGCACCGGCACCCGCCACCCCAAGCACGGCCTTCAGGACCAGCTCGACCTCGTGCAGATAGACTGGGACGGAAAAATCGTATGGAAGTTTGACCGGGCCGAATTTGTGGAAGATCCGGGCCAAAAGAGCCAGTGGATGGCTCGCCAGCACCACGACTTTCAGCGGGAGGGCAGCTCCACCGGGTATTACGCCCCTGGTCAGGAGCCCAAGATCGATTCGGGCAACACCCTTGTTCTCTGCCACAAAAACACCGTGCAGCCCTATATCAGCGACAAAACGCTGGTTGACGACGTCATCTACGAAGTGACCTGGAACGGCGACATCGTGTGGGAGTGGAACTGCTCTGACCACGCCCATGAAATGGGCTTTGGCGAGGCGGCGCTCAACGCCATGTGCCGCGACCCAAACTATCGCGGCGGCACGCTGATCGAAGACGCCCCCGGCGTCGGCGACTGGATGCACGTCAACTCCATGTCCACCCTTGGTCCCAACAAGTGGTTTGAGGCGGGCGACGCCCGCTTTCACCCTGACAACATCATCATTGACGGCCGCGAAACCAACATCATCCTCATCCTCGACAAAAAGACCGGCAAGATCGTCTGGCAGCTGGGCCCCGACTACGACCGCAGCCCCGAGGACAAGGCCATAGGCTGGATCATCGGCCAGCACCACGCGCACATGATCCCCAAGGGGCTGCCCGGCGAGGGCAACATACTGGTATACGACAACGGCGGCTGGGCCGGTTACGGCAGCACCAACCCCGGTGCGCCCAAGGGCGTCAAGGCCGCGCAGCGCGACTACTCGCGCGTGCTCGAAATAGACCCCGTGGCCCGCAAGATCGTCTGGCAGTACACCCCGCACGAAGCAGGCTTTCTCGTGCCCCTCGACGCCAGCCGTTTTTACAGCCCCTTTATCAGCTCGGCCCAGCGTTTGCCCAACGGCAACACGCTCATCTGCGAGGGCTCAGACGGCCGCGTGTTTGAAGTGACCGCAGAGCACGAAATAGTGTGGGAATACATCTGCCCGTACAAGGGGCACATCAGCCTGCCCATGAACTGGGTGTACCGCGCCTACCGCCTGCCCTACTCGTGGGTGCCGCAGGCCGTCGTGCCCGAAGAAAAAGCCATTGAGCCCCTGGAAGTCAAAACCTTCCGCGTGCCCGGCGCGGCCCCCTTTGGCCCCATGTCTGAGGTAAAGGTTGAAGGCACCATTGGTTACTACAGCGGCGCAGGCCACTGCGTGGCCGCGACGGAATAACCCCCCAGGTCCATACCCGCCTTCCTGCAGGGGCCTCGCCTTCGGGCGGGGTCCCTGTTTTTTGGGCAACTGCTCTGCGCGTAATGGATATACCGCTGGAGCGGCGCTATGCGGCAAGGGCCTGCAACAGCCCCAGCGCAAAGCATTGCCCCAACCATCGCCCCCCGTTAATCTGCCGTAAAAAAGCCTCGCAAAGCGGCAGGGCTGCGCCGTCTGCAAGGGACATTTTTTACCTGGCGGCACCAAATCTGCCCATAAAAAAAAGGCGGGAGAGCGCACCCTCCCGCCATATCGGCCACTGGCCGCAAAAATCAGAACGAGTAACGGAAGGTCAACGAAACCCGCCAGTTGTCGCGATACTGCGAGTCTTCCACACCATGCCAGGTGCCGCCGTCCAGATGCAGGTTCACATAGGCGGCTTCCACATTCATCTGCAGGTTGTCGTAAATCTTGTAGGTATTGGAAACACTGCCCTCCCACGCGTGGTCGGTGGTCGTGAGGTAGGCCATGGGGCCGTCCGCCCGGCTGGGATAGCTTGTCATATTGGCTTTGCGGGGCATCTCCGCACTGTTGGTGCCCTGAAAATACGCCAGCTTGAAGGTATGGGTCAGGTCATTGATAAAGCTGACGTCCTTGATGGTACCCACAACGCCTGCCAGACCGCCGGGGTTGTGGCCCAGCACTTTCCAGGTATTGAGGTCAAAAAAACCGCCGCCAAAGCCCAGGGGCGTGACCGGCCAGGGGGTGTTGAACTGGGGCAGACGCTCTGAACCGTTGTAGGGGTTGCTGTCGTCGCCGCTGCCGTACCAGGCGGTCACGCCGGGCGTGCCCCAGGTGCACTTGTAGTCAACGCGCAGGGCCGCGTACCAGCCCTGACGCACCAGGTCAAACGTCTTTGCCTGCCCGCTTGAGCTGAACTGGGTGTAGTCTTTAAGCTCGCCCATATCCACGCGGCCATAGGTAAACTCTGCAGCGATATCAAATGGTTCGATAGTCGTGAAATCAGTGGTCAGCCCGGCCCAAAAACCGTTGCCCCAGGTATTGTTGGCGTTACGGTACTTTTTTTCAAAGGTGCTAAAGTAGTTGCCGCCGCTGCCAAGCACGGGCATGAGCCCGCCACGCGGAGCATAGATGGCTGGCTCGCGCTGGTCGGTATTGGTGTTGATGCCCCGCAGGCTGTTTTGACCAATAAGGCCATACATACCCCAGGGAGTAATTTTCATGCCGTTGCCGGTGATAGGCAAGGTCAGTGCAAACAGGTCGAGGTTATCAAGGTAGTTTTTTTGCGTCTGGCCGTTTTGCGTAATTTCTGAATTGTCATTATAGGGCCGTGCCCAAAAACCGGAAAGCCCAAACTTGTACTCGCCGCTGGTCGCCAGAGGCGAACTGACGGTCACGCCGGTGGAATACTGCCCGTACACCGCGCTCCAGTCAGTGACGTAACCGGGCAAAAGCTGCGGCTGCATGCCCATGCGCACTTTTACGTCCGTTTTGGGCACGATCCAGTCAATATAGGCATGGCGCACGCCAAGGTTTTTTGTGCTGTCCGCCCCCAGGGACGCGCCGTCGGCAGAACGTCCCCAGTTCATGGTGCCGGTGCCCACCGTAAACATGAGGCTGCCCGACACGTTTTCGCTGGCTATGGCGTCTATCTGCGTGCGCAGGCGCTCCATGGCCCCAAAGGTGTCGCTTCCTTTTACGCCGCGTGGAAGCACGTTGGATGTTTCAAAACTGATGTCAAAGGCCCCCTTTACCTTGAAATCAATGGCGTCGGCTGTTTGCGGCGCAAGCAGCAAGCCTCCGGCAAGCAACAATCCCAGCATGTTGTCACGGACAGCTTTCATCATTCCTCCTGTGCAAGTTGGTGCAACCAAACAGAACCTTTATCCAACAATGCTCTGTAGTGGCTTTTTCCACAGGCTTGCACCGTTGCCGGAACAACATTTTTTGAAAAAAGTCTATTTTTTCACAATCCAGGTAAGGCTTTCCAACAATTAATATAATTGCATAATTTAATTAATATTTATTACAAATGTGAAATAAATATCTCTAAAATGTTGCCGTAACAACGTCGCCAATAATCCCGCTGCTCTAGGTTTTTGAACCAGGATCGGCAGTGGATGATTTTTTTCACAAAACATGCGAAGTGGCAGACAATGAAAAGGAGAGGCGCAATGCAGGATTCGCCGCGCATCAGCAATAACTACTTTGACGGCCTTGCTGTTACAGGACGTCATAAGGCTGTGTTCTTTATCATCATGATCGCATACTTTTGCGAGCAGATGGACAACTGGAACTTCGGCTTTATCGCCCCCGCGTTGATGCACAACTGGGGCCTGACCATGAAGGACCTCGGCACGGTTACCTTTTGGTACTTTACGGCCATGACCTGCGGCGGTTTTGTCGGCGGGTTCATCTCAGACATTATTGGCAGGCGCAAAACCTTTCTTATTGCGATCACCCTGTTTTCCACAGCGTCCATCATCAACGGCCTTACTGACAGCTTCCACGTATTTGTAGCGTCGCGCGCGCTGACGGGCTTTGGCGTGTTTTGCCTCATGGTATGTTCGCAGGCCTATATTGCAGAGATGGCCCCGGCCGAGAGCCGCGGCAAATGGCAAAACATGGTCGCCGGCGTTGGTTTTTGCGCCGTGCCGGTCGTAGGCCTGCTTTGCCGGCTGATCATTCCCCTGCATGAGGAAGCCTGGCGCTACATTTTTTATATGGGCGGCATAGGCTACATTGCCCTGATCGTTGCCTGGCGCTACCTGGACGAATCCCCCCGCTGGCTGGTTGCGCGCGGCCGCATCGCCGAGGCCGAAGCCGTCATGAAGGACATTACCGGCAAAGACATCGACCTTGCCGCAGCCGCCAGCAAGTGCCTGACCGGCAAGCCCCCGATCAGGGAAGTACTGCTCGGCATGTGCAGCCCCAAGTACCTCAGGCGCACGCTTGTCATTTTTTTGCTGGTTGTGTGCACCAACCCCGCCACCTTTGTGGTCACCAACTGGACGGCCACCCTGCTCAAGGCGCACGGGTTCCCTCTTGAAGATACCCTCATGGCCACCACGCTTATTTCCATCGGCGTGCCGCTCGGGCTGTTTGCCTCCAGCTCGTTTACCGACATGGGCGGGCGCAAGATTCCCATTGTCGTCATGCTGGCCATGATGGCGGTACTGGCCCCCATCTTTGGCAATGTGAGCCAGTACTGGGTTGTGGTCCTTATAGGCGCGATACTTACGGCCTTTGTCATGGGCATGGGTTTCACCGTTTTTTCCTACACTGCGGAGTCGTACCCCACGCACCTGCGCAACACCGCCACCGGCTTTCACTCGTCCGTCGGGCGTCTGGCCGTTGCCTTTTCACAACCTCTCATTCCTGTTGTCTATGCAGCATACAGTTTTGACGGAGTGTTTTATATTTTCAGCCTGCTGTGCATCATCCCCGCCATTATCGTTGGCGTGTGGGGTGCCCGCACTGGCGGCAAGTCGCTCGAAGACATTGCCTAGCCAGCTGGGATATCAAGACAATACCAACATCGACGTTTGCAGCTTTGTCGAATCAGGAGGATTTATCATGGGCATAACCCTTTACACTGCGCCGGACTGCATCCGCTGCAAGATTGTCAAAGCCTTTCTTGCCGAACGCGGGCTGGCGTACGACACCATAGATTTCAAGGCCGACGCGCAGGATTTCAACACCTTCTACCGCACAAACCGCAAGGCCATTTATCGCAACCCGGAAGGTGTGGAGTTTCCGCTGTTTGCCGACGGACAGGTCATCAAGCAGGGCTCGGGCGAAATCATCGCCTATCTGCTTTCGGGCCATACGCTCGAGACCTGCGTTACCCGCAGCGACATGCTGCACGGCAAAATTGCGGGGCTCTATCCCTCGCAGTGTCCCGACGGGCAGGAAGACAACTTTGAAATTCTTGTAAACAGGCTGACCGCTGGCGGGTTGCAGGTATGGCTGCAAACCGACGGCCGCAAGGCAGACCTGCTGGCAAACCTGCTCAAGATCAAAGACGTGCACGTTATCTGCAATGTTGTGGGCGGCGCAGAAGCAAGCGCAAAAGTTTTTGGCGGTGCGCCAAGCAAGGAAGACCTGTCAAAAACACTGGCCCTGGTACAGGCAACCGCCGACGGCACGGTGCGCTTTCTGGCCATGCCGCTGCCCAATGGCGACGCCTGGGCCTGGCCCACAAGGGACGATGCGGCGGCAGCGGCCCAAATGGTGGCCGAGGCCTGCGGCAAGCCCACGCTGCCCTACGGCATTACCCCCGTCACGGCTGATATGGTGTGGGACATGCACGGCCTTGCCCCCCTGCCCGACCAGAACCTGCTCGTCTACCGCTCTGCCTCGCGGCAGCATCTGTTCAAGGCAGACATCGTTAAATAGGGGGCGCAATATGCAAGCATTCGATATTATCATTGTGGGCGGCGGCCCCGGCGGAACAACGGCTGCGCAGATTCTTGCGCGGGCGGGCAAAAGCGTTGCCCTGGTGGAAAAAACCCACCTCGGCGGCACATGCCTCAACTGCGGCTGCATCCCCACCAAGATGCTGCTGGGCGCGGTGGCCCCGCTGGCCCTCCTGCATGCCCAGCAGCGAACCCGCGTGGCAAAAGGCGACATAACCGTTGATTTTACGGCCCTGCAAACGCGCGTGAGCCGCTTTACCAAGGGGACAAGCCAAACGCTTGGCAAAAACCTTGGCAGCCTGGGCGTGACGGTTTTTGAAGGACGCGGCGAGGCCCTGGCCGCAGGCGCAATCCGCGTGCATGCCGATACCGGCCATACCGACCTGACCGCGCAGCACATCATCCTGTCCTGCGGCTCGTCGTCCGCGTCCTTTCCCGGTCTGACGCCAGACCATGCCTGCGTGCTGGACAGCACCGACCTGCTGCGTATCCAGTCTGTGCCCGAAAGCCTCGTCATTGTGGGGGCCGGGGCCATCGGCCTTGAACTGGGCGACTTTTTTTCGGCCATGGGCAGCAAGGTCGCCATTGTGGAGGCTGCGCCTCACGTTGCCCCCCTTGAAGACGCTGATATCGCGGCGGAACTGCGCCGGGCGCTGCAAAAAGGCGGCATAACCTGCCACGAGGGCGCACGGGCCAAGGATTTGCGCACCAACGACGGGCAGGCGCAGCTCACCCTGGACGACGGCACGGTCATTACGGCCGCCAAGGCGCTGGTGGCTGTGGGCCGCACGCCCAACACCGCCGGGCTCAGCGCCGAGCAGCTGGGCTGCAGCCTCAACAGGCGCGGTTATGTGGAGACTGACGGGTGCTTGCAGGCTGCCCCCAATGTTTACGCCATAGGCGACGTCAACGGCCTTGTACTGCTGGCGCACGCTGCGGAGCATCAGGCTGTGTACGTGGCCAACCGCATCCTCGGCAATTGCCGGCACGAGTACCAGTCTGGCCCTGTACCCTCATGCGTCTATGGCGCAACCGAGGTCATGCGCGTGGGCCAGACGGCAGAAGCCCTGTTGCGCGAAGGCAAAAGCGTTGAGGTTTCGCAGGCTCCCCTGTCGCTCAACCCCATTGCCCAGGCCAGCGGAGGCACCGCCGGATTCGTCAAGGTGGTCTGGAGCGAAGGGCGCATCGCGGGTATCGCCGCTGTAGGGGCTGGTGTATCGCACCTTGTCATGGTGGCCCTGCTGCTCATCAGGGACGGCTATACAGCGCAGAATCTGCACGAGGTGATGTTTGCACACCCCACGCTGGATGAAATCGTACCCATGGCCATTACAGCTCCCAAAACCGGCGTGACGCTTCCGTAACCAGGCAATAAAAAGGAGACGATCGTGAATTTTCCTCACGACAGAAAATACCATGCGGATCATTTGTGGGCGCAGGACCAGCCTGACGGCAGCTGCCTGATAGGCGTTACAGACTTTGCACAGGATCAGCTGGGCGGCGTGATCTTTGTGGATCTTCCCGCTGTGGGCGCTAGCTTCAGGCAGGGGGAATCCTGCGCGTCCATTGAATCCGTCAAAGTCACCAGCGAGGCCATTATGCCGGTTTCCGGCCAGGTTACGGCCATAAACGAAGCCCTCGCCGATGCGCCAGAACTGCTCAACAGCGATCCCTACTCCCAGGGCTGGCTGATAAAGGTAACGCTCACAGCACCGGATGAAGGAGGCTGCATCACAGCCGAGGAATATGCGCAGGCCGTGGCCAGCTGAGATTAGCCATTCCGGTCCCCCGAACAACAGCCCCGAAAAATTGCCGTTTTCGGGGCTGTTCTTATTGGTGCGGGTTGCCTTGCAGGCACGCGCGCAACACGCCATTGCAGCAAGATCATCACATTTCACAGCGATGCGCAGGTCAGGGCCAAGCCCCCTTTGCTCCATGCGTTTTCGCTGCTAGAGGTTGCTGCAAAGGCAGGCGCACTGCAAAGCTTTACTGATAATGTCGCGCTGTACAGAAAAAGTCAGGCTGCTAGCTAATATATAATTTTATATGAAGATAGAATTTATATTACAAACAATACAATTGGTAGTTACCTATGCAATTTTACTGCAATTTATTTATTATAAAAAAAGTTATTTTAAATCAGCTAGTTAAATAACAATATCGGCTATGCCAATTGGGTAACTACATTGAGTACCATAATGTTTTGTGCTTTCTGGACGTTAATCAGTTCGAACTATACTGCAGGCAACAAAGTAGATATGCAATAAAAAAAAATGCAAAATATATTTTGTGCAAGCAAGTAAGAGTAAATATTTTTTAACACTGGAGATACACAATGAAGTTGTCAGCAAAACTGATTACTTTATCAACAATTCTTGCCTCGTTTTCTGCAATAATTGGCATTCTTGCGATTTTTGGAATGTCAAACATAAACAAAGACACACAGGATCTTTCAAAAAACTGGCTTCCAACAATAAAGATTGTTGGTGAACTCAACGGCTTTGTCAATGAATACAGACGCAACGAGCTTGTTTACATTTTGGCGTCCGATCCCGCACTCAAGAGCGAGTACGAAGGAAGACTGCACAAAACAGAAGCTAACATAAAGAACAAGATCAAGCAGTACGAGCCGCTGATATCTGAGCCGGAAGAAAAGGCCGCCTTTCCAAAATTTCTGGACGCCTGGAACAAATACATCGAAAACCACAAGCTTGTAGTGGAGCTGGCAAAGCAGAATAAAGAAGAGGAAGCGACAGCAAAAGTCCTTGGTGGGGCTCGCGACAACTACTTTAGCGCATTGACCTATCTGTCTACAATTATTGATGTCAACAACAAAGGTAGCGAAAAGTCGGCCCTCGATGCAGAAGCAGCCTACAATAATGGCAAAATTCTGACTATCTTCCTGATAATCTTTTCAATTTCAGCCGCCTCAATTATCTCAATACTGATAATTAAGGGCGTGCTGAAACAGCTGGGCGAAGACCCCGGCTACCTGCATGTTGTCGCCAGCGAAATCGCATCGGGCAACCTGAATGTGCATTTCAAGCCACTTAAGGGCGACGGCGGCGTGTACGGCGTCATTATAAAAATGGTTGACAAGCTGAAAGAAGAAATTGCCATAGCCGAAAGTAAATCCCGTCAGGCCGAGCAGGAGGCGCAGTCTGCGCAAGAGGCCAAAATGTTGGCCGACGAGGCCACCAAAAAGGCGGAACGCGCCAAGGCCGAAGGCATGTTCCACGCGGCTACGCAGCTTGAACGGGTTGTGGAAATTGTTTCTTCCGCTACCGAATCGCTTTCAGCGCAAATTGTCCAGTCAAGTCGCGGCGCTGACGAGCAGTCCAACCGTGTGCACGAAACCGCCACCGCCATGGAAGAAATGAATGCCACAGTGCTTGAAGTGGCAAGAAATGCGCAGGAGGCGGCCAATGCTTCGAGCCACACCAAGTCGCAGGCTGCGGAAGGGTCGCAGGTTGTCCATGAAGCCGTCATGGGCATAGAATCCGTTCAAAAGCAGTCGCTGGGCATAAAAGAAGACATGTCCGTACTGGGCAAGCAGGCAGAGGGGATTGGGCAGGTGCTCGACGTAATCGCCGATATCGCCGACCAGACCAATCTGCTGGCTCTTAACGCCGCCATTGAAGCGGCCCGCGCGGGCGAAGCCGGTCGCGGATTTGCTGTTGTGGCCGACGAAGTGCGCAAACTGGCCGAAAAGACCATGACCGCCACCCAGGAAGTGGGCAAGGCCATTACAGAAATACAGAACGGCACGCGAAAAAACATTGAAAGCGTGGAAAGCATGGCCACAGCCATTGAACACGCCACTACACTTTCTGCCCGCTCGGGTGAATCGCTCACGCAGATTCTGGCCTTTGTCGACCAGGTCAATGACCAGGTGCGTTCCATTGCCACGGCCAGCGAGCAGCAGTCCGCAGCCAGCGAAGAGATCAACCACTCGGTCGAGCAGGTGGCTACCATCTCTGCCCAAACAGCGCAGGCTATGGGCCACGCCAACGAGGCCGTCGCCGAATTGCTGCAGCAGGCGCAGGTGCTGAAGCAGCTTATCCAGGAAATGAAAAACCAGGGCTCGGCAGCCTAACGACCGCCCCACCCAGTCCATATTGCAGAGGCCGCCTTTTTTCGGGCGGCCTCTGCTGTTTTGCGGTGCCCCCGCCTGACGGAGCGTCAGCGATGCTGGCTTATCATAACGCCACCCAGCACCAGGGCGGAAGCCACGCACTGTACAGGCGCAAGGCGCTCGCCAAGGATGAGCATGCTGAACGCAAGCGTAAACACGGGGATAAGATTTATATACATGCTGGCTCTGGCTGCGGGCATGCGGCTTATGCTGAACCCGTACAGCGAATACGCGCCCACAAACACCCCCAGCCCAAGATAGACGACGCTCACAGCCGCGCGGCGCAGCTACCGACGGAGGGCCTGCCGCAAAGAGGGGGTTGATCCTTCCACCGCGTGGGAACAGCCGCAGGCGCAGGATTCAAAGGACCGGACAAGGGCTGCGACATCAGAGGCGAGCCGCCGCACGCACATGCAAGGTCCCGTCAAATGGAGCGCTCCCTGCGGGCTGCACCTCCACCTGACGGGACCTGCATTTTTGCTGTGCAGCTCCGGGCAACGCCCATCCGGCGTATGCTGTCGTTAATGCGTCAACTGGCCGCTGCCGCCGCCTCGCATGCGTCAATGCTCCCCTTGCCCAGCATGCGCATCAGATAATCGTGCCGCTCCGCCGCAAGGTTGCGTCCCTGTTCTCTGGCGCGGCGAATCTGCGCCGCATAGAGCTCAAGCGTACGGGGCGAGAGCGTCTCAAGCTCGCAGCGCAAATACCGGCGAAACATGCCCTGCCCGTTGCTTTTTATGACATGCGGATACCGGCGCTGCGCATCATGCAAAAAGGCCTCTTCCGCATCGGCAATTTCGTCCAGCAGGGGGCTTGTGCTCAGAGGCGGCAGGCGATCGTCCATGCGGGCGTATTTTTCGACCATAAAATTGCGGCTGTCGGCCTCTGCCTGACGCAGATCGTCAAGGTACGACACGAGTACAGCGTCTTCGTGGGCGGCATGAGCCATAAGGCGCATGGCGCGAAACGTGTCGGGCCGGGTCTGGCATACGGACACGCCGCCCTCGTTGTTGGTGGTCAAAAACATGGCCAGTTCGCGGTCAACAATCTCTGCCAGCACGGCCTCGCGGCCCGCGTGTTCCTGCATGACCTGTCTCCTTGCGCCTAGGCCGTTGGTGGCTTGGCCGCCATGGCCTGCAGGCAGACATCAAGATTCTTTTTGTAGCCCCGCGCATCATCGCCGCCGCCCAGACCAAGGCGACCGTACATCTCCACCGAGGCCTGCAGGGTTGCGGCGGCTTCGGTCCACTGACCGTCGCTGGCCAGGGCGACCCCGAGATTGCCCAGCGAAAAGGCCGTTTCTTCGTGCTCGCCCAGCAGCTCGCGCCGCAGGGCTACCGCCTGCCGATGCAAGGCGATGCCCTCGCTGAGCTGGCCGCGCTCTTCGCAGATGCGGCCAAGATTATTCAGGCACACGCCCAGCTGGGGCACGCAAAAGCCCTGCTTTTCCCATATTTCCTTTGCCTTGCGCATAAGCGACTCGGCCCGGTCAAAATCACGCTTGCGGTAGTACGCGGCAGAAAGCCGCAGCTGCGCCTCAGCAACCTGCGGCGAATCCGGCCCGCAAACCTCCACAGTCAGGTGCAGCGCTTCGCGCCCCAGCGCAAGGCTTTCATCAATTTTTCCAATGCCCAGCAAGGCATGGGCAAGATTCTGCACAGCGCCCAGGGTCATGGGAGCCGTTGCCCCAAGGGTGGAGCGCAGCAGCTCCACGCTGTCTTCAAGCGCCTTTACCGCGGCATCGGGCCGTTGCAGGGCAAAATGCGCCCGGCCCATGCCGTCCAGAACCAGAGCTCGGCACAGGGCGTCATCGGGGTAACGCGCGGCGAGCTTTTCAAGAGCGTCAATGCAGCTTTGCGGCTCGCCCCGCTTCATCAGGTCAAGCGCGGAGCGCAATTCGTCGAGCCATTGGCGTTGCGATGCCATACGGCAGCTCCTTTCAGCCTTGCAGCATGTCCATGCGCAGCAGGGCTGTTTCTTCTACATGCCGCATGATCTGCGGCCCGTGCTCCCAAAGCCAGTTTTCCGAGGCAGCGCTCAGGCCCGTCGAGCGCAGATGCTCCGCGACCTGCGCGCAAAAGTCCTCCACCGCCGCGACTATCTGCGCTTCATGCCCGGCCTGCTTGGGGGTCAGCGCTAGCAGGCGCAGCGTCCGCACCACCTGCGGGCCAAGCACCGGCAGATCGCCAGCCAGTCTGGCCGCCCATTTGTAAAACGGCATGTACCTGCGGTTGCACAAAAACACAAAGGAAAGCGCCGCCTCGGCAAAACGCGCCACAGCCAGCATGGCGGCCACGGGGTCGTCGCGCTTGAGGCTGCGGGGCAGGTTATACTGCCCTGTCTGCGCCATGATCATGCAGCGGGCGGCCATTTTTTTAAGCAGCACGTCACGGGGGTAACAGGCCAGCAACGTCTCGCGCCAGCGGGTAAACTGGCCGCCGTGGTCTTCAAAAACCTCGCCATTGGTGCAGGCCGCAAGCTGATGCTCGGGTATGGTCAGCCACTGCTGCCAGGTCGCCGGGGCATGCGAAAGCCCGGTAAAAAACGCGTAAAAATCTTCAATGGCCAACGGCCCCACGCGCCCTTGCCTGCGCTGCGGCGCAAGCCTGCTTTCGTAGCCCTTGATGTTGCGCGGCAGCCGGGCGATGGCCGCCTCTATGCGCGGCTGCTCCGCCCGCAGAACCTCACGGGGCAGCCAAAGGCAAAATGCAGCGCCAAAGTCGTGGTCCTGCGACTGCCCATCGTCGCAGCCAAAGCACTCCGACCCTTCGCCCACCAGGCCCACCGCCGCCACATCCATGATGTCCGCAAGCTCTGCGCGTAACTGCGGAAGGCAAGTTTCATAAAATTCGCGGGCAAGCTGCAGACCCTTCATACCAATGCTCCCACCAGATAATGATGCGCGCCCATGGCGCGCATCAACAAAAAAACAGCCAGGCCAGCAAGGCTCGCCGGTCCCTGCGAGGCTGGGCCGTGGGCCTTGCTGGCCGCGCATGCCGGGCCTTGCCGCTAGCTGCGCTTTATGGCCTCGATTTCCTTGACCTTACGGAAAATGGTGCTGCGATCCATCTGAAACTGGCGCGAAAGCTCGCTGATGGAGCCATAACGCTGCATGCCTTTTTCGATAACCGCTGTTTCCACTTCCTTCATGATACTTTTGAGCGACCGCCCTTCAATGGAGGGCAAGGCGTACTGCCCATCGGACGATTCGCACGGCGGCAGCGGGCGGATGCCCGCCAGATCGCGCACGCCCACAAGCCCGTGCTTGCAGGTGACCACCAGGCCCTGGACGAGGTTTTCCAGCTCGCGCACATTGCCGGGCCAGGTGTGGTTTTGCAGCACCTGCTTGGCGTCTTCGGACAGGCTGACGGCTTTGCGGTATTTTTTGCCGTAAAAGGTCAAAAAGCTCTGCGCCAGCGGCAGAATATCCACGCGTCGCGAGCGCAGGGGGGGTATGTTGAGCACCGCGACCTTGAGCCGGTAATAGAGGTCAGACCTAAACGCGCCCCTGGCGACCTCGCGTTCCAGCTCCTTGTTGGTGGCGGCAATAACGCGCACGTCAACCTTTTTGGGCACAGTGGCCCCCACGCGCAGCACTTCCCAGTCCTGCAGCACCCGCAAGAGGCGCGACTGCATGGTCATGGGCAGCTCACCTATTTCGTCAAGAAACAGCGTGCCCGACGAGGCCGCTTCCACGAGCCCCGCCTTGCCATTTTTGCTGGCCCCGGAAAAGCTGCCCGGCACGTAGCCGAACAGCTCTGTTTCAATCAGGTTTTCGGGTATGCTGCCGCAGTCTACCTTGATAAAGGGGGCGTCGGACCGCATGCTGTTGTGGTGGATGTGCCGCGCCACGACGTCCTTGCCCACGCCGGTTTCGCCCAGCAGCAGAACCGTGGCGTCCGTTTCGGCAATGGCCGAGGCCTCGGCGTACAGACGCTGCATGACAGGGCTTTGCACCACACGCGGGTACTGGTTGCCCGTCACCCCTTCGCTGCTGAGGTTCTGGAATGTTTCAAGCAGTTCGCGCTGCGCGGTGATTTCTTCGCGCAGCTCGGTAAGGGCTGTTATATCGCGGATAACAGTGACAACGTAGGCCACCTGACCCGTCGCATCCTTTACCGGATGCCCGTCAAGCAACAGCGTGCGCCCGTTGTACAGGTTTTGCACGCTCGAAACCTTTTGCCCGGTCTCCACAATGCGCGGATTGAGCACCACGTCAAAAATGCCGTTCTGCACCATATCCTGAATACGGCTGCCTATCATCTTTTCGCGGGCGATCCCCGTAAGCTCGGCGTGGCGCTTATTGACAAGCGTAACGATGCCTTCCTTGTCGGTAACGCATATGGCGTCGCGGAAGGTATCGCAAAGTTGTTCTACATAGTCGGCTAGCATGTGGGGATTGTACATGCATTATCTCCCAGGGCGCAAGTGCGCTCCCACGCCCGGTTTGCCGGGCATGGGAGCAAAATGAAAGGCGCCGCCGGCTGGCAAAAGCCGGCAGCGTGCTTCATCTAGAACCCTTCGGCGCTGGTGGCTTCGGCCATCACAGTTTGAGGGGCTTGGGCAACGATTTTTTGCGTAGCCTGCGCGTTGCGACGGGCACGGGCCATGCGGCTCAGCCACAGGGTGGAAAGGGCGCTGAGCAGGCCTATGCCGGCCAGATACCCGCAGAGATACCACGGCGCGCCGTCGGCCATGCCGGTAAGCATGGTGGCGACCATGGGGGTCATGCCGGAAGCAAAGATGGCGGTGAACTGATACACAAATGAAATGCCCGAGTAGCGCACCGAGGCGTCGAAGCTTTCAGAAAACACGCTGGACATGGTGCCAAACACGGCCGCGTGCAGAATGCCGAAAGGCAGTGCAAGAGCCAGCACGACGCACAGATAGTTGCCGGAAAAATTATGCAGCACCCAAAAGGCCGGAAAGCTCGAAATACCAAGCAGTACAGCGCACACGCCGTAAATTTTGGCCTTGCCGTGCCGGTCGGCCATATGGCCCCAGAAGGGGATAAAGCAGGACATGACAAGCGACGAAATCATCACGGCGGTAAGCGCGGCCGAGCGGCCGATGCCGTGCTGCTGCGTAAGGTAGGTCAGCGAATACACGCCAAAGACGTTAAAGGACACGCCGTCGATAAACCGCGCGCCCATGCAGGCCAGCATCATCTTGGGGTAACGCTTGAAGGCGTCCAGCAGGGGGAACTTGGCTTCGGGCATCTGCTGCCTGGCTTCGGAAAAATCCTTGGTTTCCTGCACAGTGCTGCGCATGTAGCCGCCCACGGCAAGCAGCACGGCAGACAGCAAAAAGGCTACGCGCCAGCCCCAGTTAAGAAAGGCCTCGTCCGTAAGCGTGACGGAAAAAAAGCCCACAATGCCCGACGCAAGCAGCAGGCCCAGCGACATGCCGATCTGCGGCAGGCTGGCGTAAAAGGCGCGCCTGTCGGCGGGGGCGGATTCGTAAGACATGAGCACAGCGCCGCCCCACTCGCCGCCAAGGCCGATGCCCTGGGCAAGGCGGCACAGGATAAGCAGAATGGGAGCCCAGATGCCTATGGCGTGATAGGTGGGGATAAGACCAATGCAGACAGTGGCGATGCCCATGATTTCCAGAGTCAGAATGAGCATTTTTTTACGGCCGAGCTTGTCGCCAAAGTGGCCAAAAATCACGCCGCCCAACGGCCGCGCCACAAAACCCACCGCAAACGTGGCAAAGGCAAGCATGGTACCTATGCGTGCGTCAAAATCAGGAAAATACAGCTTGTTGAAAAAAAGCCCGGCCACAACGCCATACAAAAAGAAGTCATACCATTCGATGACTGCCCCGATGATGGACGAGGCCACAACGCGGCGCAGATTTTTTTTCTGGTCGTGAGTCATTTGTTCGCTATGCATGGTTTTCCTTTTGATCCTTTCGCCTGAATGTACTTACTGACGTTTACGGCAAAGCGCTACGTCCTGGGGGGGGAACATTCCCAATTTGCCACTTCGGATATCTTTTGCCGGGAGGCGAAGCCGATCATCCGCTCCCGGTTTAGCTCGGCCGGGCAGGCGCGTACGGCGCACCCGCCCCTGTACGATTATTTGATGTTGAGCAGCCGGGCCGCGTTGTTGTACATGACGTTTTGAAGTGTTTGCGGCGTAAAGGGCAGGCGCTTGTAAAGGTCGATCTGCTCCTGAAAATCCATAAAGGGCGCGGCGCTGGCAAAAAGCACCTTGTCGCCGATAAGGCTGTTGGCGGCCTTGATGTAGCCCTCTGAAAAAGGCTGCTCCTCATATTCCGCAAGGTCGATAAACACGTTGCGGTTGCGGTGCACGGTCATGATGGCCTCGCTCACCCAGGGGTAGCAGCCGTGGCTGATGACAATCTTGAGCTTGGGAAAGTCGGCGGCGACGCGGTCGATGTGCCGGGGGTGCGCGTCGTCCATCACAGCGCCGTCAACCAGCGTGGCCGGGCCAGTCGTGATGACGATGGGCACGTCGAGCTCGCAGCATTTGGCGTAGATGGGGTAAAACCTGGCGTGGCTTGCGGGAATGCGCGCAAGGTAAGGATCAATGGCCGCGCCCCGCATGCCAAGGCTCACCATGCGGGTAAGCTCGGCGGTGGCGTCCATGCCCTTGTGGGGGTCAAGACCGGCAAACCCGATAAATTTGTCGGGGTACAGGCGCATGAGCTCGAGTATGCCGGGGTTGGCGGAGCCAAGACCGTACGTTGTTTCGGCATCACGCCCGGTTACGACGCCCTTGACGACGCCCCTTTTGTCCATGTCGGCAACGATCTTTTCAATGGGCTCCGGCTTGGCTCTGTCCGCGTAGTTAAAGAACTCAAACATGCCGCCGAACACCTTGTTTGCAAGCATGCCCTTGACGGCGTCGGGGGTGCTGGGACGAAAACGGAAATCTATGATTTTCATAATGCGTACCTTTAGGAATAAAAATTGCGCCTTGCGGCTGTGCATCCCTAAAGGCAAAAAGCGTGCCTATTGTGAAATTGAGTGCAAAAACAGTCCGATTAAAGTAATCAGCTGCTAATATCAATAAAAAATAATAAAGATATCAGCGTATTAAATATTTTTTCCAACAACCAGACCATAAATACCAGCAAAATGCCGCACCAGCCTCACCGTTGTGCGGTAGGGCTGCCCAGCATTTGTCCCCCCCCATGGGGTGAACAAAATATTTTAACATTTCTAACACGCTAAAATAATTACCTTATATTATAAGTAATGCTAGTTATTCTCGATAGTTAGAATCAAATTGCAACCTGTTGCAATATTGCATCAAGTTGAGCAGTGCGCTAGATTTAAATGATAACAGCGTATTATGTATAATTTTCAATCCTTGACTGTGCAAAAAAACACACCATGAACATGCGCCTGTGCATTTATACACAACCAAGACAACACCCCATAAAAATGACGCCTGCAGACGGTTGCCCCACGCTTCACGCAGGCGTCACGCAGGCGGGCAATCCATTGGCAGGCGCGTATATTTGCTTTTTGGGCCTGTCTACGGCCGCAAAAAGGCCCATTTTCCCTTTGCCGCAAAGCAAGCAGGGAAAACGGGCCCATTAAGGATACACTAAAGGGAGCTTAATTGCGCATGCAGCCCCTAGCTTTCATCGCTCAAGGGACGAAAGCTCTTTTTTGTTGCGCCGCACACCGGGCAGCACCAGTCTTCAGGCAAGTCTTCAAATCGTGTGCCAGCCGGTATCTTGTGGCGTTTGTCTCCCCGGTCGGGGTCGTAAACATAACCGCAATTGACCATCTGGCAGCGCCACATATCCTTGGGGTCGGCCATCGTCCGCTCCACCTAGCCCGCTGCAGGGGTAGCGGTTACAAAGCCCTTAGTGGCGGGCCCAGTGGTGGAGGGCGTACCCGCTATCTTGGCAAGGTAAGTATCGCCCAGCTTTTTGATGTGGCCGTCAATGTTGTCGTAATAGGTTAGGTGGGCCTGCTCTTCATCAATAATACGCTCAAAGAGGCGCGAGGAAACGATGTCGCCCGCTTCCTTGCAGATGGCAAGAAAACCGCTGTAAGCCTCAATGGTGATTTCTTCCTGATTGGCATCGGCCCCGTAAATAGCGGAAACTTCCTGCCCGGTAACGATCTTGCCGTCTTTTTGCGTGGTGGGCTCGCCGCCCAGCTCCTTGATGCGTTCGGCAAAGTTTTCGGCATGACGCATTTCGTCAATGGCAATGAGCTTCATGTTGGCAGCCAGCTCGCCGTAATCCATATCGTCCAGGTTGTAATGCTGGTTCATATACTGATGGATGGCAAACAGCTCCATGGCACGTGCCTTGTTGAGCACTTCGATGACTTTGGCCTTGCGGCTTTCCCTGTTTTCAGCCATGACGCAAGCTCCTTGGTTATATAACAGGTTCAAGATGCTTTATTGATAATACGAATGGTGAAATGTCTCAAGCAAACGGAGCGCACGCCGCAAAACATTTTCAGATCTACTGGGTTATTTCCAGCGAGTTGGCGCAGATTTCGCAAACCCCGTCGTACTCCACCCGCGAGCTGAGTATGCGCGCAAAGCCCATGGCGTGCATGCCCTCGACAGGGGGAGCCTGCTTTACGTCTTCCACATCGCCAATGCGCCCGCAGTATACGCAGCGCACATGCTGATGGTGCGAGATATCGCCGTCAAACCGTTTGGTCGAACCCGCTGCCTCAAGACGGCGAATCTCGCCGCTGTCCGCCAGAAAATCCAGATTGCGATATACGGTTCCCAAGCTGATCCGGGGCAGGCGCTCCCGTACGATGCTGTACAGTTCGTCCGCCGTCGGATGGCTCTTGAGCTTGCGCAGTTCTTCCAGAATAACTGCACGCTGCCGGGTCATTCGTGTTTGTGTTTGGGCCATACGAGCCTCCAGTGTTGCTAAAAATTACTGTTATCGCGGATTTCTGTCAAGCCCAAACTCAACCAAAAGACTAAGACTTGCTCGCGGTAAAAAAAAGCCTGCAATGATTGACCATATTATCGGGAATATGGATACGATTCAGAAAAAAAAAGTGGATCAACAAGCCGTGCGGCGCTAAAAAAAGCCGCAGACCCGCGCCACATGCGCGCACAGAGCGCGCAAAGACTCATCTGTCGCAGAGCGGGTACATAAATAACTTTCAAAAAGGCGTCAAGATGCGCGGGCAAATTGCAACAATGCCCTCTGCCCCGCCGCAGCCATTAGTTCACGCAGGGTTTGTTTGCCCGCACCCATATTCCACTGCGGCACGCGCCGCGCCCCACAGCCCGCTGTTTGCATCCGCGACAAGGTATATGGGGACGCCCGCCACCAGATCGCTGGCGCCGACAGCCAGCTCAAGCTCATGCGCAAAACCCTGGTGCGTTACGCACAGCGGATTTTTGGCAATGATGCCCCCGGCAATCCACAGGCCGCCACGGCACAAGGTGCTCAGCGCCCACTGACGGCAAAAGCGCCCGATAAAACGGGCGTACCAGTGAAGTGTGGGGGATTCGCACGCGAGGGCCTCGGCCCCGACCGCAGGAGGATAAAAAAACTGGCCCGAAAGATAATAGTGCAGCAGGGAGAGCCCCTCGCCGCAGAGCACGTTTTCCACAGTAGGGTATTCGTGCCCAAGCTCGCGGCGCAAAAAGGCCTGGTAAGCCTGCTCCTCTGCCCCCACAAAGGGAAAGGCCGCGTGCCCGGCTTCGGAGGGAACAGCCATCCACCTGCCGTCCGGGCCTCCGCAACGGATGAGCGAAGCCGCGCCAAGGCCCGTGCCCGCGCCAAGCACGGCTCGTGTTGCAGTGCAAGCGTCTGCGGGGAGAGGGGGGACGCCGCGCAGCCGTCTGGCGGCAGTGCCGGAGGACGTCAGCGTGGCAAAGGCCTGCGCGGCAAAATCGTTGACCAGCAAGCAGCCAGACAGACCGTACCTCTGCCCGGCCCCGCTCAGGTCGACCCGCAGCCCGCCGTTGGTGAGCCTGCCCTGCAGCCCGCGCGTTGGCCCGGCCAGGGCGACGGCAAGTCTGTCGCCAGCGGCAAAAGGGGTCTGCAAAAGTTGCTGCATGGCTTGCAGCATGTCTTCGGCAGTGGTCAGCTCAGCCGACTTTGCCCACACCGCAAGCTTGAGCGTGAGGTTGCCCTCATACTCGCTGAACAGGGCAAACCTTGCGTTGGTTCCACCTATATCGGCTGCGAATATGCGTTGCATTGAACGTCGCCAGGCATCTCCGGGTTATGACAATCCCCGCTGCTGGTCGTCTATTTTGCGCACTATGCCCGTGGTGCTGCATCCGTCGACCAGACGGGCAAGGTAAACCCTGCCGCCACCCTGCTGCACGACATCCGCGCCCACAACCGCATCAAGGCTGTAGTCGCTGCCTTTTACCAGCACATCGGGGCGCAGGGCCGTAATGAGTTCAAGGGGGGTGTCTTCGCCAAACAGCACAATGGCGTCAACGTCCGACAGGGCCGCCAGCAGCAGCGCCCGGCTGTTTTCGTTCTGGATGGGGCGCGTGGGGCCCTTGAGGCGTCGCACCGAGGCATCGCTGTTGAGGCCCACCACAAGGCGGTCGCCCTGGGCTGCGCTTTGCCGGATAAGCGAAATATGCCCCGGATGCAGCAGGTCAAAGCAGCCGTTGGTAAAAACGACGGTTTCGCCCTTTCTGCGCCATTCTTCAATTTTTTCCACAAGGTTTGGCAGGCTGAACAGCTTTGGGTTGTCGCTCTGCTCGCGCAGAGCCTCATTGAGTTCGGCAAGCGACACAGGGGCCGTACCCATTTTACCCACGGCCACCCCCGCCGCAGCATTGGCAAGGTGCATGCTTTCGGCCCAGGGCAACCCCTTGCCCACGCAGGCGGCAAGGGTGGCAATGGCAGTATCGCCAGCGCCGGAAACGTCGGCCACTTCGCGCACGGCGGCGCGGCAGTAAACCGGCGATTCGCCGGGGCAGAAAAGAGCCATGCCCTTGGGGCCGCGCGTAACAAGCAGCCGCTCGATGCCAAATCGGGCCCGCAGCTCGGCAGCGAGAGATTCGCGCTTTGACCGGTCAAGCTTTGCGTTCACCTCAAGTCCGCAGGCCACGTCAAATTCACCGGCATTGGGGGTTACGCAGTGCGCACCGGCGTAACGCCGCCAGTCGCTGCCCTTGGGGTCGACCAGCACGGCAATGCCCAAACTGCGCGCAGCCTCAATGACAACACGGCACAAATTGCTGCCGTTGGCCGTTTCAAGCAGTACGCCCTTGGCGTAGTCAGACAGTATTACCGCCTGACGCCCCTGCAGGAGGGAGAGCACCCGACTTTCCAGCGCCTCGGCTTCGTCGGCGGCCAGGGGGGCGCTTATTTCTTCGTCAAGCCGCAGCAGTTGCTGCCCCTGCGCCAGCACACGCGTTTTGCAGGTGGTGCGCCGGAAGGCGGAAGCAGCCAGGCCGTCGCCAATGCCCTCTGCTGCAAGAGCCGCCCGCAGTTCTTCTGCTGCGGCATCCTGCCCCACTACCCCGGCCACGGCCACATCCACGCCCAGCCGGGCCAGATTGCGCGCCACGTTGGCCGCGCCGCCAGGCACAGACCAGCGCTTTGCCACAGAAACGACAGGCACTGGAGCCTCGGGCGAAATCCTTTTGACCTGCCCGGCAATGTAATGGTCAAGCATCACATCGCCCACAACCAATACGCGCACTCCGTCAAAATTCATGGCGCTCTCCCGGCGGGATCAGGCTTTACCGCAGGCCTTTTTGATCAGTTCGCTCAGCCGGGCCTCGGTACGGTCGGCATCGGCAAGCGCAAACACGGACTTGCGCGCCGCGTCGCCCAGGCGTTTGCGTTCATCGGGGCGGGAGGCAAGGGATTCCAGAACATCAGCCAGGGCTCCCACGTTATCCTGTGGCACAATACGCCCATTGCCGCCGTCTTTCACGGCCTCGGCATGGCCGGGCAGATCGCTGGCGACCACAGCCAGACCAAAGGCAAGCGCTTCCACCAGAGCAGAAGGCACGCCGTCGGCTTCGCCGCCTGCGGTTTTGCGGCCAGGAGCCACAAAGACATCAGCCCGGTTGTACATGTCCGCCATATTTTCGTGAGGAACCTGCCCGGTAAACTGCACGCGTCCACGCAGGCCAAGCCGCCAGGCAAGCCAGCGCAGGCGCAGTTTTTCCGGTCCCTGTCCCACGATGGTCAACGAAAAATTCACTTTTCTGTCCGCCAGCAGACGGCAGGCCCTGAGCAGCAGGTCATAGCCCTTGCGCCGCGCAATGGTGCCCACGGCCAGCAGGTTGAGATCCGCTGCGTCTTCCACCCCATCCTGGCCGTCGCCTTTGGGGGCGGGCATCTGCTCCTCCGGCTCGTCGGGCGGCGTAAGCGTAAGCGGGTCGCGCAGCACCATGAGTTTGTCTTTCAGCTCGGGCAACAGCTGCAGCATGGCATCGCGCGTGGCCTCTGTGTCGCAGCGCACAAACACGGCGTCCGCGCCCTTGGCGGCCCAGTTAAGGCCAGGCTCGGCAATGTCCTGCGCGCGCACGCCAAAGGCGTACGGCACATGCAGAATGCGCGAGGCTACCCAGCTGGCCGTGGCGGGGCCATGAGCCCCTGCGGCGTACAAAAATTCGATGTTTTCTTCCTGCCCCCAGCGCGCAAGCATGGCCCCGGCGCAAAAGGCGCGCAAATGATCCCACCAGCGGCTGCCCCAGCGCCCACGGCCCGGCAGTTTGCGCCAAAGCGCCCACAGCTGGGACGAGGCCCCGCGCATGAGACGCAGCATGACAAGACAGGCGGTCAGTACGCGCAGCGTGCCGATGCGGCGCACGGCCAAAGGCAGGGCGTATCCATCGGGGTTGCCCAGCAGGCCGTTGTCGCGGATGGCGTAAATGCGGGTAAGCAGGCCTGCCGCGTGCATGCGGTGCGCCTCGTCCATAAGGCATTGGCCCGAAGCTTCGGGAAAGCACTCGGCAACCATTGCGCCGCGCACCACGGGTACAACGCCCTGAAGCAGGTTGTGCGAAACGGTGGTGGGCATCTCCGGCACGTCGCGCTTGCGGCAGTGCAAAATGCCGTCTTCAAGCGTGTAGATGCTGTCGCAGAATTCGGCCATCTTGGGGTCGTGCGTGACCATAACCATCGACACGCCGCCGGTGTGGCAGAGCGAGCGAAAGTTGTCCATGATCAGACGGCTGGTCTTGGCGTCCAGCGCGCCCGTGGGTTCGTCAGCCAGCAGGATGCGCGGGTTGTTGACCATGGCGCGGGCAATGGCCACACGCTGCTGCTCGCCGCCCGACAGACGGTTGCTGCGGTAATGCACGCGCGCCGAAAGCCGCACCAGTTCAAGGGCGCGGATGACCCGCTCCCAGCGTTCTTCTGGTGGAACCTTTTCGAATATCAGTGGAAATTCAACATTTTCAAACACTGTGGAGTGGTCAAAAAGGTTGCTTGACTGCATGACAAAGCCCATGGTGCCGCGGCGGAAGCTGGCCGTCTGCTCGCGGTCGAGCGTCAGCACGTCCTTGCCGAGAATTTCGAGCGACCCGGCATCGGGCGCGTGCAGCATCCCCAGCACGTGCAGCATGGTGGACTTGCCGCAGCCCGAAGGCCCCATGATGGCCACCATCTCGCCGGGAAGAACCTCAATGTTTACGCCGCGCAACACCGGCGAAAAACCGGCGTAGCATTTGTATAAATCCTTGGCGACTATAACGGGTGCCATGATCCACCTTGTCCATGCGCGGCAGGGCCGCAACAACGCGGGGAGCCCGCGCATTGTGTGCTATTCAAATCGCAGGGCGGTTACCACGTCCATACGGCTGGCCTGAACGGCAGGGTACAGACCGCCTGCAATGCCGATAACGGCGGAAAAAACAATACTGCCGATGCTGCTGGCAAACAGCAGCGGGTACGATACGCCCGTCCCCAACGAAAGGGAGCCTATCTCGACCAGGGTGCAGCCAATCAATATGCCCAGCATGCCGCCAGCAACTGATTTGCAAAGGGCCTCGGCCAAAAACTGCGCCAGGATGTCCACATCCGAGCCGCCCATGGCTTTTTTAAGGCCCACTTCGCGCGTTCTGGCCCTGACCGCCGCAAACGTGCCGTACCAGATGCCAAACCCGCCCAGCATGAGCGATGCGGCAATACCAAGCCACAGCAATACCTCAACCCACATAAAGGTTGTCTTGATGCGTGTAAGCTGGTCTTCCTGGGTTTGCACGACAATATAAGGCGCCGACTGATGCTCGCGCACCACCTGCGGTATTACTTTTACAAGCGGGGGCACGTCTTCCCAGCCAATGGCGCGTATAAACAGCCGCCGCACCTTGCCTCGGCCCCAGTTGCGGTCGGCCATGGTGGTGTAAGGCAAAAATCCGCCCTGGCTCCAGCTGCCAAGCATTACGCCGCTGACAACGCCCACAACCTCAAAGACGTCCTGCTCCAGAAACAGCAGCTTGCCTATGGATTCTTCAGAACCGCCAAACAGGTTTCGGGCTGCGTCCCTGCCCAGCAGGCACACGCGCCTGTGAGCGTCCACGTCGGCCGGCTCGATGCCGCGCCCGGCCACCATGTCAATGGAGTACACCTCGGCAAAATACTGGTCGATGCCGATAAAATCCACGGCAAGGGTACGTTCGCCCGTGCCGCGAATGGTAAACACCTTGTTGTCGCGCAGGTTTCGGCTCACAAGGCTTACACCGCGCAACTGCGAGAGGGCGTCGATGGTTTCGGGGTAAAACTCGCGGTCAGGCTGGCCCGGGTACTGCGAATCGTCCATGTATACCTGGATGACGTTTACGCCGCCCATAAGCACCATGTCCTGCCCCACCTTGTAGCGGATCTCGCGGCCAAGCACCGCCAGGACGATAAACGCCGTGATGCCCAGGGCGATGGAAAGCATCACCCCGAAGCCGCGCTGGCGCACAACCTGCCTGAGGCTGACGCGAATAAGGTCTGACATTGCGATCATGATGCAATCACTACTCTGACAAAAAACAGTAAAAAAAGCCCTGGCTCATGCCGCGCCACATGCGCAGCGCCATTGCCGTATCCTGCTGCCCGGTTATGTACAAAACAGCAGAGGCGCTGTTTTACACCACCCATGGCAAAAGGGCAAAAGATAGTACACGCCACACATGGTGCATGTCAAAACCTATATTTCTGCCCTTGCCACGGGCGGCATTTGCAAAACAGCGCCTGCCTGTCAAAAAGCCGCTAGCTGCGCTCGGAGCGCAGCACGACGCCACCCCGGCCAACCTCATAGCGTATGCCGTGCCATACGATGGTCCAGGCCTTGAGGCTTTGCCAGTACACAAAGGTAAACATGCGCACGGCATCAACAAATGCCCAGAACCAGCGCCACAGGGGCACAGGCTTGGCGAGCAGGCCGCGCCACAAATGCAGGGCGCTGACCATAGCCGCCAGCCAGAATATCCCCAGCAGCACGCCCGCGCCGCTGCCCACATTGACAACCCAGCCCAAAAAAGCCAGCGCAGCGCAAACCATGGGCAGAGCCATCATCACGCACATGAGGCCCAGCAGCTTCCATTGGCCCGGCATGCAAAACTTGAGAAAAAGCACCTGCCTGTCCATCCATGCCCGCCATACGGGCAGTGAATGGTTGACGGCATCGGTATGCAGCAGCGCGCCGGGGCAAAGCCGCACTTTTGCTCCGCGCACCTGCAAAAGGGCGCTCAGCGAGCAGTCGTCCACCACGTTTTCGACCCACAGCTGGGCAACAGCATATTTAGTATAGGCCGCGCGGGTCATGGCCATGGCGCCGCCCCACAGCTGGGTAAAGGCCGACATGGCCTGCAAATACCGCATGAGCATGACGCACAGCGCATAGGCCAGCGTTACGGGCTGATTGTCGCGCGGCTCCACCACATGGTAGCCGGTGCTGAACGAGGCTTCGCCCCTGGCCATGGGCGCGGCCAGATGCCGCAAAAAGTCGGGATCGGCCATGTGGGTGCTGTCGCAGAACGCGTACACGTCCACCTCGTCTCCCAGAGCGGCCACGCCCTGGAGGCTGTTATGGTTTTTTTGACCGCAGCCGGTGGCGGTACCCGCCACCACATGCCGCAAGGCGGGATATTCCTGCTTGAGCATGGCAACAAGCTCGGCGGCTGGTTCATTTTCTTCAGCGGTCACCAGCACGGGCACAAAACGGGGGTAATCCTGATTCAGCAGGCTGCGCAACGCGCCTTCCATGCGCGGGTCGCGCCCCGCCACGGGCACTATCAGCCCCACAGAGGGCCACTGGTCTTCGGGCACGGCCCGGTTGGCCTCGGCTTCCTGCTCAATGCGGCGGGGCATGCTCTCGCCCCTGCGGGCCAAAATATACAACAGAGCGCATTGGGAGGTGGCCAGTAAAAACCATATCCAGAACATAGGCACTCCTTTGACTTTCTGTTTAAAAGGACGGCAGCCGGATCATCCGATGCGCTGACGGCCAATAGTTGCGTGAGGCATCAGGCAGGTCATCAAGGACTGCCGGACAGCGCCCTTGCGGCGCAAATTTACTGGGGCAACGGCGCGCAGTCTTCGGGTGCAAGCGGCGCGTCGTGGGTGCGCTTGCCTTCAAGCCGCACATTCATGCCGTTTTTCAGGCTAATTACGCCCTCGACTGCATCAGCCGACACAAGACGGCCCTTGAATTTGTGACCGGAAGAATGGTGTGCTTCGATCTCGTTATTCAGCACCGTTCCATCTATGTGGTACACGTCAACCTTGCCGTTGTACAGGCGCAGATGCACCACGCCGCGAACCTTGCCCTGGGCGGAAAAACAGACGCCCACACGGTAGGTTGAGGAATAGAGAGAGCCTGTCCACAGTTCGCGCACTTCCACAGGGTTGCCGCTGTCGGGCTGCTCCTGCGTCGCAGATGCAGCAGACGCAGCAGATGCATCAGCGCCCTGCGCGGTCTGGGGGACTGTCTGGGGGATGGACTGCGGGGCGGCCTTCTGCCCGTTGGCGGGGGTCTGCTCTTTGGCGGGCGCAGTGTCGGCAACGCTTGCAGCGCGGGCTTGCTGACCTGCCACGCCCATGCCGACGCACCACGCAGCAAAGCACAAAGCTGCTATGTTCAGATACCTGCGCCGGGCCAGGGGCCGCAAAAGCGCACGCAACGATCCACTATCTATGTTCACATGTATTCCTGCCGCGTTCAGCCAGAGGGTCAAACGCATTGTGACAAGTTGCGGCCTTACGGGCGGCGCGCGGCGGCAAAAACGCCCTGATGCGCATCCACCATGGCCGTGAAGGAAAAGTCTTGCTCAACGCGGGCGCGGCCCGCCTGCCCCATGGCGTCGCACAACGCCCCGTCAGCCAGCAGGCGGCAGCAGTTCTCCGCCAGCCGGGCAGCGTCGCCTGCTGGCGAAAGAAAACCGTTCTCGCCGTCGCGCACAAGCCGGGGGATGCCCCCCACCGAGGTGGCGCACACGGGCAGGCCGCAGGCCATGGCCTCAAGAATGACATTGGGCTGCCCCTCGCGCACTGACGAAAGGGCAAAAACCCGCGCATGGGCGTAGTGCCCGCGCATGTCGAGGCCACCTGCGATAAAATCCACATTGCCGCCAGCGGGGTTGGAGCCCACCCACGCGCGCAGGTTGGCTTCTTCCGGCCCGTCGCCCACGATGCGCAACCGGGCGTCGGGATGGCGCTGCAGTACATATTCAAAAGCCCGCAGCAGGGTCAGGTGATCCTTGTCGCCAGCAAGCCGCGCCACGCACAAAATTTCGGGCGCGCGCGCCGAAGGCGCGTCAGCTGCCGGGGCGAAAAAGTCTGTATCCACCCCGTTGGGAATATAGCTCAGCCGCCCCTGAGGCACGCCAAAGCCCTGCAAAATTTCGCGCAGCGCTTCAGAATTGCAAATCATGTGGTCTGTCAGCCGCCACAGCCAGCGCTCATGCTGCCGCTTGGGGCCGCCGCCGCCGCGGCAGGTTCCCACCACCAGCGGCGCGTTGCCGCCAGCCCCAGGCCAGGCCAGCCTGCCCCATATGCGCCCCCAGATGTTGGGCAACGCCGTGCAGGGCACAATGACATGCGGGTGCAAGGCGCGCAGCCTCCAGCACAGCGCCGCAAAAAACAGAGGCGAAACACGGCGACCCCGCCCCATGTGGTGCAGCTCTATGCCCGCGTCCCGTGCGGCCTTGTCCAGATCGGTAGGGCCGGTAAGAGTAAGCATTACCGGCGTAAAGCGGTTGCGGTCCAGGCGGCGTGCCAGCTCGAGAGTCTGGCGCTGTGTGCCGCCAAAGCAAAGATCCTCCATTAAAAAGAGGACGCGCAGGGGGTTGGTCATGCTGTTCCTTACCAGTCCTATGCCTTACAGGGGGCGCGACATGACGCCTTGTCCCACGGGCATTATTGTATGCATTCCAGCCGGTTTTGCAAGGCCGCACCAGCACGCACGACATAACACAATAAAATTAAAAAACAATTACCAAGTAACGCCAAGCTAGCCAGCCCGAGACAGGGGCAATATAATTCGCCGCATTGCCATGAGCCCAGCTTGGGCTTATGCTCGCCGCATGACCTACGACATTGACGATACGTCCAGTCGCGACAGCGAGCCCGTCCTGCGCGTGATTGTAAGCCTTGATGTGGAAGAAGAGGGCCTTTTTTCCGGCAATTACGCAGCGACAGGCTGCGGCGTGCGCAATGTGGCCCTGCTGCGCAGGCTTGCCCCGCTTACCAGCGATCTGGGGTTTCCGCTGACGCTGTTCTGCGCGCACACGGTTTTTACCAATGCGGAGGCCTGCTCGCATCTGGCATGGATGCGCGACCACTGCAATGCGGAAATTGCCGCGCACCTGCACCATTGGAGCACCCCTCCGCTTGAAGGCGACGAAGCCCCCGAACAGGCAATAAAACACGGCCCCCCTACCCGCACCGACCGCCTGCCCCGCCAGCTGCTGCGCCAACGGCTGCGCACGCTGCTTGACGCAGGGCGCGACTTTCAGGGTGCGCCGCTGACGAGTTTTCGCATGGGGCGATGGGACCTCAAAGATAGCGTGCGCCCCCTGCTGGCCGAGGAAGGCATCACCTTTGACAGCTCCGTGTGCCCTTTGCGGGCCTTTAAGGACGGACCGGACCACTTTTTGGCGCCCTCCGACCCGTACTGGCTTGACGACGCCCCCGGTCTGCTGGAGTCGCCCGTGACGCAGATACCGCTTTCGCGCACGTTGGCCCGCCTGTGGCACGGCTGCGCCCAGGGCGCGGGCTGGGCCGACAGCTTTCACTTTTTGGGGGCATTGAGTCCTAACCCCGTATGGCACAATGCGGCTGTCATGCGGGCGGCCACCCGCCTGCACATGGCGCGCGGCGGCAAGGTTTTGAGTCTGTTCTGGCATTCGTCCGAGATGTTGCCCGGCGGCTCGCCCAATATCCCCGACCAGCGGGCCGCCGATGCCCTGTACAATAAAATTTACGCTTTTTTGTCATGGTTGGCGCGCAATTATGCGGTCAGGGGCGTCACGGCCGCCCAGCTGCGCACCCAGGCCGCAAGCCTTGATTTTGGCTCGCGCCCCGCTGGCAAAGGAGACTGGTGATGGCGCGCGTGGTCTTTGTGCTGCTCGACGGTCTGGCCGCCGCCACCGCCAGGCGCTGCATGAGCTACATGCAGTCGATCGAGGGGGCGGGCAAAGCCCGCTATACAGAGCTGACAGGCGAGCTGCCGCCCCTCTCGCGCCCCATTTACGTTACGCTGCTCAGCGGCCTGCGCCCCGCGCAGAGCGGCATTACCCACAATGACGACAGCCGCCCCTGCCCCGCGCCCACCATTTTCAGCCGGGCGCACGACGCGGGGCTTACCACGGCCGCCGCAGCCTACCACTGGATGAGCGAGCTGTGCAACGCGGCCCCCTTTGAACCGGGCCGCGACCGCCATACCGACAACCCCGCCCTGCCCATCGCCCACGGCCTGTTTTACCGTACCGACGCCTACCCGGACGACGAGCTGTTTCACGATGCCGTCAGCCTGCGACGGCGGCATGACCCGCACCTGCTGCTGGTGCACAGCATGGGCATAGACAATGCCGGGCATCTTTACGGCGCGAACAGCCGCGAATACCGCGACGCCGCCCGCAGGGCCGACGGCCTGCTGGCCCGCTGGCTGCCCGAATGGCTGACGGCAGGCTATGCGGTGCTGGTGACAAGCGACCACGGCATGGATGACGACGGCAGCCACAACGATGTCAGCGAGGCCGCCCGGCGCGTGCCCCTATGGCTGGCTGGCGACGGCTGGAACAATACCCCCCTGCCGCAGGACCAGACGTGCATCGCGGAACTTGTGTGCACAGCTCTGGGCCTTGCGTAACCCCTTTTTATCACTGCCATGCGTCAAACCATGCTGAACGGCTATTTGTGGATATTGCTTGCGGCCCTGCTGTGGTCGCTGCTGGGAGCTGTTTCAAAAATTTGCCAGTTTGCTGGCGTGTTGCCGCTCGAAACCGCATTCTGGCGGGCGGCCATCGGCTGCGCCTTTTTTCTGGCGCACGCCGCCGTAACCGGCGGGCTGTGCATCAGGCTGAAGCATATCCTGATTTTTATGCTGTTTGGCGCGTGGGGCATCGGGGTCTTTTTTGGGGCCATGCAGATGGCCATCAAGCTTAGCGGCGGCGCCACCGCCGTGGTTTTGCTGTACACTGCGCCAGTGTGGGTGGCTGTTTTTTCACGCTGCATGTTTGGCGAGCGCATAACAAAACGCAAGGCGCTGGCAGTGGGCATTGCCCTTTGCGGCACGGCGCTTGTGTGCTTTTCGGGCGGCAGCCTGCCGGGTCAGGCATCGCTGACGGGCATTGCCTGCGGCCTGCTCGCAGGCCTGTGCTATGCCACGCACTACCCCTTTTACCGCTGGTGGCAGAGCCGATATTCCACAGCCAGCATTTACGGCTTCATGCTGCTGGGGGGCGTGGCTGCCCTTGGCCTCGGCGGCCCCGTAACGGTCAACCACGCCCCCTCCACCTGGGGCTGGCTGTTTGCGCTGGGGCTGCTCACCTGTTATCTGGCCTACATCTGTTACGGGCTGGGGCTTAAACGCATCAGCCTGGTGCGGGCGGCCGTAACCTGCCATCTTGAGCCTGTGCTCGGCACGCTGTGGGTCTGGCTTTTCTGGAACGAAAGCTTCAGCGCAGCTGGCTGGCTTGGCGGGGCGCTGGTGCTCGGCGCGGTCTTGTTGCTGACCACGGACAAGACTGGCGAGTAACGCACGGCTTGCGCACGGCAGAGCCGGGCCTTGGCTATGCGCCCTACGAAGTTTTGCCTGTCCCCCTGTGGATCCCCCCGCACCACTGACAAAAATTTTTGTCCATAACAGCAAGACCCCGGCCATATGGCCGGGGTCTTGCTGTGTAGAAAAAATACGCGGTGTTAGCGCTGACCGATCACATCAAGAAATACCAGCGGTTCCTTGCCGCTGTTTTTCAGGGCGTGGGTGTCGCCGGGGCGGGCGATGGTGATGTCGCCGCCTTTTACCGGGGTTTCCTTGCCCGCGCTGTCGGTAAACACGCCCTCGCCGGAAACGATGATATAGGCGTCCTCGTTGTTTTCATGCTTGTGCATGCCGATGGAAGCGCCGGGCTGCAGGGTCATCCAGCCGATTTCCTTGATAACCATATCCTTGGAAGCGTCGTTGCGGGTAAAGCCAAACTGGCCGTACAGCGTGCCCTGGCCCCCGGCCACATTGTCGCGGTTCCAGGTTTTGAGCGTTTCCTTGGTGTAGAGCTGGGGTTCACCCGCAAAGGCGGTTGCGGCAAACATCAGCGAGCACAGCCCTGCGGCAAAAAGCATCTTTTTCATAGTTGCACTCCCTTTACATGAACAGCACGCACAAAGCGCATAACAAACTAAAATAGCACACTTTAATAATTTTATCCCGCGCAGGCGGCACACTGCCGCCCACAGCCAAAACATACGCCGGAGGCGCACAGCTCGCAAGTGAATAAAAACACAAGCCATCCCGTGTATTCAGCCTTTGCGCGCCGCCCCTTGTGGCCTGGGCATCCTTGGTGTATACGGGAACGCCTACGCCCTGCCCAATAGCAACTGCCGCTGCCAGGGCGCGCTGTGCGGGCAACCCCGCAAGACACCGCAAAAAAATCACGAATGGAGGCTGCATTCCTGACGTCACGCGTCAGGGGCATGCGCAGAACATTATGAGCAAGATCATTCTGACCGGGGACCGCCCCACGGGAAAGCTGCACATCGGACACTTCGCCGGCTCGCTCAGGCAGCGCGTTCTGCTGCAGGATTCCGGCAATTTTGATGAAATTTTCATCATGCTGGCCGACGCGCAGGCGTTGACCGACAATGCCGATAATCCGGAAAAAGTGCGCAACAACATTCTTGAAGTGGCGCTCGACTATCTTGCCTGCGGCATTGATCCCGCCAAGTCTTCCATCTTCATTCAGTCGCAGCTGCCGCAACTCTACGAGCTGAGCTTCCACTACATGAACCTTGTCACCGTGTCGCGTCTGCAGCGCAACCCTACGGTCAAGGCCGAGATTGCCCAGAAAAATTTTGAACAGAGCATCCCCGTGGGCTTTTTTACCTACCCCATCAGCCAGGCGGCGGACATTACGGCCTTTGAAGCCACCACCGTGCCCGTGGGCGAAGACCAGAAGCCCATGCTTGAGCAGACCGTTGAAATTGTGCGCAAGTTCAACAGCACCTACGGCGACACCCTGGTGGAGCCGCAGATTCTGCTGGAGCAGAACTCCGCCTGCCTGCGCCTGCCCGGCATTGACGGCAAGGCCAAGATGAGCAAATCCATCGGCAACTGCATCTATCTGAGCGATTCAGAAAAAGAAGTGCACGACAAGATCTTCAGCATGTTCACCGATCCCGGCCATCTCAAGGCCTCCGACCCCGGCAAGATCGAGGGCAACACGGTGTTCACCTATCTGGACGCCTTTGCCAAGCCCGACGACTTTGCCAAGTTCAATTCGCCCTACCCCAATCTGGACGAAATGAAGGCCCATTACCAGCGCGGCGGTCTTGGCGACGTGCCGGTCAAAAAGTTTCTCAACGAGATCATGCAGCAGATTCTTGCCCCCATCCGCACCCGCCGCCAGCAGTACGAGCAGGACATCCCCTTTGTCATCGACGTGCTCAAGGCCGGTACGGACAAGGCTTATGCCAAGGCCGCAAAAACCCTCGAAAAGGTTCGCCGCGCCATGAAACTCAACCATTTTGAAGCTGGTCTCAAGCTCCAGTCAGGCAAATAACGCCACGCGCCTTGCGAGCGCGGCCCGCGATACACTGATGGATACGCCCCGGCATTGCCCTGAGTAATGCCGGGGTTTTTGCATGCGCCAACCCGCAAAAAGCCGCCCATCCTGTTTGGTCCGCGGCCTGTGGTGCGGGCTGCGTAACGGGCCGCGCAGATGCCCGGTGCTCAAGGGCTATGCAGCGGCCTGGCCCAGACGGCATACACTGGCGGCCTGCCCAGACGGCATACACTGGCGGCATACACTGGCGGCCTGGGCAGACAGAGGGGCAGTTTTGCTGTTGACATTAGTTCTACGTCGAAGTAATTTGCACGCATGGAAACAAACCACATTGTCTCCCTTGTCAGCCGCCTACGCACGCAGGCCAACAGCCTGATCGTCGCCGAGCTTGAAAAGCGCGGGCACAGCGGTCTGGCCCCGTCGCACGGGGCTATTCTGCATGCCCTGGCGGCTCGGGGCCCCTTGCACATGAGCGCGCTGGCCGAGGCCATCGGCAAGCAAAAAAACACCGTAACCACACTGGTCAACAAGCTGGAACAGGCAGGCTACGTGTTCAAAACCCCTTCGCCGCACGATTCGCGGGTGACCCTGGTTTCACTTTCGGCCAAGGCTCAGGCCGCCCAGCCGGATTTTGAAGCCATTTCGCAAACCCTGCTGGCCGCCGTATGGGGCGACATGCCGCAGGCCGAGAGAGAAACGCTTGTGCGCGGGCTGGAAAAAGTGCTGCGCAACATCAGCCTTACGGCCATATCCTGACAAGGCTTCAGGTTTGTTTTTTCTGTTTTGCCACGGCATCATATGGATGCCGTGCAGTAAACGGGAGGCAGCGCGTCGTGCGCATGTTTTTACACCTAAATAGTTCGACATAGAATAAAAACAGGAGACACCATGAAAAAGGTCATCGACTTTCTCTCGGCCAACACCACCGTATTTATCGCCACTTCTGACGCTGGCGCGGCCCGAGTGCGGCCCTTTCAGTTTCAGTTTGAGGAAAAAGGCCGTCTGTGGTTCTGCACCGCGCGCAGCAAACAGACTTTTGCCCAGCTGCAGGCAGACCCCCGGCTGGAGTTTTCGTGCGTATCGCCCACGATGGTGACCCTGCGCGTCAAGGGCACGGCCAATCTGGACGACGATATGCACGTCAAGCAGCGTATTATTGAAAACAACGGCCTTGTACGCTCCATCTACGGCTCGGCTGAAAACCCGGACTTTACCGTTTTCAGCGTTGACCACGGCACGGCGTTTATGTTTGATTTTAGCGGCAACCCACCGGAGTCTTTCAGCTTTTAAATCAAGACCCTGCACATGTGCGCGGCCAGTGCCTCACTATGGCCAGGCCGCGCACAGGCCAACGTGCGGGGGCAACGGCGCACGGCTCGTTACTCCACGCCGTATTCCTTGAGTTTGCGCCACAGGGTTGTGCGGGGCATGCCCAAAACCTCTGCGGCAAGTTTTTTGTTGTCGCCAGTTTTTTAAAGTATTTTAGCACATAACGGCGCTCCATCTCGGCCAGCGTGGGCAATCCGTCGCCCTCAAGGGTGTCGAATTCCAGCCGCCGGATGTCTTCTGGCAGATCGGCAAGGCTTATGGTTTGGCCCTCGGTAAGCGCCACGGCCCGCTCGACGATACTTTCTAGCTCGCGCACATTGCCGGGAAAGCTGTACCCCATAATCGCCGCCAGGGCCTGATCATCCACGTCAAAGACCTGTTTGCGAAAAGCCAGCCGGTATTTTTCGATAAAATGCCGCACCAGCAGCGGTATGTCTTCTCGCCGCTCCGCCAGACGCGGCAAGGTGGTGCTGACCACATTGAGCCGAAAAAACAGGTCTTCGCGAAAATTGCCCTTTTCCACCTCGCACTTCAGATCGCGGTTTGTGGCCGCGATAATGCGGATATCCAGATCCACGGGGCGGGTGCCGCCTACCCACAGGATGCGTCTTTTCTGCAGCACGTGCAGCAGCCGTACCTGCATGGCCAGGCGGCATTTCGCCCACTTCGTCCAAAAAGACCGTGCCCCCGTTGGCGGCCTCAAGCAGCCCCACCTTGCCGGTTGTTGCGCCGGTAAACGCGCCTTTTTCGTAGCCAAAAAGTTCGCTGCTGATGAGCTCTTCAGTAAAGCCGCCGCAGTTGAAGGTAACAAAGGGCTGGTTGCGGCGCGGGCTCGATGGTGCAGGGCAAGGGACACCAGGGCTTTGCCGGTGCCGCGTCGCCCTGGATGAGCACATTGCAGTCGACAGGCGCGACCTTAAGGAAATCACGGGCTGAACAAACCAGCCAGGCAGCAAGGCGGCAGAGTACGCATCCCGCCTGCCGGCGCTGCCGCATGCAAGACGGTTGCCTCCATGACATTTGCAGGAGTATATATCAATAAGCCGCAGCTGCCTTGACCATCTGCGCGCAAGGAGGCCCATGTACACGTTTGACCTGCTGTGCTTTTGCACCTCTGTAGGGCTGTATTCCGCCTACAATCTTTATATACACTGGCGCGAGGGCATTGACCCGGGCTATACAATTCACGGCATATCGCGCACCGCAAGGGTTCAATGGGTAACATCCGTACTTGAAACCAAAAACGGCATACTCGCCGTGCAGACCTTGCGCAACGCTACCATGGCCTCGACATTTATGGCGTCCACAAGCGTTCTGCTGGCCGTGGGGGTGCTCTCGCTCACCGGCAATGGCGAAAACGTCCGTCACACATGGCACTCCCTGAATTTTTTCGGCTCGGTCGAGCCCAGCATGTTTGCCTTTAAGGTTCTGGCCCTGCTGCTGAATTTTTTTCTGGCTTTTTTTTGCTTTGCCTCTTCACTCAGGCTCTACACGCATGTCGGCTTTATGCTTGGCGCGGAGACCGGGCACGAGGACAATGCCCACCTTGGTTACATGGCAGAAAAGTACCTCAATATGGGGGCGAACCATTTTTCCATGGGCATGAGGGCGTTCTACTTTACCGTGCCTTTAGTCTTTTGGATTTTTGGCGCACAATTCATGGTTTTTGGCACTGTTTTTCTTGTGAGCATCATCTTTATCCTCGATAAAACACCCAATTATAAAAAATAAATAACACAGCTAAACAACAAAATCATCTTGAATATAGATTTTTTTGAAATATACATAGCTAAATATGACCACAAAAATTAATTTTTGAATTAAATATTTTTAATAAACAACTGCTAAATTAACTGCAATCTCTTGCAGCAATAACATATTACCAGACGCGTTGCCCCTTACATCCAGTAAATACCCGCAAACATCGTTGGCGCTATCGCAAAAAACTTAACATTTATGCGTCATACCTGCCTGAAAGCTTGATTGTTTTAGCTCCTGATATTACATAGGGCGCTAATATGTGTCCTGCAAACGTGGAATTTAAAAAAATACAGCAATGTTGCATCCAGATGGGCAGGCTGACGCGACTCCCCAGCCAATATATTATTGTCTGTGCGCACTTTTGACTAAACCAGAAGCAAATATTGCCGCAGCCGCAAACTGCCAGTACATGACAAACGCCCCCAGGAGCTGACGCGCTCGGCAAACAACATATGAACGGCAACACGTTGGCTCATTCACTTTTGTGCCTGCTAGACGATCTGAGCGGACGCCCGGCTTTTCTCTCCATCCGGAGGGGGCTGTTCATAGTCTTGCCGCTCATCATGATCGGCTCTTTCACCGTACTGCTGCGCAATCTGCCCTCCGAGGAAGCGCAAAGGGCCGTTGACGCCCTGCTTGGGCCAGTGGGCGTGCGCGCCTGCGACAATCTGATATCCGCGACATTTGACATAGCTGCCCTCGCGCTGGTCTGCGCCCTTGGCGGAGCAAACGCCATGCGCGCCAGCATGATCAGCCCGTCCGCCCCTGCCATCAGCCCCATGTTGGGTTCGATTGTGGTACTGTCGTGCTTTTTTGTCATCGTTGCCCCGGAGCAAACAGGCTCGTGGGCTATCAGCTTTTCCATGGATCGGGGGCTGCTGCTGGCCATGGTCGTATCCATGTCCAGCAGCTCGGTTTTTGTGCGGCTTGCCAGCTACCGCAGATTTCACCTGCCGGAAGAAGTTGCGGGCTACGACCCCGTGGTACGCGATGTGGTCATGATAATGCCTGCAGCCGTGATCACCATTCTTTTGTTTGCGCTCATACGACTGCTCCTGACGTTCTACGGCATAACCGACCTGCAGCTTGTGACAAGCAGACTGCTGGCCCTGCCCTTTTTGCACAGCGGGGACGGCTTGGGATTTGGCCTGCTGTACAGCACAGCCTCGCAGGTGCTCTGGTTTTTTGGCGCTCACGGGCCCAATGTACTCAACTCGGTAGATGTAAATATTCTCACCCCGGCGGGCCTTGCCAATGCCAAGGCCACCATGCTCGCCACTCCGCCGCCGTATATTTTCACAAAAGTTTTTTTTGATACGTTTACACGCCTGGGCGGGTCAGGGTCTACCATGGCCCTTTGCCTTGCGGTTTTTGTGCGCTGCCGGGACAGAGGCATAAAAAAACTTTGTCTTCTGGCCCTTGTGCCCGCCCTGTGCAACGTTAACGAGCCGCTTATTTTTGGCATTCCGCTGGTGCTCAACCCCGCGTTTGCCATCCCTTTTTTGCTGGTGCCCGCAGTGCAGACCATTGTGGCATATGCGGCAACGGTTCTGGGCTTTCTGCCGCATACCAGCGTCGGCGTCGCCTGGACAACACCCCCGCTGTTCAGCGGATATGCGGCCGTCGGCAGCCTCAGCGGCACGGTTGTGCAGATCATCAACCTCATGCTGGGTTTTTTGATTTATCTGCCCTTTGTCACCCTCTCGGATGCGGTACGTGAAAAACACGGCAAGCAGGTGATGCAAACCCTGCTGAAGGTGGCCAGCCGCTGCGAATCTGGCTCGCCCGACACGCACAAATGCCTTACCCTGCCCGGCGAGGTGGGACGGCTGGCGCACACGCTGGCCCATGACCTCGATCGCGCGCTCAATGCCAAAGAAAACCAGATGTACCTGGTGTTTCAACCCCAGTGCAACCATGCCTCCGGGCGAGTTGTTGGCGTAGAAGCCCTGCTGCGCTGGGACCACCCCGTGTACGGCCCCATAGCGCCGCCCATTACCATTGCGCTTGCAGAGGATATGAACCGCATTGACAGGCTCGGTCAGTTTATTCTGAGCGAGGCCTGCAAGCAGAGGGCGGCCTGGAGTGCCGCCGTGCCCCACGACCTGGTCATTGCCGTCAACATTACCCCTCGCCAGCTGCGCAACGCCGGATTTGCCAAAATGGTGCTGGAGACGCTGCACAGCCAGGGGCTCAAGCCAACCCAGCTCGAACTTGAAATTACGGAATCGTCCATTCTTGAGCCCGACACCCATACGCTGGACCTGCTCACCCGCCTGAGAGTATTGGGCGTGCGTCTGGCCATTGACGATTTTGGCATGGGGCACACGTCGCTGCGTTATCTCAGGGCGTTCCCCGTCACCACAGTCAAGGTGGACCGCTCGCTGACCGAGAGCCTCAACAGCAATGTGCAGGAGCAGATCGTACGCAGCATTCTCGACCTGAGCCGTAGCCTGCATATAACAACCGTGGTCGAGGGCGTGGAAGACGAGCGGCAGCTGCGCATTTTTACCGAGATCGGCTACCAGACGTTTCAAGGCTATTACTTCAGCAAGCCTCTACCGGGCAGGGACTGCCTGGACTTTGTGCGCAGCTTTAACGGGCGAGCTGCCGACCAGACGCCCCGCTGACCTTCGACAGTAGATTACCATGAGTGCAAAAAGCCCCAGAACTGCTATGGGATGACCCCCATCATGTTTTCAAAGCATAAGCCTGGTTGCAGTGTTCCAATAGGTTGTTCACCCGCTTCCTCACTCGGTTTGCTGTTGTCTGGTAACTCCAGCTTTACCGATTTAAGGGCGGGTGAACAACTGACTCGCAGAAGCTGGGCGGGTTGCCGCCCTCCGGGCGTGATGGCTCGCCGGTTGGCGAAGTTGGTACGCCTGCGCGGCGCACGGCATTGCGGCACTCAAGGCTGCCCTTGATCTGTGCACGAAGTCAGCGGCATCAACTATGATGATACTTGCATTTGCCTTTTACATCCCGACACCAGAAGCAGGTTGCGGAGTAGCCTTCCTTTGACTCGCCGGAGCGGAGCGGGTTGCCGCCCTTCGGGCGTGATGGCTCGCCGGTTGGCGAAGTTGGTACGCCTGCGCGGCGCACGGCATTGCGGCACTCAAGGCTGCCCTTGAGCTGTGCACGAAGTCAGATGAACTGACTACGTTGTTACTTCCATTTGCCTTTCGCAGCCCGTCACCAGAAGCAGGTTGGGGGGGGGGTAACCTTCCTTTGACTCGCCGGAGCTGGGGGGGTTGCCGCCCTTCGGGCGTGATCGTTCGCCGGTTGGCGAAGTTGGGGACGCCTGCGCGGCGCACGGCAAGGTGGGGCCGGTTATGGGGCTTCGCCCCCTTCGCGGCCCCCCTTGCATCCCCCCCGAAGCACCCCCAGGAAAAGTTTTCAGCTCCCATGGCTAGCGAGGGCACGCGGCATTAGCTGCGGGAGCTTCCTTCCCTCGCTGCGCTCGCTCAGGTGATCTCCCTCCGCGCCGCGTAAATGCCAAAGTCCGCTGCCGCTTTGAATGTTATTCCGCTTCAGCCAACAATCACTGTCCGCAGCAATGATTGAAAGTCTGGAGCTAGACCAGCTCCACTCGTGTTCAAAAACAACTCGCGCTGTTTATCAGCTGCCTTTTCTTGGCGTTCCGTAAAACTTGCGGATTGTATCCGCGCTCTCGTTTGCCTTTGAGTTGCACAGAAGAGTTAACTACGACGATTCTTGCATTTTTCTTCAACAGCCCGGCACCAGAAGCAGGTGTTGAGTAGCCTTCCTTTGACTCGCAGAAGCTGGGCGGGTTGCCGCCCTCCGGGCGTGATGGCTCGCCGGTCGGCAAAGTTGGGGAGGCCTGCGCGGCGCACAACATTGCGGCACTCAAGGCTGCCCTTAAGATGTGCACGAAGTCAGATGAACTGCCTACGATGTTACTTTTATTTGCCTTTCGCAGCCCGGCACCAGAAGCAGGTTGTGGGGTAGACTTCCTTTGACTCGCCGGAGCGGAGGGTTGCCGCCCTCCGGGCGTGATCGTTCGCCGGTTGGCGAAGTTTGGGACGCCTGCGCGGCGCACGGCATTGCGGCACTCAAGACGGCCCCTAAGCTGTGCACGAAGTCAGATGAACTGACTACGATGTTACTTGCATTTGCCTTTAACCGCCCGACACCAGAAGCAGGTTGTGGGGTAGCCTTCCTTTGACTCGCCGGAGCGGAGCGGGTTGCCGCCCTCCGGGCGTGACCGTTCGCCGGTTGGCGAAATTTGGGACGCCTTACGCGGAGCACAACATTGCGGCACTCAAGACTGCCCTTAAGCTGTGCACGAAGTCAGAAGAACTGACTACGATGTTACTTCCATTTGCGTTTCGCAGCCCGGCACCAGAAGCAGGTTGGGGAGTAGCCTTCCTTTGACTCGCCGGAGCGGAGCGAGGCGATGGTTGGTGTTAGGGGAATTTGCAAAATACGTATTTTTCTGGTCTGGCAAGGAAAAAGCATTTTTTTAAGCGCAGCGTACTCAAGTACGTGAGCATTAAAAAAATGCTTTTGACGCCGCCAGACCAAAAAAGGCGGGTTTGCGTAAATACGCCTGACGGGTTCACCAGAAACCAAGGGTGAAGAATTTTTCTCCCGAGTGATCAGCCTGCACTGGGAGTATTACCGCCCTCCGGACGTGATGGCTCGGCGGTCGGCGAAGTTTGGGACGCCTGCGCGGCGCACGGCAAGGTGGGGCCGGTTATGGGGCTTCGCCCCCTTCGCGGCCCCCCTTGCATCCCCCCCCGAAGCACCCCCAGGAAAAGTTTTCAGCTCCCTTGGGCTAGCGAGGGCACGCGGCTTTAGCTGCGGGAGCTTCCTTCCCTCGCTGCGCTCGCTCAGGTGATCTCCCTCCGCGCCGCGTAAATGCCAAAGTCCGCTGCCGCTTTGAATGTTATTCCGCTTCAGCCAACGGCCACGGCCCGCAGTAATTATTGAACTTTGGTACCAGACAGATCGACAGTGTTCAAAAAACAATTCGCGCTGTTTATCAGCTGTCTTTTCTTGGCGTTCCATAAAACTTGCAGATTGTATCCGCGCTCTCGTCTGCCTTTGAGGTACACAGAAGAGTTAACTACGACGATACTTGCATTTGCCTTTAGCCGCCGGGCACCAGAAGCAGGTTGTGGGGGTAGCTTTCCTTTGACTCGCCGGAGCGGAGGGTTGCCGCCCTTCGGGCGTGATGGTTCGCCGGTTGGCGAAGTTTGGGACGCCTGCGCGGCGCACGGCATTGCGGCACTCAAGACAGCCCTTGAGCTGTGCACGAAGTCAGAAGAACTGACTACGATGTTACTTCCATTTGCCTTTCGCAGCCCGTCACCAGAAGCAGGTTTTGGGGGGGGTAACCTTCCTTTGACTCGCCGGAGCTGGGCGGGTTGCCGCCCTTCGGGCGTGATCGTTCGCCGGTTGGCGGAATTTGGGACGCCTTACGCGGAGCACAACATTTGCGGCACTCAAGACTGCCCTTAAGCTGTGCACGAAGTCAGCGGCATTAACTATGATGATACTTGCATTTGCCTTTTACATCCCGACACCAGAAGCAGGTTGTGGGGTAGAATTCCTTTGACTCGCCGGAGCGGAGCGAGGCGATGGTTGGTGTTAGGTGAATTTGCAAAATACGTATTTTTCTGATCTGGCAAGGAAAAAGCATTTTTTTAAGCGCAGCGTACTCAAGTACGTGAGCATTAAAAAAATGCTTTTGACGCCGCCAGACCAAAAAAGGCGGGTTTGCGTAAATGCGCCTGACGGGCTCACCCAAAACTGTAGGCAAGGGATTTCAAATGGGAGCAGGCCTAAGGGATGCGGTGGTTCAGAAAAGAAGGAAGTGGTGCAAAAGGAAGTGGTGCAAAGGTATGGGGAAGGAAGGGATGCAGGAAGGAAGCGACGACGGAACACGGCAGGGCGTTGCAGGTACTGCTGGCCTGGTCAAACTACAGGCAGCGGCTGCGGGGCGTATGTGGGGGCCGGAGGAGGCGAAGCAGGGCAAGGGGAAGCGCAGCAAAACACAAAGCCCCTTGCGCTAGCAGCAGCAAGGGGCTTTGGAGCAATCGTTGACAGCGGCCTACTTTCCCACATGACGTTATGCAGTATCATCGGCGATGGAGAGCTTAACTTCCGAGTTCGGAATGGGATCGGGTGTACCCTCTCCTCCATGGCTATCAACGAAATTTGTCAAAAATATTAATTGACAGGGACGGAAGGAGTTTTTTTCAAAAACAAGCCTCACGGGCTATTAGTACTGGTCAGCTGCACGCCTCGCGGCGCTTCCACCTCCAGCCTATCAACGAGGTAGTCTACCTCGGCCCTTTAGGGATTGCTCCAGGGAGAACTAATCTTAAGGCAGGCTTCCCGCTTAGATGCTTTCAGCGGTTATCCCTTCCGCACATAGCTACCCTGCTGTGCCGTTGGCACGACAACAGGTCCACCAGGGGTGCGTCCATCCCGGTCCTCTCGTACTAGGGACAGGCCCTTTCAATTCTCCAGCGCCCACAGAAGATAGGGACCAAACTGTCTCACGACGTTTTAAACCCAGCTCGCGTACCACTTTAAACGGCGAACAGCCGTACCCTTGGGACCTGCTTCAGCCCCAGGATGTGATGAGCCGACATCGAGGTGCCAAACCGCATCGTCGATGTGAACTCTTGGATGCGATCAGCCTGTTATCCCCGGCGTACCTTTTATCCAATGAGCGATGGCCCTTCCATTCGGGACCACCGGATCACTAACACCTACTTTCGTACCTGCTCGAGATGTCTCTCTTGCAGTCAAGCTCCCTTATGCGTTTGCACTCGACGGCTGGTTTCCAATCAGCCTGAGGGAACCTTTGCATGCCTCCGTTACTCTTTAGGAGGCGACCGCCCCAGTCAAACTACCCACCAGACACTGTTCCCTCACCGGATAACGGTAGAGGGTTAGGGACCTGAAAAAACAAGGGTGGTATTTCAACAATGACTCCCCCCATACTAGCGTACAGAGTTCACAGTCTCCCACCTATCCTACACATGCAGTTCCAAATCCCAATGTCAAGCTATAGTAAAGGTGCACAGGGTCTTTCCGTCTTTCTGCGGGTACACGGCATTTTCACCGCGACTTCAATTTCACCGAGTCTCTGGCCGAGACAGTGTGGAGATCGTTACGCCATTCGTGCAGGTCGGAACTTACCCGACAAGGAATTTCGCTACCTTAGGACCGTTATAGTTACGGCCGCCGTTTACCGGGGCTTCAATTCGAAGCTTTGCTTGCGCTGACCTCTCCTTTTAACCTTCCGGCACCGGGCAGGCGTCAGTCCGTATACGTCGTCTTTAGGACTTCGCACAGACCTATGTTTTTAGTAAACAGTCGCCACCACCATTTCTCTGCGGCTCCCTCAGGCTCGTTAAGTGAATTAACTTCACCCGGAGGAGCACCCCTTCTTCCGAAGGTACGGGGTTATTTTGCCGAGTTCCTTGGCCAGAGTTCTCTCGAGCGCCTTGGATTATTCATCCCACCCACCTGAGTTGGTTTGCGGTACGGTTTGCACATCCTAAACTTAGAA